>CAYOUY010000289.1:0-46785 GCA_964407245.1 uncultured Acidobacteriaceae bacterium
AGCCGGAAGCGGAAAAATCGCCGCTGTTGCCTGCCACCGACAAAGAGACAGAGTTCAGCGCAATCGATTGATTGTTGGTGAGGGTTATGGTCTTGGCCGTGCTGGTCGTACCCTGAACTTGAGTGGAGAAGGTTTCGCTGCTTTTGCTTACCGAGATGGGCGCGACGCCGGTTCCGGTGATGGCAACGGACTGTGGACTGGTTGCTGCGTCGTCGGTGATGATCAGAGTCTCGTTTTGCGCGCCTGACGATGTTGGCGTGAACACAACGGTGAAAACACAGGAAGCGTAGGGCGCCAGGGTTCCGTTGCATCCGCCCTTAGCGGGGCTGAGGACCGCGTAGGCGGGATTCGGGCTGCTGACGGCAATCAGATTGAGGTTGATTGCCTGGTTGTTCGTCAGCGTGATCGTGCTGGTCGCGCTGGAGCTGTTCAGACCGACATCTCCAAAAGCCAGGCTGGTCGGCGAAACCGTGGTGGCCGGTACCCCGGTGCCGGTCAGAGAAACAGATTTGTCGGTGACGCCATCGCTGACGGCCAGCGTCGAGGACAAACTCCCGGTAGTCGTTGGGCTGAAGCTGACATAAATGGTGCAGGTTCCGCCTTTGGCGACGCTGCTGCAATTCGAAGAAGTCGTAAAGTTGGCGACCGAACTTAAGGTGACACTGATCGTGCCGCTGGCCGTATTCGTCAGGGTAATGCTCTGGCTGGCGCTGGTTGTCCCCACGACCTGATTGCCGAAGGTGAGCTTGGTCGGCGTCAGCGTAAAATCCGCCGCCGCGGAAATGCAGGGGAGAATAACCATTCCCAGAATCAGAATTGACAGGAAAAAGGCGGATCGCTTGGAAGGCATGTCGTTACCCTTTCGGCCAGGCGGCTATTCGCAAATCTAGTTGCGGTTCGGAGGGTTCAAGCTCGCTCGTCAAGGCTCATCAGATTCGGGCGAAGAGCCTTCCGCATCAACTGCCACGACAATTAGACGAAACGAGAGACCAAAGTCTCCAGGGCCCAAGAGGCCCCGACGTAGACGGCGGGAATTTACACGAGGAACAATGGGCTGTCAATGACTTCCATCACATTTGCGCGACGAATTCTCCGCGCCGCCCGGCGGTCGAAATCACGCCGACTTTGCCTTTCGCATAAATACCCCCGACGGTTTTAGAAGTACAGGCAAATCAAAATCTCGTGTCTGATTAGGCTCCGTCGGGAAAACAATCGGTCTTGAAGCTAGGGGCGGTGGACGACACGGCCGGATGGCCAGTCGCGAGTGCGATGGGGAATAGAACGGACGCCGCGACTGCGGGGATCGTAGTGCGCAGCAACCGAACTCATGTTCGCAACGCGCCGTCTGTATGCTTGAGATCGCGCCCGATCATAAAGGGACGTCGAGGGCTCAAGAAGCGAAGTCAGGTCAATCACGGCGACTCCGCTATCGCTCGTGCCTGTAATGGCAACCATTACGTTGTCGTCTCCATCGGAGACAAGCGCATCATAATTAGGAGAAAGAGCAAGTGGCAGCGAAATGCGCTCTCTGAGATTTCCAATATTTCCGTCGAAAACGTCGATTCCGTTGGTGGAAGGTTGAAACAGCAGGCGGCCATCTGGACTTAGCTTCGCCCCATAGACGTAGGCGATGTTTAGAATCTCGCGATCGTTAAGGGCATAATAAGACTCGTTGTTCAGATCAGAATCATAGATGTAAAAGGTCGCAGTGAACTGGGTCTGATTGCTGGAGAGCGCCAGTTCGTAGTTCCCGTAACAACAACTCGGATCCTCGGTCGCATTAAAGATCTTGTCAGTCGTGGTGTCGATATTGAAGACAGCCCCATCCGCATTGAAGAAGACGCGAGCATTGTCGGAACTGATTTCGTTCCGAAGATAGGCATCAGAGTTGCCCAGACCGGGAGCGTCGATCAGGTAGTTGAAGAAAGTGTCGTTGTTCGTATCCAGTTTGAAGAACTGGTCGGCTCCTCCTCCCTGGCCGATCACCACCACCATGAAGTAGATGTTTCCCGAATCGCTGATCGCCAAGCCGCAAGCATTCACTAGAAATGAGGAGACCGATCTCACGGAAAAGGTCTGGATCGTCGGACTGGAGTTGTTAAAGTTTGAAAGCACATAGATGTTGCCGTTTTCCAGGTCAGAGACGGCCATTTGGCTGCCGTCGGGAGATAGTGCAATCCCCCAGAGTCTTTGCGCGGATTTCGGCATCGAAATCGGCGTTAGCCATTGATTTTGCGCCCGCGAAAAAACCTGAATTTGAGTCGCGTCTGTGAAGTAGTACAGGTCGGAGTAAGAATCGTAGATACCTTGCGCCAGTTCCGCTCCGTTCAGCGGAAACTGCTGCGTGGCTGGCAAATATGTCAGCGCAGAGGATGAGGTAGCGGCACCGGAACCCGTGGTGACGGTCACGTCCACGCTGTTGCCGCTGGTGCCTGCCGGTATGGTGAACGCCAGGCTCTGCAACGGAAAAGGTGGCGCTGCAAGGTCGTAGGCATTTCCGTTGAACGCGGTGACAGGCACGGTGACACCGCCCACCGTCACCGTCAGACCAGTCGGCACCGTGTTGGAACTGGTGCTGCCGAAGCCGTAGCCGTAGATATAACCGGTTCCCCCGCCCTCGGCCGTCGCCATGCTGGGTGTGACTTCCAGAATCGTCGGGCCATAGCTGAAAGCTTCCGGTAATAGCTGCATTCCACCATCATTGGTAAACGTATACACGTCGGCCGGGCCGGATGTGCCCGGGGGACTCGTCGCGTTGATATAGCCGGAGGCGGCCGAAATCGATGTCGCTAGATTCGCGCCGAAATAGATGGACTCCAAAGTGCCGACTGAATTCGGGTCGGACCACTGGGTGGCAGTTCCACCCGCAGTTGGGCCTGTAGCTGGATTCAGGTATCCATTCGTGAACTGCGTGCCTACCGGACCGGTTTGGATCTTAGACAAATCCATGAAGCCGACGCCCTCTTCGGTGGGGCCGGCGAAAAGGCCGGAGCCGTCCGTGGCCAGCAGATAAGGAGACGTTATGGGTCCGAACGCCATGCCGCCACTCGTGAATTGGATATACATGTTGGGCAGCCACCCGACCTGCTGCCCTGACGCCAAATCATAAGCGTAAATGACCGTCTCCTGTGGGACGAAGAGGGTCTTTGAATCTGCACTCACCACTAAACCGGGGCCAACCCCGCTCGGAATCGGGATTTGAGTAATGGTCTCAAGATTCTGAGAGCTGAAGACGGTCACGCCAGTTCCATTCGGCACGATGATCGAGTTTCCATCGGGAGTCGTGGTGATCTGCAAGGAGCTGGCCGAGACCGTATAGGATGTGCCCGTAGTGGGGTTAAATTCGCATAGCCCACCTCCGTTAATGTTCCCCAAAAGGATTTGGGTCCGGTCGACGGTGCGAGCAAAGCCTCCAAGAGTACCGACGTTGCAGGGGAAGCCAATTCCTCCAAGGCCTCCATAAATCGTGGCGGAGTTGTTGGCGGGGTTCCATAGTGCAAGATCAATCGTGCCGTCGACGCCGTTATAGAGCCCAATCAGGGCAATTTGTCCGTCCGCCATAACCAGCACTTGGGAAGCGGCAAAACCATAAGGGCCAATCTGAGAGGCGATATAGCGCTGTGTCACGGCCATGGCCACCGGATCGACCGCGTAAACGTCTCCAACCTGCGTTCCTACATATATGGTCGAGTGGTCGGGAGTGTCGTCCAATCCAAAAGCACCAGGGACGCCGATTCTGGCGATCACGGTTTGAGTAGGCGCATCCATGACGATGATCTGGTTCGATGAAGGGTCAGTCACAAAATAGCGGCCCGTCGCGGCGTGATAGAGAATCCAGTGCTGATTGACCCACAGGTAGTACTCCGTGGTCGCATCCGTTCTGACGTAACGCGTGCGAACTGGGACACCGTTCGATGTGCCTTGCACGGTCAGACCTAGACTGACGTTGTGCGTCAAAGAGCCGGACGTTCCAGTGAAAGTCACCGTGGCATTCGCGGACGGCGCGGTAGCCAGAGCGCTGAGTGTGAGTTGTTGCGGAGTTCCCGGAGTGAGCGTCACATTCGTGGGCGAAATCGTGACGCCTCCCGGGAGACCAGAAATCTGAACCGCGACCTGCGAACTGAATCCGTTTGAGGGGTTTGCCGACAAGTCGACGGATACCGTGCTGCCGGCGTTCAGGGTCTCCGTCGGTGGACTTACGGCAAGACTAAAGTCCGGTGGAGGTGGCAGACTCTGAGACCCACCGCTACTGCCACAACCGGTAAATGGAAGGGAAATGAGAAGAACCAGGGCGAGGTAAGAAAGACGCACACACAAACTCGGCTGGACCTTAATCAGACGCATTTGGAAGAACCTGCCCTCGCTCCATAGCCAACAGGAACGAAAAGAGGCAGCCAGTATCCTCGATAAAGCGTTGGCCGTCAATGAACGGAGTCACAGTTTCACATTCATGTGCAACATTTTGCTTCTTTCTGCCCGATTCACATTGTGCTAATGTTACTGGCTCACTTTCGGTCGCCTCAGGGAAGGGATTTATGTACGCGCATCGACCGCGCTTCCTCATAGGAGCACTCATTCTTTTCGTCGCGGGAGTCTTCTTCGGAGCGCATGCCCAAACTTTCAAGAATCCAGGATTGATAGAGACGACATACGATCCCGAGGCGATTGCGACGGGGGACCTGAATGGCGACGGAATTCCCGACCTTGTGTATGTAGACGGCATCTCTCCTTACGGCCTGCACATCTTGTTGGGAAACGGTGACGGCACGTTTTCTCATAAGGCAGACCTCGTCCTGCCCGCGGGTCTCGGCCCAATTATCAATCTCGCCGATGTCACAAACGATGGAGTACTCGACATCATAGTCGGCGGCGCCACATCATCCGGAGGCCAAATTGCCGTCTATCCGGGCAAGGGAGATGGCACGTTTGGATCAGCGGTGACTACGAATGTGTCGCATAGCGGCTCCAACGGAGGCAGCGCGTCATTCGATACCAACATGGCATTTGGTGATGTGAATGGCGATGGTGTGGTTGACTTGGTTGCCGCCGATTTCACGAGCGCGACAGTCTATGTTCTATTGGGCGATAACACGGGAAAGTTCACGCTTGGTTCGATTTTAAGCCCGTATTATTTCACCGGTAGAACACAAACTTATCTCTACGACTTAAATGGAGATGGCTATCTTGACATCGTTGTTAACGACCTCGCGGGAGGAGAGACCTACGTACTTTTGGGCAACGGAAACGGTACCTTTCAGTCTGCTACTTATTATCTTTCGCGCGCGGTACTGTTTACAGACTTGAATGGCGATGGGCATCCGGATCTGGTTGGCATGGCCACCACCCCAGGACAAATTCAAGTTCTGCTAGGAAATTCCGACGGAACGTTCGGTTCTCCCACCGTCGTTGCGAATGTTCCGGGCACTGACTTCTTGGCGGGTGTGGGAGATTTCAATGGAGACGGGATCGCGGATTTGCTCTTGACAAGCCCAGTTGGCGTAGCAGTCGCTCTCGGCAAGGGGAATCTTTCCTTCGGGAACGCGACCGCATCCGTAGCTGGTGCGCTAGCTCCGGGCTACTACTCGAACGACTTCGCAACCGCTAACTTCGTTGGGAATAGTTACAGCGATGTGGTAATGACGGTGGAAGGCGGCCTTCTCGTTCTGATAAGCAATGGCGACGGCACATTTGCCAGTGGCGATTCCTACGACTTGGGTACGACCGTAGGCACGGTAAGCGTTGCGGACTATAACGGAGACAAGCTGCCTGACATTGCGGTTACCGTGTCGGCGACCTATCCGCTCGTGTTAGTGGGAAACGGGGCCGGCAACTTCTCTCTAGCCCCCAGTCAGAATCAAACTTACTCAACCACTGCTCCGAGTCAAAGTATGGTGACTGCCGATTTCAATGGCGACGGCAAAAACGACCTTGACATCCTGGAAGACACTTCCGCATTTCCGTTTGGGCAGCCTTTCATTCTCTACGGAGAGGGGAATGCCACGTTTGCTTCGCCCGTGGCGATCAACACGGGGCCATCGTTGGTGGGCGACTTCAACAACGACGGCCACAGCGACATGATCTCGATTTCGAGCAGCGGCATTCTGGTTATGCTGGGGCAAAGCAATGACACCTTCACTTCGGTAACGACTCCGGTCAACTATCCAACATCAGGAGTCGCAGCGATCGGAGACTTCAACAAGGATGGAAAATTAGACGCCCTCACCTACGAGTCTGGTTTCATGCGCGTGTGGCTGGGGAACGGGAATGGCACATTCACACAGGCTAACCTTGTCGGTCCATCGCTACAGGCCCTTCCAAGTTCCATTGTGGCAGCGGATGTGGATGGCGACGGCAATCTAGATTTCGTGATTGTTCCTTATCCGAATCAAACCGGACTTCCATCTCCCCTTCTTATCTGTTACGGCAACGGAGACGGGACGTTTCAACCTGCGGTTTCGTTAACCATTTCCCATGCTTTCACGCAGCTGGTAGTTGCCGACGTGAATCAGGATCACAAGCCCGACCTGGTCATGAGCGATGGCAGCGTCATCGCGGTGATGGAAGGTCAGGGAAATCGCACGTTCGGTGCCGAGCAGCACTTTGTTGCTGGACAACAGATTTCGGGGCTTACCGTGACAGATGTGAACGGCGACGGATTTCCTGACATTGAGGCAGCGAACTACGATGGAACCACAGTTGTTGTATTGCTGAATGAACCCACCAGCAATTCTCCGGAAGGGGCCCTGAGCAGCGGTTCGCTCACGGTATCGCCGAATCCTGTGCAGTACTCACAACCTGTCACGCTGAGCATCGCTTTATCTGTACCCTCTGGCCCCACACCCACCGGTTCGGTGAGCTTTGGCATAGATGGCACCTACATCCACACGACAACGCTGGCCAGCGGACAGGCCAGCTATACCTACAGTGGAACACTGAACACAGGTAGTCACGCCGTTACAGCTACTTACAATGGCGATCAGACTTATGCTTCCGAAGACTTCACGGCTCCGCTCACGGTGCAGCCGCCTGTCTATTCGACGAACACGACGCTAGTCGCCTCTCCGACGACCGTCTATACCAGCCAGACGGTTCGCCTTACCGCAACTGTGACCGCCAATTCGGCCGCAGTCCCGGCAGGGAATGTGACCTTTCTTGATGGCACAACGACCTTGGGCGTTCAACAGATTTACAGCAACGGGCTCCTGGAGCTCGATACCAATCTGTTGAGTGCGGGGACGCACAGTCTCACAGCCGTGTACCAGGGATGGCAAGATCCGTTTAACGAGCAGGCGATCTACCAGCCGAGCACGTCCTCTCCAGTCCAGGTGATCGTAAACGCCACGGCGACTTCAACTTCGCTCACACCGTCGACGACATCGGCAACCGTCGGCACGCTTATAACTTTTTCGGCGAATGTTTCGTCCGATTCAACGACTCCTTTTGGGGGTGTGACATTCTACGACGGCAGCACGCCTCTTGGAACCAGTTCTCTGCAAGCGGATGGCGGCTGCACGTTCAGCACGGCCTCGCTCGCAACCGGAACACACACCATCACCGCAACATTCAATGCGAATGCGACGTTTGCCGCCAGCACATCAGCGAGCTCTACAATCACGATCAATCCGGCTGCAAGTAGTCTGATCCCGACCGCGGTTGCCGTCGTGACTGGCACCGATGGGAACCAGTTCCTACTACAGGCATTCGTAGCGGCACCGAGCGGCGGGATAGCCGGCCAGGTGAGTTTCTTGGATGGAGGAGCCATTCTGGGTACAGCCATTACAAATGACTCTGGAATCGCATCTCTTGCTTTGCCCGTGCTTGCCCCGGGCGTGCACCAACTGTTCGCCAATTTCAGCGGAAATGCTCAGTTTGCTCCGAGTGTTTCTCCTGTCTTGCTTGAAGAGATTCCGACCTCCGGAAGCGGTTTTGCTCTGACCCTTTCCTCGCACTCAATCGATCTCACAACGCCGAACCCGGGCCTCCAAGTGACAGTGACGCCCGGCGAGGGATTTCGAGGAACCAGTCAACTCTTGTGTGCCGACGGATTGCCGGAAGGTTATGAGTGCGTTTTCTCACCGCCGTCGCTGTCGAGTGGGGTCAGCGAGCTGAGAATCCAAAGTTCATCAACCCGCTCAACGCCATCGCGAGCAGGGTTTTTGCTGGCTGGGATGGTGGGAATTCTCTCTGTCGTGCTGTTAGGCACGATTCGCAGGAGGCGCGCTCAGGTCCTTTCGGCAGTTGCGGCTGTGCTACTTGCTTGCATGACTGGTTGTGGTCATCCGTCATCGCAGCCGAGGCAGAGACAAATCACGGTACTCTCGATTCGGGCGGTCGCGGGGACGGGAACGAACGCAATTGTTCACTCGGCACAAGTGCTCATTGTGTTCGACTCGCATTGAGGTTCGACACAAGATTAGAATCCCAATCTCCCGGGATGACCTGTTCCGATTTGAGGCGACGAATTCGAGAAAAACAAGTACAATTTTGAGGGCAAAAAACCTACAATTCCTTGTAAATTTCCCTTAGCAGGGAATTTGGGCGGAGAAAGGTTAGTGTAAGACTGCGCGCTCCGCCGGTCCTTTGATTCCTGCTATTTACAGCGCGTGACTACCAACTGACTACCACATTTCAATGATTTGGTGACCGCTCCAAATAATTCGCCGTGGGAAACTCGCGCGAGTCGAGTTCGCGAGTTGCGCAATCTATATCCAAGCGCAACGGATTTGCTGGAGTTCTACGAACGGGTGTTGCGGTTTCAGCGTAACGTAGCGCAGGATTTCAAAGACGCCCTTGATCCCAGAATCGCTCTACGGGAACAGATTGATCCAGCCGTCGCATCTTCCCGAATGCCTTCGCTTCTGGCTCTCGCTGTGGAGCATGGGAAAGATGCATTGGCCCAGCATGCTGGCACCTTGCAGACCTCGGGCGCAGCGCGTTGGCAAACCCTGTTGCACTCTGCGCTGGCAACACCATCGGAACTAACTGCTCTGGATGATTTCTTCGCCCGTGCCACTCTTCAGCCGATCGCCGAAAAGCTGCAATCACAGATCCCGGCCAACTCAAATTACAGCAAACCTGTTTGCCCGGCGTGCGGCGGCTTGCCTCAGCTCGCGGTACTGCGTCCAGAAGGAGAAGGCGCGAGCCGATGGCTTCTGTGTTCATTTTGCCTGCACGAATGGCTGTTTCGCCGCATCGTGTGCCCCTGGTGCGGCGAAGAAGACAAGGAGAAACTCCCCCGATATTCCGCCGAAGAATGCGTCCACGTTCATGTGGAAGCCTGCGACACTTGCAAGCGCTACCTCAAAGCCGTGGACATGACGGTCAACGGGAACGCCGTCCCTTTGATGGACGAAGCCGCGCTGGCAGTCCTCGACGTATGGGCGAGCGAGCACGGCTATGCCAAAGTGGTTCGCAATCTGATCGGTTTCTAAGCTGCGGTTGCACCTTCCAAACCGTGATTGACACCTACGCGCCTACGGGTGTAACTTTTCCGACATTGTGGGATGAGGCGTTCCTGACAAGCGCTTTGTAGTGGTGGCTCCGAGTGCAGGTCTTAACCGGGAGGAGATCCCAATGGAACTCTCGCGACGTTCTTTCCTCAGTGCGGGCCTCAAAGCGGGAATAGTTGGAGGCGCAGGCATTTCCGTTTTCGGTTTTGATGTCGAGCCTCTTCAGGCGCAGGCGGCGGCGTTAAAGATCTCGCGGACCACGCAGACGCGCAGCACCTGCCCCTATTGCTCTGTGAGCTGCGGCGTCATTATTCATACCATCGGCGATGGCGCGAAAAACGTAACTCCGCAGGTGGTGCACGTTGAGGGCGACCCCGATCATCCCATCAATCGCGGCACGCTTTGCCCCAAGGGGTCTTCGCTGCTGCAGGACATTGTGAATGATCGCCGGCTGCTCAGGCCGCAGGTACGCCGTCCGGGGTCCGACCACTGGGACGACATTTCCTGGGATCAGGCCATCGATGAAATTGCCACACGGACCAAGCAGCTTCGCGATACAACCTTCCTGGAAAAAGATGCGAAAGGAAACACGGTCAATCGTCTCGAGACACTGGCCTTCGCCGGTGGCTGTACCGATACCAACGAGTTCAATTACCTGGTTGTGAAGTCGATGCGTTCGATGGGGGTGACGTGCCTGGAAAACCAGGCACGTGTTTGACACGGCCCCACGGTCTCCAGTTTGGGGCCAACATTCGGACGCGGGGCGATGACCAACGGCTGGATCGACATCAAGAACACCGACATGATGTTGATCATGGGTGGGAATCCAGCCGAAAACCATCCTTGCGGCTTCAAGTGGCCGATCGAGGCCAAGCTTCATCGTAATGCGAAAACGATTGTGGTCGATCCGCGGCTCACGCGAACCGCCGCTACCGCCGATCTTTTTCTGCAGATTCGCGCCGGCGCCGACATTGCCTTCCTCGGCGGCCTGATCCGCTACGCCATTGAGAACAATCGCATCGCCCACGACTATCTGGTCAACTACACCAACGCCGCGCTCATCATCAAGGACAAGTTCAAGCTTCCGGATGACGGCTTGTACTCCGGTTTCGATCCGGAAAAGAAGACCTACGACAAGTCAACCTGGAACTATGAAGAAGGCGGAGATCTGACCGGGAAACCGGTAGAACCTACTCCTGCCAAGCAATATGAACAGCCTGCACCGCCTCCAGCCGCGAAAGGCGCAGCTCCGGCTCCCCCTCCCCCACCGGCACTGCCGCCGAAAACGGCATTCGACTTGTCATTGCAGCATCCGCGCTGTGTGTTTCAGCTGCTGAAGAAGCAGTACGAGCGCTACACGCCCGAGATGGTCGAGCGCATCACGGGAATTCCGAAAGACCAATTCCTCAAGGCCGCGGAGATGTTCACGTCCGTCCGCAAAGACGGCGACATGAAGAAGGTCGCCACCATCATTTACGCCGTCGGATGGACGCAGCACAGCTTCGGCACCCAGATCATTCGCACCGCGGCCATCCTGCAATTGCTCCTGGGCAATGTGGGCCGCGCCGGCGGTGGCGTCAATGCGCTGCGTGGGCACTCGAACATTCAGGGCGCGACCGATATGGCCGGGGTGTTCGACATTCTGCCGGGATATTTGAAAGTTCCGACACCGGCGGATACGGATTTCGCCGCATACCTCAAGCGCATCACTCCGATTGCCGCGAAACCTGACCCGTGGGATTCCTTCAACTATTGGTCGAACACGCCAAAATTTGCCGTCTCGCTCATGAAGGCGATGTACGGGCCAGCGGCGACGAAAGAAAACGACTGGGCTTTCCATTACCTGCCCAAAGTTGACCGCAACTACTCCTGGGTGAACTTGTGGAATGAAATGTACGAGGGCAAGGTCAAAGGCTTATTCGCCTTCGGCATGAACGGCGTCATGATCGGTCCGGACTCGCAGAAAAATATTGACGCGCTGAAAAAAGCCGACTGGCTGGTGGTGTGCGAAATCTATCCCGACGAGACCAGCGAATTCTGGCGAGCGCCCGGCATCTCGACCGACGAGATGAAGAAGATCAGCACCACCGTGTATCGCCTGCCGGGCGCGGGCTTTGCTGAGAAAGACGGAACTTTCGTGAATTCCGCCCGCTGGCTGCAGTGGAAAAACGTGGCGCTGCCGCCGCCGGGCCAGGCGCGGCTGGATCAAGAAATCCTGGCGACGATCTTTCTGAAGGTGCGTGAGCTGTACCAGAAGGAGGGCGGCAAGTTTCCCGACCCCATTCTGAATGCTTCGTTTGCCTACACGAATCCCTACAATCCGTCGCTCGCTGAAATGGCGAAGGAGATCAACGGAAAGGCGCTGGCCGATCTGACCGATCCCAAGACCAATGTCACCATCAAGGCTGGCCAACAGCTTCCCGGTTTTGCCTGGCTGAAAGACGACGGCACGACGATCTCGGGCAACTGGCTCTATTGCGGATCGTGGACCGAAGCCGGCGCGATGACACAGCGCCGTGGCACCGAAGATCCCTCCGGGCTTGGAATCTATCCCAACTGGGCGTGGTCGTGGCCTGCGAACCGCCGCGTGCTGTATAACCGTGCATCCTGCGACTTGAACGGCAAGCCGTGGGATGCATCGCGTCGCCAGGTCTGGTGGGACGAGGCCAAACAATCGTGGGTGGGCAACGATGTCCCGGATTTCAAGGCCGATTCGCCACCGAAAGATCACATGGGGCCCTTCATCATGAACCCCGAGGGCGTTGGACGATTGTTTGTGCCGCTTGGCGGACTGCAAGATGGTCCGTTTCCCGAATACTACGAGCCGATCGAAAGCCCGATCGCGAACGTGCTGCATCCCAATCAGTCGAACAATCCCGTGGTCAAAAAGTACAAGACGGACGCGGACAAGTATGGCACCGTCGACCAGGGCTACAACGTCATTTGCACCACGTACCGGTTGACCGAGCACTACCACTACTGGACCAAAAACAATCCCATGAACGTGCAGCTCGTTCCGGAACCGTTCGTGGAAGTGCCGGCGGAACTGGCCGACCGCATGGGAATTCGCGGCGGCGAGAAAGTGAAGGTCACCAGTGCGCGCAGTCACTACATCGCGAAGGCGATGGTGACCCGCCGCATCCGGCCGATGAAGATCGACGGGAAAGAGACGTTTCAGATCGGAATTCCGATTCACTGGGGGTTCCGCGGCATCGCCGAAGACGAAGACAAGACCGCGAAGACACTGGCGAATCAGCTGACTCCGACGGTGATCGATCCGAATGCGTATACGCCCGAGTTCAAGGGATTCTTGGTGAAGATAGAAAAGGTGTAGCCGATTCGTGGGAAAGGATTGCAGATTCGAGCGCGGCTTCAAGCCGCGCCGCTAGTCCTTTTGTTCGACAGCGGCTTTAGCCGCTGATGGCAAATATGAGCGACCGCAAGACACTTCAGATCAAGCAGATTTCAGGCCACTCCGGCCCGGCCGCTGGCTTCGACATGCAGCGCGACTATGACGTCTGCAAGCTGGTCGACACCACCATCTGCATCGGATGCAAGGCGTGCGAAGTGGCGTGCGTGGAGTGGAACGACATGCCGTTCACGCCCACCACCTTCGACAACACGTATCAGACGATGCCCTCGACCAGTCACTCGTTCTGGAATCTCATCAAGTTCAACGAATTTCAACGGGAAGATGGCACCGTGCAGTGGCTCATGCGCAAAGATCAGTGTATGCACTGCGCCGATCCCGGCTGCCTGCGTGCCTGTCCGGCCGACGGCGCCATCGTGCAGTATACGAACGGCATCGTCGACTTCCAGCAGGAAAATTGCATCGGCTGCGAATTCTGCGTCTCCGGATGCCCCTTCGACATTCCGAAGTTCAATCCCGCCACGAAGAAGGTTTACAAGTGCACGCTGTGCTCGGACCGCGTCGGTCAGGGTCTGGAGCCCGCCTGCATCAAGGCATGCCCGACCGGTTGCCTGAAATTCGGCAGCAAGGATGACATGAAATTCATCGCCGAAGAGCGGGCGAAGCAGCTGCGGGAAAATTTCGGATTCGAAAAGGCCGGCGTGTACGATCCGCAATCCATCGGCGGCACGCACGTAGTCTACGTCTTGCACGACGCCGAAAATCCCGAACGCTACGGCGGCCTTCCCAGGAATCCTGTGATTCCGTGGAGCTACACCGTCTGGAAGTGGCTGTTCAAGCCAGTTCTCGGGACGTTTGCCCTGTTCGGCCTGCTCGGGGTTTTGATGCACTACGTTACCGTCGGGCCGCGCCGGCCGCAACCAGAACCTCCGATCAAAGAGAGGGAGGGCTGATGTCAACCGCGATCGAACGCTTCGACGACAAGGCGCGCGGCACTTTCGGGCAAATCGGCCAGACCGAAGTGTACGAAGGCGAGCTGCTGCGTCATCGCGTTTACACACGCTTCCTGCATTGGATGGTCGCTCTCTTCTTCTTTCTCGCGCTGTTCACCGGCTTCGGAATTTACATGCCGTGGCTCTTCCGCTGGTTCACACCCATCTTCGGCGGTGGGCCACTCAGCCGCGAGATGCATCCCTGGTTTGGCCTTGGATTTGTGATCTTCTTCGGGCTGCAGGCGCTGAACTGGATCAAGCCCATGATGTGGACCGCGGCCGACACCAAGTGGATGCGCAATCTCACGAAAATCGTTGGCGGCCAGGAAAAAATGGAGCCAACCGATACGGGCTTCTTCAACGGCGGCCAGAAAATGCAGTTCTGGGAGATCGTCAGCGGCTGCGTGGTGTACCTGATCACGGGAATGATTTTGTGGTTTGGTGCCAGCGTATTTGGCCGCTGGGCCGTTGCGGTGAGTTATGTTCTGCACGATGTTTCGGCTCTCATCATGCTGGGCGGAATTTTCATTCACATCTACCTCAGCACTATCGGGCAGTCCGGCACGTTTCAGGCGATGATCCGCGGCGCGGTGGGCGAAGCCTGGGCGTGGACATTCCATCCTGCCTGGTACAAGCAAGTCACCGGACGCGACCCGGTGCAAGCCTGCGAAGAAGCGCGCCGCAAAGCCTCTGCCAGGTAAAGCCGCAATTCTGGCTGCCGGCTTTCACGCTCACGCCCGTTTCGCTAGTACGTCATTCCTGTAGTATGACGGTGCCTGTTCATACACCTGCGCGATCTGGGGGATTCGATGCGTCATGCTTCAAAGATTGCTTTGTTCTCTATCTGCCTGTGCCTCGCGTTTTTCACAATCCCAGTCAATGCTGATGTCGTTACCAGCAGCGATCTCTCCCGCCTTCGCTCCGTTGGCAGCGCGTCGCTTTCGCCCGATGGCCGCTACATCGCGTACACGATCACCATGCGCGATCAGCCCGGGCGCCCTTACGCGCAGCTATGGGTGATGGACGTGGGAACGGGCAAGAGCACTCGCCTGGGCGGCGACAAGCCCGCCAGAGGCCCGCTTTGGTCGAAGGACGGCAAATGGATCGCTTTCACCGGTGAGGATGGTGAAAAGCACGGCCTGATGATCGCGCATCCCGACGGCAGTGATGCGACTTTCCTCGCGGTGCGGGAGAACACCAATTCCCCGCTCCCCGACACAGGCAAGGGAGTTGCGTGGTCCCCGGACGGAAAGCAGATCGCATTCGTTTCCGCGACGCCCGGCGAGTTTGCTGAGGCCAGCGGCGACCCCATCGTAATAACCCGCTATCTCTACAAGCCCGATGCCGACGAAGGCATGACGCGCTTTAACGACAATAACCGTCTGCATATTTTCGTTGTAGATATCGCGAGCAAGCAGATTCGCCAGCTTACGCAGGGCAATTACGACGAGCATTCCATCGATTGGTCGCCGGATGGAAAGCAGATCGTCTTTGCCTCCAACCGCGAGCCTAATCAGGACGAGTTCTTCAACTACGATCTGTTCACGGTGCAGCTCTCCGACAACAGCATTCACCGCCTCACTGCGACGGAATCGTGCGAGTACGATCCGTTGTGGTCGCCTGACGGCAAGTCGATTCTTTTCCTCGGCACGCGCCGCGGCCTCACCGACCGCGAGACCACCATGGAGGACACGCACGTCTGGATCATGAATGCCGACGGCAGCAATCGCCGCGAAGTCGGCGCCGTGATCGACAATCGTCAAGGTTCCGCCCAGTGGGCGCCAGACGGCAACGCCGTTTACTTCACGGTTCAGGAGCACGGAAGCTATCATCTGGTGCGACTGCCTGTCGCCGGCGGCCAGCCGGATTACATCGTGAAAGAGGCAGGTGGCGTAGGCGGATTTTCGGTCAGCAAGAACGGCGCCGTCGCATATTCCTTTACCACGCCGCGCGACGCGGGCGAACTCTATTACAGATCGGGTTCCAGCGCGGCGCGCCAGCTCACCGATCTCAACCATGAACTACTTGCGGGCAAAACGCTCGCCGATGTCGAATCCTTCACCTTTGTCAGCAACGACAACCGCTTCGAAGTTGAAGCCTTTCTTACCAAGCCCGTCGGCATGACCGCTACGTCGAAGCATCCGCTGATCGTGAATATTCACGGCGGACCGCACGGGCAAAATGGTCCCGGCCTCAACTTCAAAAACCAGGTCTACGCAGCGCACGGTTATGCGGTGCTCAACGTGAACTACCGCGGCTCGACCGGCTATGGCCAGAAGTTTGCCGATGCTGTTTTTGGCGATCAAAATGGTGACGAAGGCCAGGACATCCTCTACGCCGTGAGCGCCGCTGTGCGGCGCTATCTGTGGATTGACCGCGAACGGATGGGCATCGAAGGCGTGAGCTATGGCGGCCAGCTCACCGACTGGCTCATCACCCAAACCAACGAATTCAAGGCCGCAATTCCGACTGCCGGCATCGCCAATCTCGTCAGCTACAACTACATGACGTATTACAACCAGTACGAGGAGATGGAGTTCGGTCAATTCCTCCATCAGGGCAATCTGATGGACGTTGCGTGGGAGCGCTCGGCCCTCAAGCACGTCGCCGCCGCCCACACGCCCACCCTCATTGTGCACGGCGAGAACGACAACGATGTTCCCATAGCCGAGGCAGAGCAGTTCTTCATCGCGCTGAAAGACGTGGGCGTTGAAACCGTCTTCGTCCGCTATCCCCGCGAGGGGCACGGGTTGCAAGAGGTCAAACATGTGGTCGATTGGACCGACCGATCCATCGCCTGGTATGAAAAACATTTTCCGAAGCCGGGCGAAGAGGGCGTGACCAACGTTCAGCCGTGAGCTGGTGTTCCTCGCTGAGTTCTCTATTGCGCTCGCTGCCTCGGTGATCCTCTGGACTTCCGAGAATGTTATCCTGACTTCCGGCGCGACGCCGTGAAGCAATGTGCGTCGCGGACGCTGACAGAATTTTCGACAAAGGGAATTATCTCGTGAATCGGCGCGAAGCTCTTCGAGTGCTGGCTGCGTGCACGGCGCTGCAATTCGCGCCGGTGAAGCTACTGGCGGCGCTCCGCGAAGCGCGCGCAGCGGTTGGAAGTCAGGCCCCTCGCACTCTGAACGCCCACCAATTTGAGACTGTGAAGACGATGGCCGAGAGCATCCTTCCGCGGACGGACACGCCGGGAGCCACCGACGTGGGCGCCGCCGACTTTATCGATCTGATGCTCACCGAATGGTACGACGAGCCACAGCGCTCGCGATTCCTGAATGGCCTGGCCGATGTGGACGCCCGCAGTCAGTCTCTGTTCGCGAGCGACTTTGTGACTTGCGCGCAGGCTCAACAGTCCGAAGTGCTGACCGCGCTGGGAGAGAGCATGACGGAAGAGACCGAGCGCCGGAATGCCGCTCACAACGACTCAACCGTGGAGACTGAAAGCTTCTATCCCATGCTGCGTCGTCTGACACTGACCGCCTTCTACACCTCCGAAGCAGGCGCGACGCAGGAATTGCATTTTGAAATGATCCCCGGACGTTTTGACGGGTGCGCAGCGGAGCAAGAAAAAGCGCAAAGCCCAAATCAAGGTAAAGAGGTCGAGCGAGTCGACTGAGCTCATGCCCAAGGACACCACCTTCGACGCGATTGTCGTCGGTTCCGGCATCACGGGCGGCTGGGCAGCCAAAGAACTGACCGAAAAGGGACTAAAGACGCTCGTCCTCGAAGCGGGCCGTCCCATTGTGCCGGAGCAGGATTACTGCGAGCACGTCCCCGAGTGGGAGATGAGATTTCGCGGGCTGGGAGACCGCCGCGGCCAACGAGACGATCAGCCCATTCAAAGCACGTGCTACGCCTGCGACGAATGGTCGGGCAAATTTTTCGTCAGCGACAAGCAGCACCCGTATACGACCGCGGAGGGCAAGCCATTCCGCTGGATTCGCGGACGCCAGGTCGGTGGCCGCTCCATCATGTGGGGGCGGCAAAGCTACCGCTGGAGCGATCTGGACTTCGAGGCGAACCTGCGCGACGGAATCGCCATCGACTGGCCCATTCGCTACGCCGATATCTCTCCGTGGTACGACTATGTGGAAGACTTCGTCGGCATCAGCGGCGAAGCTTTAGGCCTGCCGCAACTGCCCGACAGCAAGTTTCTTCCGCCCATGGCGATGAGCTGCGCCGAGAAAGTCGTGCGCGACGCAGTCGCCAAATATTTTGGCGATGAGCGCGTGCTCACCATAGGCCGCTGCGCCATTCTTACCCAGGACCATCGCGGCCGCGCCGCCTGCCACTATTGCGGCCCCTGCGAACGCGGATGCATCACGCGCTCCTATTTCAGCAGCCTGAACGCGACGTTGCCGGCGGCGGAGAAAACCGGGCGCATGACGCTGCGTCCGCACAGCGTCGTACATAGCCTGATCTTCGACGCGCGCACGCGACGAGTCACCGGCGTTCGCGTCATCGACGCGCAAACTCGCGCTGCTCTGGAATTTCACTCCAGAGTGGTCTTTTTGTGCGCATCGGCTCTCGAGTCGGTCCGCATTCTGTTCAATTCATCGACGCCGGAATTTCCCAACGGGCTCGCGAATTCAAGTGGCGAGCTGGGCCACAACCTGATGGACCACACCATGGGTGCCGGCGCCAATGCGCTGATCCCCGGCAACGACGACCGCGTCCGGTTTGGCCGACGCCCGAACGGAATCTACATGCCCAGGTTCCGCAATGTGAAAACGAAGCACGCCCAGTTTCTACGCGGCTATGGGTGTCAGGGCGGGGGCTATCGCGACGGCTGGGAACGCGGCATCACACAAGTCGAATTTGGCCCGGAGTTCAAGAAGGCTCTCCGCCATCCCGGGCCGTGGCGATTCGAGTTTTACGGCTTCGGTGAGTGCCTGCCGAACCATGACAACTTCGTCGAACTGGATAAAGAAAGAGTCGACGCGTGGGGAGTCCCGGTGCTGAAAATTGATTGCGCCTGGGGCGAGAACGAACTCGCCCTGCGCAAGGACATGCAGATCACCGCCGCCGAAATGCTGGCCGCCGCGGGAGGTCGTGAGATCAGCATCTTCAACGAGGAAGATCCGCCCGGATTCGCCATTCACGAAATGGGTACGGCTCGCATGGGACGCGATCCGAAAACGTCCGTCCTTAATGCTTTCAATCAGGCGCACGACGTCAAGAATCTTTTCGTCACCGACGGCGCTGCCATGGTCTCTTCATCCTGTGTGAATCCTTCGCTGACCTACATGGCGCTCACCGCGCGCGCCTGCGACTGTGCGGTGCAGCAAATGAAGAAGGGTGAATTGTAAGAATATTCCAGGGAAGCTCTGATTAGGTCTGGCTTTGAAAGGGACGACCTTTCAGGCCGTCCGTAAGTGCCGCAACGCAAAATAATCGCGACTTTAGTCGCTGAGGGATTTCGTCATGCTACAGCCTGGAACTTCAGTTTTCGTGGGGAATTCGTGTCGGTCTTGGAGACCGCTCAGCCACCTTAAATCTGGTAGTCGATGTCTTCCATGATCCGTTGCAGCGAAGCCGAGAGCGGCTCCCGCGTCGCTTCCGTGCCTTCGAGTTGCTGAACTCGCTCACGTAACTTGTTTACCTCGGTCACAACCGCGGCCAGCGCTTCTGACAAAGGATCATTGATCTGCTTCGGGTCCGTAATCACCACACGCTGGCCCTGACGAAAAATGATGTGCCCGGGCACGCCCACCACGGTGGAATGTTCCGGCACGTTGCGCAGCACGACCGAGCCCGCACCAATGCGGCTGTTCTTGCCGACCGTAATGTTTCCCAGAATTTTTGCGCCGCCGCCGACCACGACATTGTCCTCGAGGGTCGGATGGCGTTTCCCATGTTCCTTGCCCGTGCCGCCGAGGGTCACACCCTGATACAGAGTGACGTCGTCGCCGACGATCGCGGTCTCGCCAATCACCACGCCCATACCATGATCAATGAACAGCCGCCGCCCGATCTTCGCGCCGGGGTGAATCTCGATTCCTGTGAGAAATCGCCCAATCTGCGAAAACCATCGTCCCAGCAGAAGAAAGCGGTGGTTCCACAACCAGTGATTGACGCGGTAGAACCACACGGCATGCAGTCCCGAGTAGCAGAGAAGGACTTCCAGCCGCGACTTCGCTGCGGGATCATGCTCCATCACGTTGCCGACGTCTTCCCGCATCAAGGAAAGCAAATGTGGCATAAATCACGGCCGAAACGAATGTCCGCTATTGTACAAAACTCAACCCAAGCCGACGTGGATTCCGTCGAAATTGGAGGAAGGACTCGCGGAAACGAAGGCCAGAATGCTATCTGCTATCGGTGGGTCATGCCGTAGCTCGCAGCACCGACAGAAATCCCGATGTTCACCGTGGACACCATGCGCTCCAGCTTGTGATGTCCGGTCTTGTGGAAGAAGTAGCTGATGCCGATCACACCTATTGTCTCCCCGCAAAAGTTAACGGCCAGACCCTGTGTCGAGCGTCCGAAAAGTCGCACGACGGGATTCAGTTCTTTTCCGCCACTCTGCAGGTTGGAGCGGGTAACCGCAAAATCCACGCCGCTGCTCGCGCCCACGGCCGTGAATAGCGCGATGTTTTGCATGTCCCAGAAGCGGTGCTCGCCGAAGTTGTCGCCGGACGGGCTGGGAGCGATTGGATTCGCGGCCACGGGCGCGAACTCGATGGACGGCTCGGGCGCGTCCGGCAGCGGCCCCTGAGCGAACGCAGTGGAAGGAAGCACAACGCTCACGGCGATCACCATGATAACGACCAATACGAGGCAGCGCGCTCGACAGCAGGTCATAGGTGCTCGCCGAGTTCGGCCGAGCACTCAGGAAGGGGCAATCGACCCGCCAGCCGCGCAACATTAGAGTGGCGGGAAGCTATTCACGAATAAGCTGTTGAGGTCATTTTTCATGAGAAAACCAAAGTAACTGCGCAGCCTTTTGCAGTCGGCGTCACTAATTTTCGTCATGCCTGCGCCGAGGGAGCTCCGGCCACGGTCATTTCTTGTAAACCACGCCGTCCTTCATCACGAAACTCACTTTTTCCAGTGCACCGATGTCTTGCAACGGGTCTCCTTCCACCGCGATCACATCAGCAAGAAATCCCGGCTCCAGCGCTCCGATCTGACCCTCCCAGCCGAGCAGTTTCGCGCCATTCAACAGGTCTGCCTGCAGCACCGCCAGCGGAGACATGCCATACTTCACCATCAGCAAGAACTCGCGCGCCTGCGTGCCGTGCGGGAAGGGGCCTACGTCCGATCCGACGGCCATCGGTACTCCCGCCGCGACCTGCTTCTTGAATTCCGCGGCTTTCACATCGAGCATTTCATGTTCGCGCGCAGCCCGCTGCGGTGTCGCCGCATGCTCCGCAAAATATTCGAAAATCGTGAACGTCGGTACGGCAAAAATCTGTTTCTCTTTCATCAGGCGTACGGTTTCGTCGCTGAGTTGATCGGCGTGATCAATCGAAGCTACTCCGGCCTGCGCCGCATAAAGAGTTCCCGGTTCGCCGGTGGCGTGCACGGCCACCCGCTTTCCCACCCGCGCCGCCTCTTTCACCGCGGTTTCCAGCTGCGCCTCGGTGTACTGGTAAGGCGTAGTCAGTTTTCCGTCTTTGATTCGGTCCGATCCCGTCTCATAAATCTTGATGAAGTCCGCGCCCTCCTTGAATTGCTGGCGCATGACAGCGACAAGCTCATCGGCGTTATTGGCGTAATCCGCGTTCGGCAACACATGTTGCGCCGGGTTGTAGCCGATCGCGTCCTCGTGTCCGCCCAGAATGTTGACGGCATTCCCGCTGATGCGCAGCCGCGGCCCAGGAATCAATCCCTGATTGATCGCATTCCGGACGGCCGTGTCCGCCGATCCCGCGCCTTCCGTTCCCATGTCGCGCTCGGCGGTAAAGCCCGCCATCAGGTCGTCGTGCGCGGCCAGCGCCGCCATGATCGTGCGCTGCGGCACCGATTCCTGCACGGTCTGCAAATCCTCGGCTCCGGGGTGCAGAAAAAGGTGAATGTGCACGTCAATCAGGCCAGGAAGCAGAGTGCGATCGCCCAGGTCAATGACCTCGGCTCCAGTTGCTCGCTTCACCGCGGAAGCCACCTCCACGATGCGTTCTCCCTCCACGAGAACTTCTCCCGGCTTGAGCTCGCGCCCATTCTTCACATCCAGAAGTCGCGCCGCACGCAGCACGACCGGATGCGCCGGCTGGGACTGCGCAGCAGCGGGAGCCGCGAGTCCACACAGCAGAAAGAAGCTGTTACAGAAGAGGGCAAAGTTTCTGCTATTCATAGGCCCGGATGGTAACACCCGAGCTAACGCCGATACCACTGCCGCGAAAGGCCAATTTGTCATTCCGAGGAGCAGAGCGACGAGGAACCTGCTTTTTCCGCATGCAACTGTTCGGTAGTACGGTGCTCGATGAGCCAGCGCCTCTCAAGTGTGATCCCAATCACCATGCTTTGTACGAACAATCACCACGCCAGCCGTTCCGGAAAAGCGAAACTCTAAGGAGCAATTTTGGGCAACCATGAATGACTTCGCTATATTGACCAATCGCAAGCGGGCGCTGATCGCCCTCATTCACTCGCTGGTCTTTCTGGGCATCGCACTTCATGGTTTCGCCGCCCCCAAGAACGGGATCGTTCGTGGCTCCGCGCCGCCTTCAGACTTCGTTCTGGTGATGATCTACATCACGGTGGCATCGATCCTGGCGTGGCTGGCTGCGATTTCGCGCTGCGTTTCCGAGCGGTTGTATTTTGCTCTGTGCGCCTCGAGCGCAACATTCGGCCTGTTGCGCACGGCTTTCGGCGATGCCGCTCTCCCGGTTGCGCAATATCTGCGCGTGTTGATGTTGACCTCAGCGGTTATTCTGGGTCTTTGGATATTCCGAAGGTTTCCGCGTCTCGTTTCCGAAACTGCTATCTCTGAGTGAGTCCTCCTGAGAACAAGGCCGCCCGGGGTTGGTTCCCGGGCGGCCTTGCAGCTAGATGGGCCTATCGCATCGTTCTGAGAAACTCGTTCAGGACAGCCTGTTTTAAGACAGGAAGAACTCCTTCGTCACCGCCGCCCAGTCCAACTCGGGCAGGTGCTCAGTGATGTCATCCACAGCCACGCCGCCGTCCTGTGCCAGGGCCGCTGCCATCGCGACCGGCATTCTCTTGCGCAGCCTCAGCGCGGAGTCTTCAGTCCACATGCGCGCCAGCGCGCCGCCGAGCAGATTGCGGAAGTTGATCTTGGCATCGGGGGCCTGCACCGTCAGCAGCCAGCCATCGCCGTAGGGGTCCTTGCGCGCCAGCTCCGGATCCTTGACGACTGCTTCGTTAATGTCCGTTACTGTGCCTTCGATTGGCGACACCATGTCCACGGATTTGCCGTCGCGGAAGATCGTCCAGATCTTCTGCCCCTGGCGGACCCACCGTCCACGCTGCGGCAGGGCGATGCTCTCAATTTTTCCAATCAGCTTGGATGCGAAATCATCCATGCCCACGCGCACCAGGTCGCGACTCTCACTCTGTGCCCAGGTGTGCCCGGCGTGATAACGCACGTTCTCGGGAACCTGGAAGCCGGCGACCATCGCCGGGACCATGCGCGGCACGGCTTCGCGAACAGCTCCCGCCGCAACAACCTGCTTCTCCAGCTGCTTCTGACTCCGCACATAATCAATCGCTAGGAAGATTCCGAATGTAAGCAGTACCAGAATGACTACCATAACCCACCTCGCTTGGAGTGCCTCTTGGTTTCCTGGTCACTCGCCACTTTTTCTAAAGGCAATCTCGCGGCCAAACGAGTGGGACACGTGCGCTGCAACAGAGTCATGGCGGCATCTGCTGCAAAGTGAATGAGATACAGAAGTGCGATGGGCAACGGACCGACGGCTTGCAAAAAAAATCAACGGAGACTTCGATGAAGATTGCAACAGCCTCGGAAGCGCATCGACTGAGGCGATCTGCCAGCGAGTCCGCGAATGTGCCTGTTTCCAATACGTTCCGCTGACCCCGAATCATGCTGCGTTCTGCAACACGCTCTGATGCGAAAAGCAACGAGCAGGCTGTTTACACAGTTCTGCAGGACCCTATTGACCACCGTCACTTACAGAAGTGATGTTCATCACCGCCGAACTCCCATCAAATGTTGAAACTGTAGCTGTCTGACGCTGCTGAATTTTGCGACAGCCTCTGATCTGATGAGGTTAGCAGCTCACTATCGGTGTGTCTCCGTTCCGGTTACTCCGGTAATCGGTCCCTCCCGTCTCTTCAGTTCAGACGCTGCGCGAGAAAGTGGTTCAGGCATCTCTGTCTGCTCGAACAGAAGTGCCCGAGGAAAAATCATTCATGAGCAAAGCACTCTTATACGATTCGACGATTTGCATCGGGTGCAAGCAATGCGAACAAGCTTGCGCCACGCAAAATAAGCTGCCGTACAACGACTCCATTGCTGCCGAAGAGCAGCAATCCGCACATAAGTTCACTGCTGTCCTGACCCGCGAAGACAAGTTCATGCGCCGGCTGTGCATGCACTGCGAACATCCCACCTGCGCTTCGGTTTGCCCGGTAGGCGCCTTCCACAAAACAGCAGAAGGGCCCGTCGTGTACGACGTGTGGAAGTGCATCGGGTGCCGCTATTGCATGGCCGCCTGCCCCTTCAACCAGCCCAAGTACGAGTGGGGATCGCTGAATCCACGAGTACGCAAATGCATCATGTGCCCGGACCGCATCGCGGCCGGTAAGCAGACGGCATGCGCTGAGATTTGTCCCACCGGGGCCACCAAGTTCGGTGAACGTGACGATCTCATTAAGGAAGCCCAGGAGCGCATCCGGCAGAATCCATCAACTTACGTGAACCGCATTTACGGGCTCCGTGAAGTGGGTGGAACCTGCGTCCTGATTATTTCTGGCATGAGAGTCGAAGAGTTTGGCTATCCCGCCTCGGCAAAAATCGGCGATACGCCCCTGCCCGAGTACACCGGCCGGGTCATGGATAGGGTTCCAGACTTCATTCCCGTCTGGTCGCTGGTGCTCGGAGGCATTTACTGGATCTCCCATCGGCGCAACGAAGTGGCCGCAGCGGAAGCTGAGGAGAAGAAAAACGGGGGCGCCCGATGAAAATCAAACTGAGTTTTTGGAGAGTCGTCTTCCTCGTAATCATGGCCTTGGGCCTCTACTCCACCTATGTTCGCTACGTCCACGGCCTGGGTGCGGCCACGAATATGACCGACCAGTTCCCCTGGGGATTCTGGATCGGCTTCGACTGCCTGTGTGGCGTAATGCTGGCGGCGGGCGGCTTCTGCATCGTCGGCGCAGTCTATCTCTTCAACGTCCAGAGCCTGCGTAGCGTCATGCGTCCAGCAATCCTGACTGCGTTCCTCGGCTACTTGCTGTTCATCGTCGGGCTGCTCTTCGATCTCGGCCGTCCCTGGTTCATCTGGCACCAGCTCATCTACATGAACCCGCACTCGGTCATGTTCGAAGTGGGCATGTGCGTGATGACCTACACGACAGTGCTTTTTTTTGAATTTCTTCCCAACGTGTTCGAGCGCCTCAACTGGAAAACGCCGATCAAGTGGATTCATAAGATCTACCCCATATTGATCGTGGCGGGCATCCTGCTCTCCACTCTGCACCAGAGTTCGCTCGGATCGCTGTATCTGATCATGCCGACCAAATTGCACCCGTTCTGGTACTCGCCCGCATTGCCGTTCTTCTTCTTCGGTTCGGCGGTCGCGGTGGGATTGGCGATGACGATCTTTGAGTCCACGCAAAGCGCGAAGGCCCTCGGCCGTCATCTCGAACTTTCTGTTCTGGTCCGGCTGGGCGGAGCCTTGCTGGTTGCGCTCTGGGTGAACGCGTTGCTTCGCTTTGAAGACTATGTTCGCCGGGGCGTGCTTCGCCAAATCGTCAAACCCAGTTACGAAGCATACTTTCTGTGGCTGGAGCTGGCATTGTCATTCGTCATCCCGATTGCGCTGCTCAGCTTCAAGAAAGTCAGGCTCTCACCCAAAGGTTTGTACCTGGCCTCGATCATCAGCCTGTTCGGTTTCATTACCAATCGCTTGAACGTGAGCCTCATCGGATTCGAAACTTACGTGGGACACCATTACGTGCCGAAGTGGACGGAATTCTCAGTGACTCTGATGATCGTCGCCATGGGATTCTTCCTTTTCGCGGTTGCGGTGAAGTATCTGCCGATCTTCCCCAGAGAAGAAGCCGAGGAGGAGCCGGTGGCTACGTCAAGCGCGGTTCTGCAATCGGTTTCGCCGGTGCTGGAGCATGCGGGAGACTGAACCAATTCGCCGCCGCTGGCTGCGCCCAAGGTTCGGCGTGAGCGCCAAGCTCAACGTTCTTCTGCTTGGCGCGATGGTTGTCATTTTTGCCCTGCTCGGCTATCTCAACATCCGCCTGCACCGCCAGCACCTGGAGCAGGCGGCTCTGGTGAGCGCCGAGCGCGTCAGCGACGTGATTAGACGCAGCACAACCGACTACATGCTGCGCAACGATCGCGACGGCTTGTACCGCGCCATTCGCACATTTGCCGATGAGCCGGGCATGGAGAAGATCCGCATCTTCGACAAGGAAGGACGGATCACTTACACCACCGATCCCGCGGAGCACAATCAGGTAGTCGACAAAAGAGCCGAGGCTTGCTACGGCTGCCACGCTCAGTCCCAGCCGCTGGCACGCCTGAACCGGCCTGATCGCTTCCGCATTTACCGCAGCGGCGGAGGCACGCGCGTGCTGGCGATCGTCACTCCCATCGAAAACCAGCCCGCCTGCTCCAATGCCGCTTGCCACGCCCATCCGCCGGAGGAGCAAATTCTCGGTGTTATCGACACCCACCTGTCTCTTGCCAAGGCCGACGTGCAACTCGCCGACAGCACCCGGCAGATGGCTGCGTACACCGGATTTGCCCTCTTTCTGATCGGCTGGGTGAGCTGGTTTTTTATCTGGGGTGTCGTAGGCGTTCCCATCAATGCTCTCCGGCGCGGCACCGATCGGCTGGCCGCCGGCGATCTGGGTTACCAGATTGACGTGCAGTCGGAAGACGAAATTGGCGAGCTGGCCCAGTCGTTCAACACCATGAGCCGGCAATTACAAGCGGAACGGAACCAGAATCTCGCCTGGACTCACACGCTCGAAAAGCGCGTCGAACAGAAAACCAGTGAGCTCAGACTCGCTCACGAGCACGCTCTGCACACCGAGAAGATGGCCTCCATCGGCAAAATGGCGGCCGTTCTGGCTCACGAGATCAACAATCCCCTTTCCGGCATCCTCACCTACGCCAAGTTGCTGCGCAAGTGGATCGATCGCGACGATGCGGGCCGCGACCGGCGGCAGGAGATCCGCGATTCGCTCGATCTCATCGCGAGCGAGAGCCGCCGCTGTGGCGACCTGGTGAAGAATCTGCTCACCTTTTCCCGCGCCACGCCGATGAATTTGCAGCTTACGAACCTGAATCGTGTCATCGAGCAGGCCATTCGGCTGGTGCAGCACCAGCTTGATCTTGCCGGCGTTCAACTGCAGCTGCAGCTCGACGCCGATCTTCCCCAGGTCGTCTGCGATGCTTCCCAGATCGAACAGGTGCTTCTAGCTCTCGTCATGAATGCTATGGACGCCATGCCCCAGGGCGGCAACTTGTGGCTCACGACCAGTTTCAGCCGCGAACCAAGCCAGGTTCGCATTGTCGTGCGCGACGATGGTACCGGCATTCCGCCAGAGATTCTGCCCCGCCTCTTTGAGCCTTTTCTCACCACGAAGGAAACCGGACGCGGTGTCGGGTTGGGCCTCGCTATCAGCCACAGCATTCTCGAACGCCACCGCGGAAACATCGAAGTGCAATCCGAGGTTGGCCGCGGCACGACTTTTACCGTGACTTTGCCCTGGGACTCCGAAGCTGCGAGAGGCGCGCCGCCCGAAGTTGCCGTCACGGCTGGCAGGAGGTGATTCACGTGGAAACACAAGGCAAAATCCTTATCGTCGACGACGAACTCACCGTTCGCGATTCGCTCGGAAAGTGGTTTCGCGAAGAAGGCTACGAAATCGGCACTGCCGAAAGCGCCAGCGACGCCCTTACCCGCATGGCCGAAAACAAGTGGGACCTCGCCCTGCTCGACATCAAGATGCGTGGCACCGACGGCATCGAACTGCAGCGCCGCCTCCACGAAATGGACCCCGACCTCATCGTAATCATGATGACCGGCTATGCATCGGTCGAAACCGCGGTCACCGCGCTGAAGAATGGCGCCTATGATTACGTCAGCAAACCCCTCGATCCCGACGAGATCGCGCACCTGGTCAAGAAAGCCCTGGCCCATCGGCGTGCTGAGAAGGAGAACGTTCGGCTGCGCCAAACCGTCGCTGAGGCGACACGTCCCGGCGAACTTGTGGGCCAGAGCGCGGCCATGCGCAAAGTCTTCGAGGCCATTGAAACCGTCGGCCCCACGGATGCCAATGTCCTGATCACGGGCGAGAGCGGTACCGGCAAAGAGCTTGTGGTCCGCGCCATCCACGCCGCCAGCATGCGCCGATTCCATCCGCTGGTCGTCATCCATTGCGGCGCCCTCACCGAAACGCTGCTCGAGAGCGAGCTGTTCGGTCACGAAAAAGGAGCGTTCACCGGCGCGCAATACCGCAAGAAGGGCAAGTTCGAAATTGCCGAGGGCGGAACAGTGTTTCTCGACGAAATCGGCGATATCAGTCTGAAGACTCAAACCGACCTGCTCCGCGTCCTGCAGGAACGTGAAATCACTCGCGTGGGCGGGAACCAGATCATTAAGGTCGATTTTCGCTGTGTGGCCGCGACGAACAAGAATCTGGAAACCATGGTCGAAGAGGGCACTTTCCGGCCCGATCTCTTCTACCGCCTCAACGTCTTCCGCATCGAATTACCTCCCCTGCGCGACCGCCGCGAAGATATTCCCTTGCTCGTTGAACACTTCGTGCGGAAGTTCTCTCTGGCCATGAACAAGAACATCACGCGTATCGAGCCGGCCGCCATGAACCAGCTGCAGCAGCAATCCTGGATGGGCAACGTCCGCGAGCTCGAAAACGCCGTGGAACGCGCCATGGTCGTGGCTCAGGAACCCGAACTGCGCGAGCATGACTTCATCCTCAAGTCGCAGGCCTTGCCTTCTGCCGCCGGCAAGTCACTGGATGAAATCGAGCGTGCCCACATTCTGCGCACGCTCGATGACTGCGGAGGCAATCAAAGCCGTGCTGCCGAGGTGCTCGGCATCGACCGTGTCACCCTGCACCACAAACTCAAACGCTACGGCTGGACCCGCGCGCCAGTGGAAGCGCGATAGACCTGGGTGCTCCACTTCTGACCGACTTTGCCGGAAGTGGGGATTTGACGCAGATGAATCTCGTACACCTGCTACCGGTCGGAAAGCTGGAGTACTCGCTCCTCGAAAATCTTTGCGCTGCGATTCCCCGGTGTTTTCCCGTCTCCTGCCAGATTCTTTCCGTCGAGCTCGATCCGGCGCCGCATTATCACCCTGAGCGCCAGCAATATCATTCGTCGGAGATTCTCGAACGCATGCAGGTTCTCGTCCGTCAGCAGGATTGGCGCCTGCTCGCTGTGACCGCAGTCGATCTCTACATCCCCATCCTGAAATACGTGTTCGGCGAGGCCCAAATGGGGGGCCCTTGCGCCATCGTTTCGTTCCACCGCTTGCGCCAGGAATTCTACGGCCTTGATGCGGACCAATCCCTGCTGACTGAGCGTCTGCTCAAGGAATGCATTCACGAACTTGGGCACACGCTCGACCTCGCCCACTGCCAGGACTATCGTTGTGCCATGGCCTCAGCCCACTCGGTGGAGTGGATTGACTTGCGCGAGAGTGGACTATGCGACGCATGCCGCTTTCGGGTGGAATCGAAGACTTTGCTCTCAGACGGGCAGCGCAAGTAGTGACGTAGTAAACTCTCGCCCATGATCGCGCGAGCTCTTGTACTCCTGCTGCTGTTCATCACTGCCGTCGTGGTGGCTTTTGCCCAACTGGCCGCGAAACCCGGTTTCCAAACTCAGCCCTTCGGCACGCATGATGGGAGACCTATCACCCTGTACACGCTCACCAATGCTCACGGCGTTGAAGTGCGGGCCATGAACTACGGCGGCATCATCGTTTCGATTCGCGTTCCCGACGGCAAGGGCAAGTTCGCTGACGTCGTCCTCGGCCACGACACGTTGGAAGGCTACATCCCCAATCCGCCGTATCTCGGCGCAATCGTAGGACGCTATGCCAACCGCATCGCCAACGGTACTTTCACACTCGACCTCAAGACCTATACCTTGCCGAAGAACGACGGCCCTAATACGCTCCACGGCGGCACAACGCGCACGTTCGACCGTGTTGTGTGGGAGGGCGAACCGCTGAAAGACAAGACCGGAGTGGTCTTCACGTATCTCAGCAAAGACGGCGAGGAGGGCTTCCCGGGCAATATAAAACTGAAAGTCACTTACACGCTGACCGCCGCAAATGCAATCCTCATCGACTACGAGGCTACAACCGACAAGGCCACGCCGATCAACGTAAGCCAGCACAGCTACTTCAATCTCGCCGGAGAAGGCACAGGAGACATCCTGAATCACGAGGTCATGATTAATGCCGACCGTTTCACTCCCGTCGACAAGAACTTGATTCCCACCGGCGAACTTCGTCCAGTCAAGGGCACGCCCCTCGACTTCACAACGCCGACGAAAATCGGCACCCGCATCGACGACAACTACGAGCAGCTCGTCCTCGGCCACGGCTACGACCACAACTTCGTGCTCAATCACACGCCGAAGGAAAACGGCCTCGTTCTGGCTGCACGCGTCTACGAGCCCTCAAGCGGTCGCTTTCTTGAAGTCTGGACAACGCAACCCGGCGTGCAGTTCTACACAGGGAATTTTCTCGATGGTTCAGTGGTGGGCAAGCAAGGCCACGTCTACAAACGCCGCCACGGCTTTTGCCTGGAGACGCAGCATTTCCCGGATTCACCCAACCATCCGGATTTTCCGACCACGATTCTAAAACCGGGGGAAACGTTCAGGGAAAAGACGGTGTTCAGGTTCGAGGTGAAATAGCCTTGCGGTGAAAGACGTTGAAAGACGGTGTTGTAAGTTTTCCGCGAAATAGCCCCGAAGGGGCGGAATGTGAAAGCCCGGCACGAAAGTGTCGGGTCGCCATTATATGAGGGCACTGAGTCCCGTAGGGACGGCACAATTCGAGAAACGCCTACTCCCCCCTTAACTCCCCCACCAGCGCCTTTTCCAGCTGTCGGCAATGCTCCGCCGTCAATTTTTTTCCGCGCGACGTCAGATAAAACGTGTCAATCGCCATCTGTCCTTCGGTATCAATCAGCGCGATCTCAATATTGCACTTCTCGTCCGACAAGCACGACGCAATTCGATGCAGCAGCCGCGGACGATCCTGCGCAATCACCTGCAGCAGCGTCGTCGTCGCCGAGCTGGCATCATCAAATTCGATCTTCGTTTCAACTTTGACCTTCGCGATCGTGCCCTTCTCCGACCGCTGACGATCGCGCAGCATCTTATCGAGATCGGCTTCCCCCAGGAGCACGCTCACCACGCTGCTCTTGAATCGCGCCCATTCCGAAAGATTCAGCTCCAGCGTGCGAAACCGGTCCGTGAAGTGAATCGTGTCGACCACGGTCCCGGCCGCATTGGAAAACGCATTCGCCTTCACAATGTTCATGCCCCACGCCGCCAGGGTGCCGGTGAGCGTGGCAAACAGAGCCGGACGATCCTTCGTGACCAGCGTCAAATCGTACCAATGCCGGCCACGCTTCAGTTCGACCTGCACCGGGTCGAGCGCCAGCCCTTCGGCCATCTGCATGTGTCGCATTACTTCCTCGGCCGTATGCACGAGCAAATACCGCTGCGGGAACCCCTCCAGGAATGCTTTGAATTTGCTCCCCGCTACGGGTGCCAACGAACGCAGCCGCGCCAGCTTCTCGTCGTTGACATCGGCATGCACGCGCTGGTCGGCGCTGCGGTTTAGATAGTTCTCAGCCGCGATGTAAAGCTGCCAGACGTTCTCTGCCTTCCACGGCGTCAATGCCTCGGGGTTCACGGCTTTGATGTCGGCATACGTGAGCAGGCACAACATCTTAAGCCGCTCGGGCGTTCCCATCTTCTCGGCAAACGCCTCCACCGTCGCGTGATCAAAGATGTCGCGTCGCAACGTGGCAGACAGCTCGAGGTGATTGGCGATCAGAAACAGAACCTCCGCCCGCTCCCTCGGATCCACATCCAGGCGGTCCATGGCGTGATTCGCGATCTCCAGGCTCGACTCCACGTGATTGGCGCCCGGGACGCCCTTGCCCGTGTCATGCAGCAGAAGCGCGAGATAAAGCAGTTCAGGATCCTCCAGCTCGCCGAGCAGTTCGCCGTAGCGCTTGTCCCACTCCGACTGCGACTGCTTGAGCCGGTGCAGGCTCTCGATGGCCAAAAACGAATGCTCGTCCACCGTGAAACGATGATAGAAATCGCGCACCACCAGCGAATCGATCACTCTCAGCTCGGGCAGCAGCACGGTGAGCACTCGCAGCGACTGCATCGCCCTCAGCGCGTCGGCTGCGTGCGGCTGCAGCAGCGTCTCCTGCAGGTAGAGCCACAACTCGGCGCCCCGTGGCGGCGTCGTGGCCAGCGCCGGCAACGCCTGCTCGATGCGATACTCCGTGGTTGCGCTCAATTTCAGCCCGTGATGCGCCATGAAGTGAAACAGTCGCAGCAGCACTTCGGGATCTTGCAGAGATGAGGGTTGCTGCAGAAAAATCAGGCCGTCGACTACGGAAAAATCCGACGTCGTGAGCCGCGACCGCCAGCTCTGCACCTGCCGGTACAGCGCCGACCATGCCTCCGGGATTTCCTCCAGCAACTGCGTCACGGTGCGCTGCACCGCCCGTGCATGGCCGAAATACAGCCGCATCCAGTCCGCTGCTGACAGTTCTGCGGCATCGACCGCTCCGATTTTGCGTGCGGCCGCTTCGTCCTGGGCTTCCCAGGTGAGAGTGTTGTCGTCGCGTCCGTAGCGAAAATGCAGAAAGCATCGTGCCGACATGAGAAAATCCAGCGCCGCCTCGAGCTGCTTGCGCACCGGAGCACGCAGGGAACTGGCGTGCGGCCAGTCGTGCAGCTTGTCCATGGCCGAAATCAGCGCCAGCCAGCAGGCCACGTTGTAATCGCGCAGTCCGCCGGGCGCTTCCTTCAGATTCGGCTCCAGGTGATAAAGCGTCAGCCCGTGCTTTGCATGCCGTTCGCGCGTTACCTCCGCCAATCCCTGCAGTAATGCCTTCGACTCACGCATCGCCAGCTTCGGAATCACCTTGTCGTGAAGACGCCCGAACAGCTCGCGGTCTCCGGCTAGATAGCGGCAGTCAAGAAGAGAAATCGTGAACTCGGTGTTGTTGGCGTCGTAGCGGTCGCACTCGGCCAGCGTGCGTGATGCCGGGCTCAGTTTCAGTTTGAGGTCCCACAATTCCTGCGAGAAGCGCCGGACCGGATCTTTGAAAGCCTGTTCGGCCTCGCGATCGGCGAAGAGAAACAACAGGTCAATGTCAGAGAAAGGAAAGAGCCATCCTCGCCCGAAGCCACCGGTAGCCACGAGGGCAAAGTCCGCGGGCCGTTCCAGTGAGGAGCCGGGATCGCCCGGAGCAACGATCTCGTGCCACAACCGCCGGAGAATGTTCTCGACCAACCGCGTGCGCTGCGCCACAGCCGCGCGGCCGTCGCCAGCGGAGTCAAATTCCCGCTGAATACGCCCCGATTCGTCGCTGAGGGAGGCCCGCAGTTCGCTGATAAAAGAGGATGCCGCCATCATGGAAGGAAATCATCCATGTCATCCTGAGGCGGGCGCTTTTTGCTCGCCGAAGGACCTGAGCGAGCCGCGCAATGGCTCGGAGCCTGCCCTGAGAGAGCGCAAGCGACCGAACGGGCGCGTTTGGCTCGCTTCCGTATCTACAACGCTCCCTCGCCGCGCTCGTCGTTGCGGATGCGGATCGCCTCATCCACGCGCGACAGAAAAATCTTGCCGTCGCCGATCTTGCCCGTTCGCGCCGCGCCCAGAATCGCCTGCACTACCTTGTCGACCATACCGTCCGCTAGCACCATCTCCAGCTTGGTCTTCGGAATCAGATCCACGCTGTATTCCCGGCCGCGATAGACCTCGGTGTGTCCCTTCTGTCGCCCGTGACCGCGCACCTCAATCACCGTCATTCCTTCAATGCCAATTTCATGGAGCGCAGTTTTCACCGCTTCCAGCTTGGAGTTTTGAATGACCGCCTCAATCTTCGTCATGATTGCCTCAAATCCTGTTCTAGATTCTGTGTGGCGCGGGCACTCCTGGCCGCGCATCTCGCCCGTGGAAGCCGATCAGCTTTTCGCGCGCAGACAGGAGTGTCCGCGCCACTCTAGCTTAAGCCGAAGCCTCCCAGTAATATCCCTCTTCGCCGTGCTGCGAGAGATCGAGACCCTGCACTTCTTCTTCCTCCGAAACTCGCAACCCGATCGTGACGTCGACAATCTTCAGAATGACGAGCGTCCCCACAATCGCCAGGCCCCAGGCGATGGCCACGCCCACAAGTTGATTCACCATCTGGTGCCCGTTTCCTTCCAGGACTCCCGAAGCCAGCGTGTTGCCTTGCGCATCCTTGAAGATCGGATTTACCGCGCTCACCGCGAACACGCCTGTCAGCAATGCTCCCAGGGTTCCGCCCGCACCGTGGACGCCGAAAGCATCGAGCGAATCGTCGTAGCCGAATTTCGCCTTCACCTTTGCCACCATCCAGTAGCAGAAGACTCCGGCCACCAGCCCGATGATCAACGCCGGCATCGGCTTCACAAATCCCGCCGCCGGAGTGATCGCCACCAGCCCCGCCACCGACCCCGAGATTCCTCCCAGCACGCTGGGTTTGCCGTTGCGAATCCACTCCGCCCCGGCCCAGCCCACCGCCGCCGCCGCTGCCGCGAAGTGAGTCGCTACGAATGCGCTTGTGGCCAGGCTTCCCGCCGCCAGTGCGCTGCCGGCGTTGAACCCGAACCACCCCACCCACAGCAGGCACGCGCCGATAAAACTGAGCACCACGCTATGAGGCGGCATTGCCTCCTTGGGATATCCCACGCGCTTGCCCAGATACAAAGCGCACACCAGCGCCGAAACTCCCGACGTGATGTGCACTACCGTCCCGCCGGCAAAATCGAGCGTGGGAAACCGCCCACCCAGAGATGCGTTCAGCAGACCGCCCTTGCCCCACACCATGTGGGCCATCGGGTCGTAAACCAAAATCGACCACAGGATCATGAACACCAGCATGGCGCTGAACTTCATTCTCTCGGCGAATGCTCCGGCGATCAGCCCCGGCGTGATGATCGCGAACATCAGCTGATAGACCATGAACGTCTGAGCCGGAATCGTGGCCGCATAATCCGCATCCGGCGCCGCTCCCACGCCGTGCAGAAACAGGTTCTGGAACCCTCCCACAAAGCTGCTCCCGGGGCCAAACGCAAGGCTGTAAGCGAATAGCCCCCAGAGGACGGTGATGACCGCCATCAGCGCAAAGCTTTGCATCATCGTGCCCAGCACGTTTTTTTTACGCACGAGACCGCCGTAAAACAATGCCAGGCCAGGCCCGGTCATCATCAGGACGAGCGCGGCGCTGGTCAGCATCCACGCGTTGTCGGCGGAACTTTTCGCGTCGGCGGCCTGTGCTTCCAGCTTCGCCAGCCTTGCGCCCGTATCCGCCGCGGGGGCCGTCTGCGCACAAACCGCCTGCGTCAGCATCAGTAGGAAAGTTAAGCTCAGCAGCGCCGTGGCCAGACCGGCGATCGACTTTCTCCTTATAGACACAGAGGTATGACTCCCGTTCAGCGGCGCATCCCGCACAGAATTCGACGACGCCTCAATGTACCGTCCGCCGCCGCTTCCCGGAAATCGAAACTATTTATCGTGCCTATCAGGTTTTGTTATTGCAGATCTTAATCTGTGAAGGACCCGTTCGTGGCTATTTCGCCGGCCCCTTGGGCGGTTCCGGCGCCGGTTTCACAAACTTGCCTTCGTCCACCGTAACGTTTTCTTTCACTTCTGCGATTTGGATTGTGAATCGCCCGCTCGTGCGCGCCAGCGTCCACCGGTAGGGAATTTTCACGCCGTCCGCATCGCGGTAGTCGGCGTAGTCGATCTGCGTTGGCAGCCACCCCAGCGCCGTCTCGCCGAATCGAACCAGCCGCACCAGCAATCCAGACTGTTCCTCAAAATAGAGGCGGATCGGCGTCCTCCCGTCGCGCTGGCCGATTACTTCATAGGTTTCGTGATCGCCTATCTTCTCCGTCCCCACAACCTTCGTCTCGGTGAACATTTGTTTCAAGTGCTTTGCCAAATGCAAATCGGCATCAATGGCCGCCCCATCCAGATCGCTGCCATGCATCTCGCGCACAGGACGGCCCGGCACGCCCAACCAACCCTCGTGGCCGTTGAAAGCCGTGATGTTGTCGCCCTCCGGCATATGCGTGAACGAAATGCGCTTCTCCGGATCTTTGCAGTAAATGTCGATCGGCAGCGACTTCCCGCCGACATCGATAGTCCCTTTCATCACGCGGCTCGTGACCTTGTCGATTGCGCCCGCCCCTCCCACAGCCTGCACATACTTGTCGAACAACTGCTCGGCTGTCGGCAATGGGCCTTTGGCAGATTTTTCCGCATGCTCCGGTTTGCGCGGCGCAGTCGTGCTGGCCATCGCTTCTTCCGTCATTACGGGTGGAATCGCCACCGGCTTGGAGTTGCCGCGATGGCACGTGTAACAAGTCACCTCACGATGGCGGTCGAAGTCGTCGGCATTAATGGCGATCATCATTTCCATCATCTTGCGCGCGGTCTGCTTCGGCTTCTTGTCATCTTTTTCGAGCTCTCCGGCCACGTGGCAGAACTCGCATTCCACTCCCAGCGACGCTGCAATGAACTGCATGGTGGGAAAAATTTGGTCCGCGGGCACGCCCTTGAGCACCTGAATATTTTTGAATTGCTGCTCGGCCGTCTTCTCTCCCGACTGCGGCCCGGGCGTACCCGCGTGAGGCGTGCTGCTCGACTGCGCCTGCACTCCCCGAATGACATCGCCGCACACAGCCACCAGTGCCGCAACCGCAATAATTCCGACCATCAATGCCCGCTTCGCCCGCATCGATCTTCCCTCCCCGACATGAATAGAATCCTGAAAGTCTAGCAGAGCAATCCGGCTGCGCTTCATCCTTACTGGTGACGCGTCGCGTCGCCCTCATGCCGTTCAAAGAATTTCCACTTATCCATCCCCGACGGGACGGCGACATCGAAGAATCCCACCATCATTTCGTCCGAAGTCTGATCGCCCCAGGTCACTGTCTTCTCCGGATCGGGATTGTGAGGATTATTCTTCGAATTGTCGTACCATGCGATCGCCCGCAACTTTGTTCCCGCCTTCAGCACACGAGGTTCGGCCAGCCGGTAACTTAGTTGCCAGTGAAAGTGGTAGTTCACTCGCAGCAGCACTTCCACGCTGTCGTCATCATGCACAATGTCGTACTCAAACCGCTTGCCCCGCAGGTGCATGTGGGGGAAAAAACTCAGCAGCGTCGCGTCATTCGGCAGCGTCCCCTGCACCTCAACGCGAAAATCATCTGCGCCCGGGGGGATGATCAGGGCATGATTGTTCAGCTGCAGCGTGATGACCTTCTGTTTCGGCGGTGTCTTCGCAAACACCAATCCAATGCTAGTCTGGTCGTCGTCAGCCGTGCCATTGGTGGTGTAGTGCATCTGAAACACAAGGTCTGATCCAGCCGGCACAAGCTTGGCCATTCCCTCCGGCCACTCGTCCGGCGAACTGCCCGGAGCGTACACGAGCAGCAAATCGCTCGTAGTCTCGTGCGCCTGGCGCCGCTCCTTTGGATCGCTTAGCGTAGATGCCGTGAACGGTTCACCCAGCGGCGCATGCCGCAGCCATGGCGAATCCGGAGAACGAATGTACACGACGGCATGATGAACGTGGGCCGGACTGCCCGGCCGGAACTCCGACATCTGGACCCAGCGGTCCTCAGTAAAATGCGTAGACACGATTTCGTACGTATACTCGACCTCGCCGTGCGCGGGAATATGCACCGGCCTCGGCATCTTCACCACCAGATCCGGCTGGGCAATGTTCCATCCCGCCGTCCATTTGCGTGGAGGAGGCGCGTCGTGCGCATCGCCCGCGGGTGCGCCCGCGTCGGCCCAGGCTACGATGGTGGCAATTTGTTGCTCAGCCAGGGAAGGATCGTTGGCGAAGTGCCCGTAGCGCGGATCAGCGAACCAGGGCGGCATCATTTTCATCTCGACCGCATGCGCGATTGCCTCCGCCCAAGGCCGCGTCTGCTCGTAGGTCTCAAGTGGCATGGGCGCCACCTCGCCCGCCCGATGGCAGCTCTGGCAGTGCTCCTGGAGAATCGGAAGGATATTCTTGCAAAAACTAGGCGCGGCCTTCTGCTGCGCTACGCCCAGCAAGCAGGCTGCAAGAACCGCCGCCACTATCCCGATGAACCTGGCGCCCATTTAGCGATTCTACAAGCCTGATTTTTCCTCTGTGTGCCTGTGCCCTCTGCGGTGAAGCCCTCGCGGCACACACGCAGCCTTCCAAAAATGCTACATTCAAAGGTTCATGTCTGCCCCAAACTCCAGCTTTGTTCGCGCCTGCAAATCTCGGCCGACCGACCGTACACCCGTCTGGTTCATGCGCCAGGCGGGACGCTACATGGCTGAGTATCGCGCGGTCCGCAAGCAACATTCTCTGCTCGAAATCTGCAAGAGGCCGGCGCTGGCAGCGCAAGTCACGATCGAGGCCGCCGAGATTCTCGGCGTCGATGCCGCCATCATCTTCGCCGATCTTCTGCTGCCCCTGGAAGTGATGGGCCTGCCATTTCATTTTTCTGCGGGCGAAGGTCCGGTCATCGACAAGCCCGTGCGCGGCAAGGATGACATTGCCCGCCTTCGCACGGACCGCGCCGCCGAACTCGGCTACGTGTCTGAAGCCGTGGCGCTGGTCGCAAAACATTTCGCCGACCGCGTTCCGGTCATCGGATTCTGCGGCGCCCCCTTCACGCTGGCCAGCTACATGATCGAAGGCGGAGGCTCGCGCAACTACGTCCACGCCAAGAAAATGATGTACAACTCGCCCGCCGACTGGGACGAACTGATGAGCAAGCTGGTTGCCGTCACGACCGCGTACTCAGCTGAGCAGGTGCGCGCCGGCGCCGATGCCATCCAGATTTTTGACAGCTGGGTGGGATGTCTCAGCGTGGAAGACTATCGTCGTTGCGTGTTGCCGCACGCAACCGCAATGGTCAAGCAGCTGCAGAAAACCGGAGCGCCCATCATTTATTTCGGCACCGACAGCGCCACGCTTCTGCCCGCGATGAAAGAAACCGGCGCTGACGTCCTCGGGATCGACTGGCGCATTCCGCTCGATGAAGCCTGGAGCCGCATTAACATTGACCATCGCGCTGTCGCCGTGCAGGGAAATCTCGATCCCGTTCTTCTTTTCGCCGACTGGAAGGAACTGAAGTCGCGAGCGGAAGACGTTCTCCGCCGCGCCGCCGGACGTCCCGGCCACATTTTCAATCTCGGCCACGGCATCCTGCCCGAAACTCCTGTCGAGAACGTGAGGGACCTCGCCCGCTTCGTGCAGGAGTATTCGTGTACGTCTAAGCGCTGAATGAACGAGCGATTCTGGGTGGCGCAGCGCTTCAGGGCCGCGATAAGCTGCCCAAAGAACAAGGATCGAGGGGCTTTAGCCCTGAAGTTAGGCGCCGCACTCCATGACCCGCATCGCGATCATCGGCGGAGGCATCTCCGGACTCGCCGCTGCCTTCACTCTGGAAGAGCAGCGCCACGCCGGCGCCAAAGTGGAGTACGTCCTCTACGAATCCACGTCGCGCCTCGGCGGAGTCTTGCGCACTGAACACATCGACGGATGTGTCGTCGAGGCCGGCCCCGACTCCTTCGTGACCGAAAAGCCCTGGGCCGCCGACCTTGCCCGCGATCTCGGCGCCGGCGATCAGCTCATTGGCTCGAACGACGCTGACCGAAAAACGTACATCCTCACCCGCGGCCGCCTCGTCGAAATGCCCGACGGCCTCATGTTCATGGTGCCTACGAAAATTCTGCCCACGGGCCTGTCGCCGCTTTTTTCCTGGAAGACCAAGCTGCGCATGACGCAGGAACTCTTGCATCCGCCGCGCGCGGTGGATCACGACGAGTCGGTCGCCGATTTCGTCGCGCGCCACTATGGCCCCGAAATGGTGGACCGCCTCGCCGACCCGCTGCTCTCGGGCGTCTACGGCGGAGAAGCGGCCAACCTCAGCGTGCGCGCCGTGCTGCCGCGGTTTGCGGAAATGGAGCGCACTCACGGCAGCCTCGGCCGCGCCATGCTCGCCGCTCGCAGAAAGATGAACTCTTCTGGCCCGCGCAAGCCCGCGCTGCCGCTGTTCACTTCACTGAAAGACGGAATGCAGCATCTGGCGGAAATGACGGTCGCGCATCTCACGCCATCGTCCTTGCGAACCAACGCGCCCGTCGAAGCCATTCAGATGGAGGCTGGCACCTGGGTGGTTTCAGCAGGAATGCAATCCGATCAGTTCGACGCTGTCGTCGTCGCGCTGCCGGCGCGCGCCGCCGCCAATGTGCTCCGCATGGCCAGCCCTGATCTTTCCGCCGAACTCGCCTCCCTTGACTACAGCTCCTCCATCACCGTGGGTCTTGGTTACAACAGCGATGTTCGCCAGTCTCTTCCTCCGGGCTTCGGATTCCTCGTGCCGCGCAGCGAAGGCAAGCGCCTGCTGGCTACGACCTTCGTCCACAACAAGTTTCCCCATCGCGCTCCCGAGGATCGCGCGCTGCTACGATGTTTTTTTGCCGGCGCCAACGCGGAAAATGTCTGGGCTTTTTCCGACGACGAGATCGTTAACATCGTCCGCGCCGAACTGCAGCAGATTCTCGGACCACAAGTCCTAAACTCCTGCACCGAGCCGCTGTTCGCCCGCGTCTACAAGTGGAAGGCGGCAATGGCGCAATACGGTGTGGGACATCTCGACCGACTCGAGCGCATCGAACGCCTACGCCGCAGGCTGCCCGGGCTCGCCCTCGCCGGGAATGCCTACCGCGGCATCGGAGTGCCGGATTGCGTGCGCTCCGGGCGCGAAGCCGCGAAGGAAGTGATCCAGCAGATAGCGAAGACAGGAAATTAAACGCGCGTGTCCGCGGCTGCCGTTCGCGGATACATCCGGTCAAACGCAACCCACGTGAGCGCGATGACCGCGAAGCAAACCACGCTCCCCTCCGGCCCTGCCGTCCCTCCTGTCAGCCACGCCGGGCCATGCAGTGACGACCGCAACAGATGCCCCGGCCAGACGATGCCGCTGTCGGGCACGGAATAGAAAAACGTTTCGCCCCAATCCCAGACCGCGTGGAATGCAACTGCGAACCACAGGCTGTTCGTGCGCCGCAGTGTGAAGCAGAAAAACAAGCCGATGCAGGCTGCACCCACAGCGCCGGTCCAATTTTCCCCGGTGTTGCCCAGATGAAGCCTTCCAAAGAAGGCAGACAGCAACAACGCAGACGGCCAAAAACCAATGCCGCGCCCAAGTGTGAACTGCACATAGCCGCGGAACCGGAATTCTTCCGACAGCCCCACCAGCAGAAACATCGCTGCCCAGAAGGCAGCGAATTTCGCAATGCGCATCCCATGCAGCGCGAGCCCTCCAAATTCAAAACCGCCCATTCCACGCAGCGCCACCATCAGCAAGCTGACGGCGCCACATCCCCACAGCCCGCCGGCCCAAAAGAGCCTTCCAAATGCCCGTTCGCCCGGCAGGCCATATGCGCCCCACGGCCGCCGCTCGATTCTCGCCAAAATCAGCGATGGAATCACCGCCGCAATCAGAGTCCCGAGTTCCTCGAGCATTCCCGACCACAACCCGCTCGCCCCGAAATTTCGCGACCACGCCAGTTTCACCGCAATCGTTTCGAGCGGATAGAACATCACCACATAAAACGCGAACCCCCAGCCTGGCCGCAGTCCTTCCGGGCCCCAAAACAGAGTGTGGGCATAGGAAGGCTGGTCCGCCCCGCCAAAATCCGGAGCGGGTGGATGGACCTCTCCATTGCTGTTGACTTCGCTCATCGGGAACTTTCCCGCGACCATGCCCGCAAAACTTTTCCCGCAACTTCAGCGGCCATGATAAAACACTCGGCTCGGCTTTATGCGCCCGTATTTCACTCGCGAACGCTTCGGCCGTCATCAGTTTCTGGCGGGATCGCTGCTGCTCGCCTTCCTGGCGCAGGCTGCGTGGCTGGTGAATGCCGAACTTTGCTCCGGAAACCTCCCTGACGCCGCGGAGGCCGTGCGCATCGGCGAAGGCTGGAAGCAGTGGCATAGGCGCGGCATCGCCGGAGCCCCGATGCAGGAAGCCACACACGACAACGCGCCGGAGGAAACGTACTATCGCGATATCGGCATCAACAGCGCTGGTTACGACACCGAACACTCTCCTCTGCTTGATCTCGTCTCAGCTGTACCGCTGCTTGCCTGGCCGAGCGATCTGAACCGCGATTCCGCAGCCTACTGGCGCTGGCTGCCGCGCCTGCCCTTCCTGGCATGCGGCGTCTTCCTGGGCGGGTCGCTGTGGTATGTCGCGCGCCGGCTTTGCGGCAACACGGGAGGGTACATTGCGCTGACTCTCTATTGCTTTTCGCCGTTGATGCTTCAGGCGAGCGCAGTATGGCACACGGAGCCAGAGATCGTCGCAGCGTGGGGTGCCTTCGGAGCTGTCTTTACGGCGATCGCCGTCGCGCATACGCTCTATGCCCCGCGCGAGGTCGTGCTATGGAACTGGCGGCGCATCGTGCTGCTGGGTGTTTCGCTCGCCATAGCCGTTGGATCGCAGTTTTCAATGATCGTTCTCCTGGCGATGGCTCTCGGCTTCCTGCTCTACGTCGCTCCTGTGCGCCAGCGGGCAGGATTGGTGATCTGGCTGGCGGCAAGCATAGTCGGGTTTGTTCTCCTGTTTGCCACATATTTCTTTCATTTGCACGTTTTCGCGCAGAGCGTGCGCCACGCCGTTTTCTGGGGAGCCACTTGGCGCGGATTCACTGTCCTGGGCGTCTACAAACAGGTTGCGCTTCAGATCTTGCGCGCCAGTCCCGCTCTTGCCCTGGCGCTTCCCGTCGCAGTTGTGACTTACGCAGCGTGGCCACGCACGCGCTACTTTGGCAACACGGCGCCATTGCTGGTCGCGCTCATCTTCATTGCGCTGGGCATGGCGCACCCGGATCTTGCCGGCGCCGGTTTTCTGCTGGCAGGCATTCCGTTTCTCTTCGTTTTTGTCTCGGGTGTCTTGGCCGATCTGCTGGAGACTCGCTACCGCCCACTGGTAAGCGCCTGCATCATCGGCATGATGGCTGCGTATGTCGTGTGGAATTTGGTCAGCTTGACCCAGGTGCCGCGCGGCTGAACCAACCCGCGTTGGGTTGACGGGTGTAGAATCTCTCACACGCCGCAGGCAAGGAGTTTCCTATGACGCCTTTCACTCTCTTCCACGTTGTGCTGAGTCTGGTCGGAATCGGTTCCGGCCTCGTGATCATGTATGGCATGCTGCGTGCCAAGTCAATGAACAGCGGCACGGCGCTGTTTCTGGCTACGACGGTACTCACCAGCCTGACTGGTTTTGGGTTACCGGCCCACAAGCTGATGCCGTCGCACATTGTGGGAATTATTTCACTGTTCGTGCTGGCGGTAGCGATCTTCTCCCGCTACGCTCGCCGCCTGGCGGGAGGCTGGCGCCCCGCCTACGTCATCACGGCCGCGATTGCGCTTTATCTGAACGTAGTTGTGCTGATTATTCAGTTGTTCGAGAAAGTCCCCGACCTCAAGGCACTGGCGCCTACGCAATCGGAGCTTCCGTTCGTGGTTACGCAGGTAGTCGTGATGGCGGTCTTCTTAGCTGTGACTGTCTTGGCTGCGAAGCGATTCCATCCCGAGGAGCAGCGTGGCGCGGCAGCGATGGCGAAGGCTGCCTGAAGGTCAGCATGGCGAGGAGGCCGCTCTGGCGGTCGTGTCCCCGCTGCTACGAAACGGCACTTCTACGCGCGGCCCTTTTTGGCGGCCGCCGCCGATTCCCTGCCTGCCACTTCCCACGGACGCTTCGGGCGATCCACGGCAGGCTTGTCGCGATCCACGATGCGGTCGTAGTGATACGACTCGCTCACTGTTCCAAGAGACTCGTTATACAGGCTGGGCAGGCCGAGCGCGACTTTCAACTCTTCGGCAAAGGAATGCAGCGCCTTCAGGTGGTCGGCCGTGGCCGGCACCTCCGTCTTCGAGGTCTTCAGAAACTGCTGGTATCCACGGTTGACCAGTTTTGAAATTTCGCTGCCGATCAGGTAGCCAGGGTAGGCAAAAATCTTCACACCGTCATCCGGCGTTCTCTGGATCGCCGCCGACACGTTGTATTTGCGCAGGAAAACGCGCCCGTTCGTGCCGGGTGCGTCGGTTACGTCAAACCCGTTGTCGCGCAGCCAGGCCAGCGCTTCTTCATAGGTTCGTGCTTCAATCGTCTTCGACATTGCGGTAAACTTAAGCCTTTCCTTCCCCGCGGCAGCTCGTCATATTAGATGCAAGGTATGAAGGACCGAGCGTAACTTTACACGAGCTGCATCGCCGGGCGAACCTTGTTCATCTAAACAAAATACTACATACCTCGTTTCCGACTACATAGCACATTACGTTGGTCACGACGAATGAGTTCAGAAATGGCTCAGGGCCTACCAAAAATTAGGGCGATGTCGACTCGGACTCAGCAGGGCGAACCGCAGGAAATGGCGCTCGGACTGGGCGAAACACTCGGTCACAGCCTGATCGATCGCATCGGGAATACTCCGCTGCTGCGGCTCGATGCGCTCACGCGCGAACTACCGGGCATAACACTTTTGGGTAAGGCCGAATGGTACAACCCCGGCGGATCGGTGAAAGATCGCGCCGCCGCCAATATCGTCGCCGAGGGCAAGCGCAGCGGTCAGCTTCGTCCCGGCAAAGTTCTCCTCGATGCCACCAGCGGCAACACCGGCATTGCCTATGCGATGTTGGGCGCGGCCGAAGGCTTTCCGGTCACGCTCTGCATGCCGGAAAACGTTTCCCGCGAGCGCAAGCAGATTCTCCAGGGATACGGCGCCAACATTCTGTACACCAATCCCGCCGACGGCTCCGACGGCGCCATTCGCATGGCGCGCGAACTTGCCGCCAAACATCCCGACAAGTATTACTATGCCGACCAGTACTCGAACGATGCGAACTGGAAGGCGCACTATTTCACCACCGCGAACGAGATCTGGCAGCAGACCCAGGGACGCGTCACGCACTTCGTCTCCATGCTCGGCACCAGCGGCACGTTCGTCGGCACCACCCGCCGCCTGAAGGAACTGAATCCACGCGTGCGGTGCATCTCACTGCAACCCGACTCATCCTTCCACGGAATCGAGGGCGCCAAGCACATGGCCAGCGCCCTCGTGCCCAAGATTTACGATTCTTCTCTCGCTGACAAGAACCTGGAGATCGCCACCGAAGACGCCTACGCCATGGCGCGGCAACTCTCCCGCGGCGCAGGATTGCTGGTTGGAATCTCCGCGGCGGCGGCGGTTGTGGGTTGTCTGAAGATCGCCCATGACCTTGCCGTCAGAAATGGCCACGAAGCTGTGATTGTGACCATCCTGTGCGACTCCGGCGAAAAATACCTGAGCGAAAGATTCTGGAGCGAAGGATGACGGGACTTGTGGATTTTGATTCTACTGTTTATTTCTCCGTGTCTCCTGTGCCTCTGTGGTGAATTGATTTCGTGCTGAAACTCTCCCGCTCCGATTACGGCGCCCTTCGCCGCCATGGCGAAGAAACCTATCCTTACGAATGCTGTGGGGTGCTGCTCGGCCAATTCGCCGCCGACGGCACGCGCGTCGTAACATCTGTCATCCCCGCCGGCAATACCCGCACCGACTCCGCCCACAATCGCTATAACATCGACCCGCGCGAACTGGTGAAGATCCAGCGCGAGGGCCGCGAGCGCAACGAAGACATCGTCGGCTTCTATCACTCTCATCCCGACCACCCTGCGCAGTGGTCGACCACCGATCTGGCCGAAGCGCACTGGCTCGGCTGTTCCTACGTCATCACCAGCGTGGAAAAAGGTAAAGCTGCCATCACGAACTCGTTCGAGTTGTGTGGCACCGACGAGTCCGACAAGAAGCTGGCCAACGAGCCGATCGAAGTGGCGCAGCCCTAGCGTCAGCAGGCCACGCCAGCCGCGGAGCCACGCACGAATGCAGCTCACACCACGAACCGCAGCATGCGAAAGCCCAGCCGCGGAGCGGCGCAAGAATGCAGCCCACGGGGCAAGCCGTGGGTCGCCCACCGAAAAATGACAATAAGCCCCGAAGGGGCGATAGAAAACCCGGCCACAAATCGTTGAAACCCACATCAGACAAGGCAACCGCGGGATATTCACAACCGCAGAACAAGGCAAGCCCGGGAATCCAGCGGGAAACAAGATCGAAACATTGTGTGAAAACCCGCGTTCCGCAAGGGTTCCCGCGAGAAATGAGGCGCCGGTCTGCACCAAATCCGGTCATGGGGCTGTGGACGGCGTGCACTCGATTGAAAACACGAGCAGTTACGAGCAGCGATTTTCGATTGACGCAGAATTTAAAAAGAGTAAAAACACAATCGTTCTTTGACAGCTTCTTAAGTTTTTCCGATTGGTGCGGCGTCCGGGGCTCGAGCGGCGTCACCTTCCCGACCGCAAGGTTGAGAAGGAGGGCGAACAAGGGTCTATAGCAAAGCGCTGGTTGAGGAGAACAGGAAGACCCAGTCGAAGGCAGGATAGAGTTCCGAGGCGTTGGGTAGGTTTATCCGGTTG
>CAYOUY010000290.1:0-3679 GCA_964407245.1 uncultured Acidobacteriaceae bacterium
GCGAACTTCGAGCATGCGCGATCCGCCCGCGCCGTCGGCGACAACTTTGACCACCGTAGCGGGATCGAGCCCGGATCGGGTACCGAGGAGTATCGCCTCCGCCGCGGCGACGTTGTGGATGGCAACGAGCAGGTTTGCTACGAGCTTCATTTTGGTTCCGTTACCGAACTCGCCGAGGTCATAACACGCGCGCGCAAAGCCGTCGATGACGGGACGCGCCTCCCCGAGGGCGGCAGAATCCCCGCTGGCGTAGACAGCCAGATCGCGCGTTTTCGCCTGTGCGCCGGTGCCCGAGAGCGTGCAGTCGAGCAGTGTAATTCCCTTCTCCGCCAGCAGCGAGCGTTGCTTTTCCTTGGCAGCAAGCGGCAGAGTGCCGGTTTCGAGCACAATGGTGCCCGCGGCGCAGTTTGCGGCAAGCTCGTCGCAAATAGAGCCGAGCGCAGCCTCGGAGGCCAGCGCGAGGACGATATGCCGGCAGCTCTTCCCGACCTCGCCCGCGCTAGACGCCGCAGTGCCGCCGGCTCTCGTCAACTCTTCGCGCCGTTCCGTTACCGGATCGGTGCCGATCACATCAAAACCCGATTGGACCAGGTTGGCTGCCATCGCCGACCCCATAATCCCCAAACCGATCACGCCGACCAGGCTTTTCTTATTGCCCCCCATCACTCCTCCCTTCCCGGTCTCGCCTGCCGGGGATCAAGGGTACCAGAACGTACGACGGATGCTTTGAATCGAAGTGCAGCGTGGTGCGGCCGCCGAAGATGCTCACCGGTCGGTCGCGCGGATCATTGTGAAGAAACGGCCCGCAGCCCAGCAGCTCATTCTTGAACTGGGGCAATTTGATCCCTGTCTTCTTCGCAAACTCGTAGTCTTTTCCCCGCATCGTCAGCCCGACGCGATAACCCGCCGGCACCACAACCGAGGTCGGCCACAACTCGACGTCCACTTCCACGGGGATGCCGGGCTTGAGCGGCTGAATTTCATCGTGAGTATGGTAGGGACGATACGGTTTGCTCAAGGCCTTATCCAGCTTGCGGTGTGAAGCGCGCAGCCAGCCTTGCGCGACCGGCGTGTGCGGATCAATCGCCCCCAGGAATGTAACCTCGCGCAGGTCCGGAGTGTAAACCTGAAAAATCAGGAACAGGTCGGCGTCGGTCGTGCTCGATGAGACGAAGAGCTTGGCGGCGAGCGGTCCGGTGATCTCGGTTTCTTGCTCCAACGGAGCAGACAGAAACGTCAGCCCATCGCCGAGCGCATCAAACGACACTTTTGCCGCCTTCTCGGGCGGTTCCGTTGCCAGCATGTGCCCGTCGGGCTGCAGATAGAACCTGGTCCACTCGGTGCGCGCGATCGGCCACTCGTTTTCAAAGCGCTCGACAAACTTATCGAGATGACGCACCTGCAGCTGGACCTTCGGACGCTTATTCCACCCATTCTTCTCGCCCTTCAGAAAATGGGCAAAGAACTGCTTCTGAATATTGACGCCATAATCCGTATAAAAGTGTGTCCAGTGCTCGAGGCCATGCACCTCGAGCCATTTGTCGCGCGAGGCCGCGCGCACGAAGCCTTCAAAGTTACCGCGCGGATGCAATCCCTGCCCGCCCCAGTTGGCAGCCGAAAGAAATGGCACCTTGATTTCGTCCCATTGCGGCGAGCGTTGCCGGTAATATTCATTGTCCAAAGGATGGGCGAGAATCTCGTCGCCAAAATCGCAGCGATTGGCTGCAAGTTCCTTGTCGGACAGAGTCTGGTCACCGCACACCAGATCTCCAGTGACAATGCTCCGCGGGCCGCGCTCACCCAGGCCATACTGCACACTCTTCACCTGCACGTCATACCAGGCAGCAAAAAAGGTGGAAAGGATGCCGCCATGGTGAGTTGAATCCCGGTACCAATCGGCAGCGCCCTCCCAGATGCACATGGCTCTCAGATGAGGCGGCTGCTTCGTCGCAACCTGCCATTGATTCATGCCGTAGTACGAGATTCCGTTGATGCCCACTTTTCCGTCGCACCATGGCTGTACGGCTGCCCACTCGATGCAATGGTAGAAGTCCCCGGTCTCGCGCGGCGAGAAATGATCCACAAAGCCTGGCGAGCGCCCCGCACCGCGCGAATCCACGCGAACAATGGCATAACCGTCGGGCACCCATTTCTCCGGATCGACTACTTCCCAGTTCTGGTGCTTGTTCGTCGAGCCATAGGGAACATCGGGATGGGCGGCGAGCATGATGTTCCACGCGCCCGGGTAACCTTCCTGAAACCACAAGCCCTTCGCATACGGCCCGTAGGTAATGATGACCGGATATTTGCCCTTGCTGGCTGGACGGAAGACATCGGCTCGCAGCACGATGCCGTCGTCCATTGGGATGGGCACATCCCAATCGATCTGCATCCCGTCGCGAAGCTCACTGCGGACAGCGCTCATTTGAGTTAGTGCCGCAGCACGGCCACCGGCGCACCTTCGACGTTTACGATCTGTCCGCTGTGGGCTGCGTTGCAGATGGCTTCGAAGGCTGCGATGTTCGCGATCATCTCCTCATGCGGCACAGGATACGGATGGCCGCCCGCGGCCGCTTCGGCGAAGGCTTCCAAATTCGCCAGAACCATAGACATCGCTGGGTATTCCACCGTCTGCGGCTTGCTATTGTGGCGACTTGTAGTCAGGCGCCATCCCTCGGGAGCTGCGGGATGCGACTTGTCCTGGATTTCCGCCCATCCTTTGTTGCCATACACGGCGAACCGAATGGTGAACGGCGGCCCGAACATGCTGGTGATGACCGCATTCGCGCCGCTCTTGAAGTTGATCAAGATGGCCAGCGTTTCATTATTGTCCGCGGTGATAAGTGATCGCATGCTGGCCATCACCTTCTCGGCCGGCCCGTTCACCGCCACGCACAGATCAAGCCCATGCACGGCCAGCGCAGTCATGGAAGTGCCGGCAGGAGCCTCGGATTTTTGCAGCCGCCAGTTATCGGCAGCCAGCGGACGCAGCTCGTGCGTGAAAGTCGCTTCCGTGGTCTGGGTTGTTCCCAGCTCTCCCGACTTCACCATTTTCAGCAAGTCCTGCATCACCGGCTTGAAGCGGTGCTCGTGGCCGACCGCAAGAACGACGTCGTTCGCTTCGCACGCTTCGACAGAGGTCACGGCATCGGCACGCGTCATCGCCAGCGGCTTTTCGCAGAAGACGTGCTTCTTCGCCTTGGCCGCCGCGACTATCTGCTGCGTGTGCATCGAGTGGGGTGTGCACAGGACCACTCCGCCAATTTGCGGATCTGCCAGTGCAGCCTGGAGATCGCTTGCGAAATTCAAGCCCTGCGACTTGGCCCATTCGCCAGCTGCCGGCAGCGTGTCAACGGCCAACGCCACGCGGACCTTGCTGCTGTCTTTCAACAGGCCGATGATCGTCTTTCCCCACCAACCCAGGCCGGCGACCGCGACGTTAAGTTTGCCGTCCCGTGAGAATCCTGCCCTTTTCATTACGAATAAAACCTCCCGAATCCGGTTCGTGTCTCGAATGTATGAAAGCGCAAAGCAAAGGGCCGGCGAGCGGCCGGCCCTTCCCCAGTATGCCTTAAGCTTTTCCTTTGACCGCAATCAACTGTTTCGGATTGACCAGCAGCATCGCGATCGTACCGATCACGGGGAACAGCGTCAGTTCAATGAGCGCCGCTTTGCCCCA
>CAYOUY010000291.1:0-2823 GCA_964407245.1 uncultured Acidobacteriaceae bacterium
GAACTTGATCCGTCGGAACTGCAGGCGCAGGAAGCCGCGGCCACGGCCAACATCTACAGCCTGCAGCACAAAGTTGCAGAGATGGAGCACACGGAAAAGTCGACTTCGGGATCGACTTCGAGCGACGTGGCCAACGCAGAGGCGAAACTCTCATCGGCGAAAGCGCAGTTGTTGCAGGCGCAGGCCACGCTCGAACGAACGGACAGCGACACGCGACGCGCGGTGGAACTCGCCAAAGTGGGCGTGGTTTCCGATCAGGAACGCGTGCAGGCCGAAACCAATCTGCAGGCAGCGCAGGCCAATGTGCAGGCGCAGCAGGACCTGGTGAACGCGGCCCAGGCTGATCTGAACGCCGCACGGGCGCGTACCTATCAGGCGAATGCGGCCAAAAGCACCGTGGAAGCGACACAAGCTGATCTCAAGAATGCCATCGAGCAGAAGAATCAGGCGGCGGTGCGATTGGGTTACACGCATGTGGTTGCGCCGGTGACGGGAACGGTTTCAGTCCGCGCGGCCCGCCAGGGAGAAGTGGTGAACATTGGCGCGCCAATCGTAACGATCGTAGACCTGAACGACACCTGGGTGCGGGCGGCCATTCCGGAAACCTACGCCGACCACATCGGCTATGGCGACACCCTGCGTGTGCGTTTGCCCGGAGGCACGATTACGAGCGGCAAAGTTTTTTTCAAGGGCGTGGAGGGTGATTACGCCACGCAGCGGGACGTGAGCCGCCGCAAGCGCGACATCAAGACCATCATCCTGAAGGTTCGTCTCGATAATCCAAAAGGCGTTTACGTGCCGGGAATGACGGCCGAAGTGCTGGTGTCACCCACGCAGTTGAAGGGCAGAGCGCCGCAAGGCGTGCAGGCGGCGGGGCCGCAATGATGGCAGAGCTTGAACCCAAACTCGAAGCAACAACCGCAGGCGCATCCGTCGCAACCGATGGCCCTCTCTTGGAAAAGCCTGTCTACGATCCCAATGCGCCGTCGGCCATCGAAGTCGAACGCATCGTGAAGAAGTTCGGCGACTTCACCGCCGTGAACGATGTTTCGTTCAGCGTGAAGGAAGGCGAAATCTTCGGACTGCTCGGCCCGAACGGTGCAGGGAAGTCGACGCTGATCCGCATGATGACCACTCTCATTCCGATCACGTCGGGCGCGGGGCGCATCGCCGGACACGACGTTGCAAAGGAACCGAACGCCGTGCGCCGGCTGATTGGCGTGATTCCGCAGGCGCTGACCAGCGATCTGGACCTGACTGTCGAAGAGAATATGAGCATTTACGCCAAGCTCTATGACGTTCCGGCAAAAGAGCGCGAGAAATCGATCAACGAACTGTTGGAGCTGGTGGACCTGACGAAATGGCGCGATGCGCAGACGAAGACGCTCTCCGGCGGCATGCGGCGGCGGCTGGAAATTGCGCGCGGCCTGGTTCATCACCCGCGCATTTTCTTTCTCGACGAGCCGACGACCGGTCTCGATCCGGTCTCGCGCGTTGCGGTGTGGGAAATGCTGGGGAATATCAAGGAGCACCGGCGGCTTACGATTCTGATCACAACCCACTACATGGACGAAGCCGACCGTCTCTGCGACCGGATTGCGATCGTGGATCACGGCAAGCTGGTGGCGCTCGACGCGCCCATGGCGCTCAAGTCGAGTGTGCCGGGATCGAACGTGATCGAAGTGCAGTTCGAAAATCCCCCATCGGATTGGGAGCAGCGGCTGCACACGCTCGACGATGTGACTTCCGTTCAGCATGAGGGCGCGGGCATGTATCGCATACTCACCGGCAACGGCTCGCGCACCACGACCGAGCTTGTCGAAATGGCTGTGCAGGCGGACGTGCCAGTGCGGTCGCTTTCGGTGCAGAACACAACACTGGACGATGTCTTCGTGCACTACACAGGGCGGCAGTTGCGCGACGAATTGCAGAAAGCGTATGCCTTCGTGATGCCGGAGAGACCGGGGTTGCAGCCATAAGAGTCCTGAGTCTCGAGTCCTGAGTCCTGCAAACTGGGGTCGATTGTATGAGTCAGAGCAGCTACAAAGACTTGATCGCTTGGCAGAAGGGGATGGAGCTCGTAGCCGCGATCTACGACGTGACAGATGGATTTCCGTCACATGAGTTGTACGGACTTGTAAGTCAGCTGCGCCGAGCCGTGGTATCAGTTCCCAGCAATATTGCAGAGGGAAAGGCGCATTACACGAATCGCGATTTCGTGAGGTTTCTCCGGCATGATCGTGGTTCTCTAGCCGAAATTGAAACGCAAGTCTTGATTGCGGAGATGCGCAAATACCTATCGGCCGAGAAAACCAGGCATGTAGTTCAGCAGATAGACGAGTTGGGGCGCATATTAAGCGGCCTAATCAATTCGCTGGAACACCCGAAAGTGCTCGGGACTCAGGACTCGGGACTCAGGACTAAATCATGAACCGAATGATGGCCATCGTCGAGCGCGAGATGCGCAAATTCTTCCGTTCACCCGCGCTCATGCTGGCGTCCATGATCTTTCCTCTGGTGCAGCTCATCATCCTGGGCAATGCCTTCGGCGGTAAAATTCGCGACGCCAGACTCGCCATCGTTGATCAGGACGGTGGCACGCAAGCAATACGAATCCGCGAGGCCTTCGATTCAGTGCGCTCCAACATGCGCACTTTTGTTCCCATCTACTACGACAATGAAAAACAGGCGGTGAACGACGTGCGCAACGGCAAAATCCAGGGCGCGGTCATTATCCCGCCGCAATTTTCGCGGCGCGTCTATGAGGACAACCATCCACAAGTAGCGCTGGTCGTCGATAACAGCGACAACTTTATGAGCTCG
>CAYOUY010000292.1:0-3174 GCA_964407245.1 uncultured Acidobacteriaceae bacterium
GTCACGAATCTCCCGCGCGTCGTTGCCAGCGATTCCCAATTCCTGCCGCATGTTCCGGTGATGCAATTCGGCCAGCGCTTCGGCAGTTTCTACACTCAGCCCATGCAGGTAGAGATACTTCGTGTACTCGCCGCCTTCAAACAGCCGCTGCGTTTCCACGGTGGCCTTTGGTCCAATCGTGACCAGCGACAGCCCGAGCACGTCCATTTTTCCCGAGCTCTTGGACGCGAAGAAGTCGGAGATGCACAATCGCCGGCCCTCGCGCTGGCGCGGGAACGTAAACCGCAACAGCTCGTGGAGGGACGGACGCCCCCGTCCGTCCGATTGATCTGCCGGTTCGTACACGATCACATCATTCCCCTCGCTCTGCGCCGGGAAATATCCCCAAACCGCCTGCGGCTGAAACAGGCCTGACTGTGCGACTTCCTCTTCCAGTTTGGTCAGGATCGGACGAAACTTTTCTTCGACCAGGCGGACGTAATCCGACTGCGACGCTGTCTTCAGTTGCCACTGATTCTTGAACAATGCCGTTTCGTTGATATAACGAAACACTTCGCGCACATCGTAATCCTTGCGCACACGCAGGCCCCAGAACGGAGGCTGCGGAATGCTCGGCGCGTCGCCGACCACCGGACTGCGCTCGGCAAACACCGGTCCACTCTCTTCGTCCACCGCCGTGGCCTTCGCATACTCTTTCACCGTGCGGCCTTCCTGCAGGCGCTTGTCCCGATTGCCGTCGGGGGTTGCGAGATCCTCCATGATGTGCAATCCGCTGAAGGCGTCATCGGCATAGAAAACAGCGTTGGCGTACTCCCGCCGCAGGTCGTCCTCGACGTACTTTCGCGTCAGCGCCGCGCCACCGCAGATCACTGGGAACTCGAGCTTCTGCCGCTGCAAGTCCTGAATGACGTATTTCATTTCCAGCGTCGACTTCACCAGCAACCCGCTCAGCCCGATGGCGTCGGCGCGATGCTCCTGCGCCGCGTGAATGATCGCATCCCCCGGCTGCTTGATGCCGAGATTGACGACCTTGAATCCGTTATTCGACAGAATAATGTCGACCAGGTTCTTGCCAATGTCGTGCACATCGCCCTTTACCGTTGCCAGCACGATCGTGGCTTTCTTCGAGCCCGACTTCTTCTCCATCTTCGGCTCAAGATAGGCGACCGCCTGCTTCATGACGCCTGCCGAATCGAGCACCGACGGCAGCTGCATTTTGCGCGCGCCGAACAGGTCGCCAACCGTTTTCATGCCGTCGAGCAGAACCGTATTGATCAGTTCGAGCGGCGAATAATTGACTAGAGCGTCATCGAGCAACTGCTCCAACGATTTCTTGTTCGGGCCCTCGCCCACCGATTTTTCGCCGTTGATGATGGCGAACTTCAGCTTGTCTTCGACCGAAAGCGCGTCGACGTGCGCGGTCGTCGTGGCTGCCAGGTTGCCTTTCATGCCGGCGAAATGAGCCATGTAGTTTTGCAGCGGATTGCCCGCCGACTCGTCGCGGAAGATCAGCTTGCGTGCCAGTCCCACTTCTTCCTGCGGAATCTTGTACAGCGGATAAATCTTCGTGTAGTTGACGATGGCCATGTCGAGGCCATGGTCGACCGCCTCGTGCATGAAAACGGAATTCAGCACGCGGCGCGGATACGGATCGAGACCGAAAGAAATGTTGCTGACGCCCAGAATCGTTTTGACTGAGGGCAGTTCTTTCTTGATCCGCTCGACGGCTTTCAGCGTCTCGATTCCCGCCGTGCGATATTCTTCCTGGCCGGTTGAAATCGGCAGAGTCAGCGCATCGAAAATAAGATCAGTGCCGTCGAGGCCATGCTTCTTCGTCGCCAGATCGAAAATGCGGTGCGCGATCGCGACTTTCTTATCGGCGGTGAGTGCCATGCCCTCTTCGTCAATCGTGAGCGCGATGACCGCCGCGCCGTAGCGCTTGGCCATCGGCAAAACTTTCGCGGTGCGCTTCTCGCCGTCCTCCAGATTGATCGAATTGATGATCGCGCGGCCGGGAATGCGCTTCAGCGCTTCCTCGACTACGTCAGCCTCGGTCGAATCCACGAGAATCGGTGCCGGAACGCGCGTCGCGATCTTTTCGAGAATCGAAGTGATGTATCCCTTCTCGTCCTCGCCCACGATGGCGCAGCACAAATCCAGCATGTGCGAGCCGTCGTTCACCAGCTTCTTCGCCAGCGCCAGAATTTCGTCGTTCTTCTTCGCGCGGACCAGGTTGCGAAAATGCTCGACGCGCGTGGTCGTGTTCATTTCCTCGGCCACGATCAGCGGCTTCGGCTCCAGATCAAGCGGAACCGACGTATATGCACTTGACGCTGCGCCCACTCGTTTCACGTCCCGCTTTGCAGGCTCAACTCCAGAGACCGCCTCGGCCACAGCTTTCAGATGTTCCGGTGTCGTTCCACAACAGCCGCCGACAATACGCACGCCGTAGTCCTGCACAAAGTGCTTGTGATACTCGGCCAACTCCGCGGGAGTCAGCTTGTAGACGGCGTGCCCGCCGACGTTCTGCGGCAAGCCGGCGTTGGGCAGCACCGACACGTGCTTGGTGGAGTTTGCGCCCAGGAAGCGCACTGCGTCGTTCATTTCAACCGGACCGGTGGCGCAGTTCAGTCCGATCACGTCCACGTCGTACGGTTCGAGCGCAGTGAGTGCCGCGCCGATCTCGGTGCCCAGCAACATCGTGCCTGATTCCTGCAGCGTGACCTGCACCGTTACGGGCAGACGTTTGCCCGCTTTGCGCAGCGCTTCGAGCGCGCCGATCACGCCGATCTTGGCCTGCAGCAGATCCTGACAAGTTTCAACCAACAGAACGTCAACTCCGCCTTCGATCAGCGCGGCCGCTTGCTCTTCGTAGGCTGCGACCATCTCATCAAATGAAATATGGCCGAGCGAAGGCAGCTTGGTGGAAGGGCCAAGCGAGCCGGCAACGAAGCGCGGTTTGTCCGGAGTGGACAATTGCTGCGCGACTTCTCTGGCCAACTGTGCGGCTTTGACGTTAATTTCATGCACGCGGTCGCCGAGTTCGAACTCGGTCAGCACGATGCGAGTCCCGCCGAAAGTATTGGTCTCGACCACGTCGCAGCCGACGCGGAAAAAGTCCGCGTGAATGTCGCGAATGATGTCGGGCCGGCTGAGCACCAGAACTTCGCTGCA
>CAYOUY010000293.1:0-1584 GCA_964407245.1 uncultured Acidobacteriaceae bacterium
GCCGGAGCGCTGGCCGTCTTTTTTTCCAGCAGTTCGTAGATCTCGGCGCTGGTACAGGCTTCGTAATAGCGAAGATCGGTCCAGCGTTTGAAAGCGAAGGTGCGCGGATCAACGTGGGCGACGCGGCCCTCGCGCACGACCAGCTTCTGAAATCCCCCCGAGGACAGCGGCACCATGCCGCTGAAGAGCCGGACCGGTTCGCGGCCCCAGAGCATTGCCATTTGCAGGTTGTCAGTGCGCAGAGAAATTTCTTCGCGCAGTTTATCGAATGCGTTCTGGTCCAGGTGCACGCCTCCGATGTTGTAACGCACCAGCAATTCTTCCGCATCGTCGCCGTTCGCCCCGCTCTCGGCGTTCTGAAAAGCGAAAACATTGAATTGAGTGGGATTCCTGGCCAAGCGACGGCGGGCGACCCGGCTGCATGACGACAAGCGATCGCTCTGATTCAGAGCGGGTGAGATCATCACCCGGGTGGCGCCATCCATCAGGTAGAGCGGCGCCGAGTCCAGGTAGGCAATACCGATACCCAGTTCCAGCGTCGGCAACCCCGCCTGGCGTGACTTCTCGTTATAGGCCCGTACGACGCCAATAATCTCGCGTGCCAGCACGCAACAGCGCGCCACCGCGAATTGCCCTTCACCCTGGCGTTCGAAGAGCGACAGGATCACGGCGTCGCCCTCGATGAACACTTTTTCCGCCCCGAACAGCGGCAGCAACCGGTTCACCGGCTCATAGAAGTTCAGGCTGAAATACGAAGCCGGATTGAGCCCCCGCTCACACAGAGTCCGGGTGACATGGCTGGAGTCACGCAGGTCAGCTTTGAGCACAACGTGGGCGAGCACCCTCTCTTCCGTCACCGTTTGCTCGTCAGGGAACATGAATTCATAGAGAGTGTTGTTGATGGCCGACAGCTCTCGAACCTTGGGGCTGATGATCACGTTTACGCAGTCCATCGCCGCGGTAAGCGCTTCCAGCTTACGCACGTCGCGGTGGTAGCGGATGAAGTCAGCCAGGAACCTCCCCGCGACCTTCGCCCGCGCCGCGCCGCGGCAGCCCAGTACCCGCTTGACGGAATCATGCATCGCGTCCACAGAGAGCTTGCCATGCGCGTCCAGTAATTCTTCTACGCGCAAGCGTTCCACGCGCTGGATCAGCGCGTTCTTCAGCTGCTGCGCATTGATCGGTGGGGAGTATTCGGGAAGGATCGGCACCACTTCGTAAGCGGCAATGACGTGCTGCATCATCCCGAACTGTTCGAGGGTCTCCAGCCAGGCTGTCAGGACGGCCTTCTGCGCCCGGGCTTTTGCGTCATCCTCGCCGGGAGTGCCGCCGGCCACCAGCTCCTGGGCGTTCTCCGGAACACTGAGAACCGCGCGGATGTCCCGCTCCTCACGGACGTCCGTTAGATCCAGCGATTTCAGAAAGAGGCGGGCAATTTCCAGAATGGCGAAGAAGCGGTCAGGGTCGCGCTCATAGTTGCCGAGCATCACGTAGTGCTCGGCATTGAGGTAGTCGTCCCGGCCTTCCTCGGTAAACAGCAGCCGGTTCAGGAAGATCTCGTACACGCCCGCTTCTTCGTCGCCG
>CAYOUY010000294.1:0-11839 GCA_964407245.1 uncultured Acidobacteriaceae bacterium
GTTCTGGACGACGCCGGGGTGGTCGAGAATTTTTTGGAACTCGGCGGCAGCGGCTGGGCTTTGATGAGCAGCAAGGTAAGCCTGGCCGCGAAGATATGCGGGGTAGGCACTAACCACGAAGGTCCCAAGTTCGTAGGGAATTGCTGGGGCGAGCGCTTCAGCGGCCTTGGCGCCCTTTCCCGTTTGGAGAGCTGCGGCGCCGCGGATTGACGGCAGAGCTTCGGTCTGAACGATCGTGTCCTCGGGGAAGCGCTTTTTCAAATCATCTGCCAGCTTCGTGACCTGAGCGGAATCGCCCGCCAGCCCCAAAGCGATGGCCGACATCATCTCAACATCTCTGGCGTTTGAAAGCGCGAGCGCGGCCTGCGCCCGTTGTTTTGCCAAGATCGGATTGCCCACAATCGCTTCCCGCAAAGCCGATTCGGCCTCGTAAGCAGCGGCTGTTTCTTTTTCGTCGGCCCGTTGGGCGGAATCGACCGCGCGGCGGGTCAGTTCGCGTGCTTTCGAAAACTGTCCGGCATATGCGGCAGTGTCGGACTCGTTATCAAGCATCCCATCTTCAAAACCGGGTTTGCCCATCAGGGCGGCGACATCACGCTGCATCGCGGCTGTATCGTGCAGGAGAAAATCCGCCGCGTAGAGCATATTGCTGACGCTAGGCGAATCAAGATGGCGGGCCTGCGCCTCCGCGGCTGTAGCTTTCGCCTCATCGAGACGGTTGAGCGGGAGGTATCCGGCGACGAGATTCGCCCAGCTAAGCGCGCTGCCGGGATCAAGTCTTAGTCTTTCCTGGTCCTCGGCCAGCGCCTTGTCGTACTCACCCATAGCTCCGTAAATAACTGAGAGGTTGCTGTTAACAACCGGGTCGTGGGGATAGGTCTGCCGCCACAGTTCGAGGGTTTTGCGGGCGGCTTCCAGATTCCCCGTCACAGATTCCTCGTAGTGGGAGACGATATAGAGCTTTTCCTGCTCGCTGACGCGTTACCTCAGTTCGTAGGCTTTGCGGATGGCTTCGGCGGCGCGCGCGGATTGACCGGCGACGACGTAGGCGGTGCCGAGGCTCGCATAGGCCATGGCGAAATTCGGATCCAGGGCGACCGCGCGCTGAAACAGAGGGATGGCGGCGACGGGATCGAGCCTGACAAACGCTGTTTTGAAGCCGAGATTGTAAGCCTGACATTCGCATCGGATTCCTGAAGGATGAGGACTATGCGAAGCTGGCGGCTGAGTGCGGACAGGTCGGGCTGTGGTTGCGGACGATGCTGGCCGTTGCTTACAACTTCGGCTGGCGGCTGGGAGAAGTAGTTGGGCTGCGTGTTCGACAAATTGACCTGTCGGATCGCACTATCACGCTGGAAGTCGGCACCACAAAGAACGGACGCGGGCGCACTGTAAAGATGACCAACGAGGTCTTCACGCTATTGAGTGCCTGCGTTAGCAAAAAGGCGAAGGATGATTATGTCTTCACGCGGGACGGCGGCAAGGCTGTGCACGACTTCCGCGACACGTGGCATTCCGTCTGCATCCGAGCCGGTGTGGGCAAGTATGTATGTGCGGATTGTGACCGCATCATCAACGAGCCGAAGTGCAACTGTGGCAGCCGCAAGCGAAGGTATGTAGGGCTGCTCTTCCACGATCTACGACGTTCCGGTGTGCGCAACTTGCGTAGGTTGGGCGTGGCGGAATCAGTTGCAATGAAGATCAGCGGCCATGTCACCGCCAGCATCTTCAAGCGATACGACATCATCGAGCAGGCCGATTTGGAAGACGCGGCGGCGCGGCTCGATGCCAAGCAAAAGTCCAACGCAGCCGAGTTTGGGCAGAGTTTGGGCAGAGTTGTCGAAAACAGTACCAAGAACACCGCAGTGGCCGATCAGCGCCAGACGGTCGCTGTCCTTCCTAACTAATGTAGCGTGAATGGGTTGGGACTTAAAGCTGGTGCCGGGAGGGGGAATCGAACCCCCACAGGGCTTTTGGCCCCTGCGGATTTTAAGTCCGCTGCGTCTGCCAATTTCGCCATCCCGGCAAGTTGGCCTGCCGAATTCCGCTGGTTGGCGTTTCCTGTTCCGCGTCAGATTCGTCGCTTCCGGCCCTAGTATCACACACCCTTCGCACTGCTGCCAGTTGGTGTGGTGAGGTAGCTGTGGTTGCATAGCAGCGCGGGCATTGCACAACGGTCATCGGAATCGTTTTATGCCCCACCCGCAGTTAATGCATCAGAGTCTCGCACCATAGTAACGATCTCTGAATCGGCGCAGTCGGCTATAGTCATGCCAAGGAAGAAATTACCCATTTTGAGATGCAGTGCAGCACAGATAGCCGGCCCGAACTGAAACCAATCGCCGCATTGCCCATGCGGACGAATCCTACGTCTCTCCAAGTCTCAAGCAAGCACGCACTCATTGCTGCTCTGGTCCTGATTCTTTTTTCGCTTGCGCTCTACAGTCCGGTCGCCCAGTTTCCGTTTCTCAACTATGACGATGGCCGTTATATCGGCGATAACGCTCACGTTAAAGATGGCTTGAGCTGGGCATCGGCCCACTGGGCATTCACCAGCCTCGAGGAAAGCAACTGGCATCCGGTCACATGGCTGTCGCACATGTTGGATTGTGAGATTTTCCATCTCAATCCGGGGGGACATCATTACACCAACGCGATTTGGCATTCCATCAATGTGGCGCTTTTGTTCTGGGCGCTCTACAGCGCGACCGGATTCCTGTGGCGGAGCTTGACGGTTGCTGTTCTCTTCGCCGTGCATCCGATCAATGTGGAATCCGTCGCCTGGGTTGCCGAGCGAAAAAACCTCCTCAGCCTCTTCTTCTTTCTGCTGACGCTTGCGGCTTACCAGTGGTACGCACGCAAGCCACAACTTGGCCGCTATTTGTTGGTCGCGGCTCTGTTTGCTCTGGGTCTGATGTCCAAGCCTCAAGTGATCACCCTGCCTTTCGTGTTGCTGCTTTGGGACTATTGGCCGTTGCGGCGGGTCTTGAGTCGGCCTGTGGAGTCCAGCCAACCGCAAGAGCAGTCCATCCCCGGCAAGCACGGCCCCCGCGAGCCCTGCCCGCCCAAGCCGTGTCCCTGGCTCCTCGCAGAAAAATTGCCGCTGCTGGCGCTGTGTGTGCCCAGTGCGGTGCTGACGCTGCGAGCCCAAACCGCCGCCGGCGCGGTCACGTCCTTCAACCACTATCCCCTTTCAATTCGTCTTGCCAATGCCGTTGTTTCTTATGCGAAGTATCTGGGCAAAGCGTTATGGCCTTCGCATCTGTGCGTAATGTATCCCTACCAGCCCGAAACTTTGACCAGGCTACAGATCTCGCTTTCCATCCTCTTGCTGCTCCTGATCACTGCCGCAGCCCTGCTTGCGCGCAAGCGTTATCTCATTGCTGGCTGGCTGTGGTTTTTAGGGACCTTGCTTCCGATGATCGGACTGGTACAGGTAGGAGTACAGGCTATGGCAGACAGGTACGCCTATCTGCCATTTATCGGCCTCTTCATTGCGGTTTGCTGGGGCGTGGCGGATCTTGCTGCGGATCGCTCGATTTCGCCCCACTGGCTGGCAGCACCGTCAACCGTGGCCCTTCTCGCGTTAGCTCTGGTTTCCCATCATCAACTCGGCTATTGGAGCAGCAATCTGGAGCTCTGGACGCACACAGCGGCGGTTACGACCAATAACTATGTCGCAGAAGACGAAATTGGCAACTCTTTTCTCGAGCAGGGCGATCTTGAACAAGCCATACCGCACTTCCAGGCGGCCGCGCTGATTCGTCCCTTGGACCCTCTCAGCAACTCCAATCTCGCCTTTTACAAGATGAAGCACGGCGACCTGGCGGGCGCCCTCGCGCAGTACAAGAGAGTTACGGAGATGACTGTTGACGAACGATCCCGGGCGACCGCGTTCTTCAATATGGGATCGATTTATCAGCAACGGGGCGAATTCTCTGCGGCACGAGACAATTTCCAGTCGTGTGTGAACCTTCGTCCTCGAAACGTCCGCGCCTGGATTGGCCTGGGAGCGGCATCGCAACGGGCTGGAGATGTCGATGCCGCGATCCACGCTTATTCTCAGGCGGTTGCATTGCAGCCTACCGATGTGACTTACCTCTTGCTCGCAGGCGCCCTGAAGCAAAGCGGCAGAGAAGGCGAAGCGGCGTCTGCAACCCAAATGGCGACGCGCCTGTCGCAGAATATTGCTGAAACGCAGCAGTTCGTCGACAGCATCGTCGGCCACTAGAGCCCCGGCATTGAAGCACAGTTGCGGAATGCTGCGACGCAGCGCATCTCCGCGCAGAAAGACTGGGTCGGATCCGTGGCTCTAGGCGTGAGCGGCCGCGGCGCTGCCGGTTTCGGTGGTCGCGCCAGCGCGTTGTTTACGCAGCGCTTCGTGGAAGGCATCCGCGGTCATCGGCTGAGCGCAGAAAAGCTGTAATAGCGGATCGTCCTGATCCGCTGGCGAGCGGACGACATTCATCTCTGATTCCAGCCCTTCCGGCGCAACCAGCAACTCCGGCAGAAGCGTTCGGTTCTCGGAAAGCGTTCCGAGAAACTGCTCGACCGAGGCGCGATGCTCGGGTGTTGTCTGAGCGAATTCCACGCCCATGCCTTTGTCCGGATGCATCACGCGAACGACGCCCTGCGCACGGACCTCCATGCCCGCAGCGCGCATCGACAGCATGACCCGGCTCGACACCGGAAAGGGGGAAGCGATCTCCAGATAGCAGCCTCCCAGACTCAAATCCGTAAGCCGGCAACTGATCGGCGGATCGTCCTGCTCGGCATCGGCCGAGTTCTGCTTGAGCCACTCCCGCAGCCGCATGCTCGCTTCCGGCGAGACCTGGAGAAAGCGCAGGCCGGCCTGCTTGCTGGTTCCTTCCCAGGCAAATTCGGCGGGAAGTTCCAACTCGGCGGAGGTGCCGGGCAGCGTAAAAGCGATTTGCCACTGGCCGCTGGGGTGGCGCTGATTCGTCAGGTTGACCGCCATGCCACCCTCGCTCAAGTCGACGGTCGTTACTTTCATATTGCCGCCGGCCCCGGGGCTGCGCAGCACCACAGGAATCTGAACTGCGACGCGCGCATTGCGGCGGCGCTCGCTTTTCATCAGGGCTCGAGCCGCGCGAAAACTGGACTTGGCGCGCTCGCTGGAAACCGGTTTGTACAGGACGAAGTGGGCGCCAATATCAAACACAGCCTTGAGGCCGACAATTGGTTCAACGATGGCGACCGCCACGGCTTGCTTGTTGCACGGTGCACAGCGGGCGCTGCGCAGCACCTCGGTGGCGCCGTCATCGACGATATCCACGATAATCGCTTCGAACCGTTGGCGCGTCAGCCGGCGCAGGGCGGCATCGGCGTCAGAGCAGAGCTCAACCCCAATTTCAAGATCACCCAGCACCCGGCGCAATACTCGTACGATTTTTTCGTCCGAACACAACACCAATGATTTCAGACTCATAGCTGGGCCTATTCCCTGATCCGTGGGGTGTCATTCCGGCGAGGACCCTCGCCGGCAGGACGAATCTCCCCCTTCAAGCACTCTATTTCTCTAGGAAAGGGGGATCAACGATCGTCGTGAGAATCGGGGTTACGGGCGTAATCCTCCAACGGGGTTAAACAAAAAGAAAGGAGCCTAAACGGGGCTGCGGCAGGTCGCGCTAAGGAGCCTGTCCGGGGCGCGGAAGCGCCGTGTCCCTTTTGGCAAAGTCCCTGTTTCCATACACTTAAGTCATCCCCTCTCGGGTTCTACAGCAAAATTGTGATTGACTTTCCAAGGAAAACGACAGTAGGATACTGAGTCTCCATTTAGCTCAGGGTTGCCTGTGGTTCGCTCGCGCGTCGGTTTGCCCTTTTGGGCGCGCTTGGCTGCATCCTGATGACTGCATCCTGATGATTAGATGGAGAATCATATAGTTAGCGATCTGGACGATAGATCAGTTCATCCCCTGAGGTGGAAAGGCATTTTTCATGGCAAAGAGACGCGGAAATCCAAACTGGGGCAAGCCCGAGCCGATTGGCCCGATTACCCCGACCATCACCGAGTTTGAGCAGGTTGTGCGCGAGTATAAGCTCTCCCCCGACCAATATCTCCGTTCCACGCGGCTGCGCGAGTGGGCCCGGCGCAACAAGAACTCGAAGTACATCCCTGAACCGCTGCTGGAGGCCTGGGGTTTCGAGATCGAATCGACTCTGTAACGTGGGTGTGAGAATCTTGTAGGGTCGCTCTGCGCGGAGCGGCCCTTTTGCTTTTTCGGGCGTTCGGTCGTAGGTCGTGGGTGTTAGGAAATCGAGCCGCATTTCGTTTCCAGTCTGCTCTTGGTGCCGAAGACCGCGGACCGAAGACCCAAGACCTAAAGACCTAAAGACCTGACATAGAAGACCGATCCGATGCTCGACGTGCTGCAAATCCCGCGGGCTGAGCTATTCGCCGTGCTGGTGGCCATCGGCTTCGCTGCAGGACTGAACCTGTACGCAACAGTTGCCGTCCTTGGGTTGCTGGCCCGGTTCGGGCACCTGCCGCTACCTCCTGGACTCCAGATGCTCCAGGGTTGGCCGGTCATCGGCGCCAGCGCTGCTTTGTTTGCGATGGAGTTCTTTGCCGACAAGATCCCCGCGTTCGATCTCATTTGGAACGCCCTGCACACGTTCATTCGTGTTCCTGTAGCCGGATTGCTGGCATATCAGGCAACCAACCAGCTTTCTCCGGAGATGCAACTGCTGGCCACGCTCGTCGGCGCAGCCGTGGCTTTGGCAGCCCATGGCGGCAAGACCGCAGTGCGGGCCGCAGTAACGCCCTCGCCCGAGCCGCTTTCGAATATCACGCTCAGCCTCGGCGAGGACATCTTGGCCATCGGCCTAACGTGGCTGGCGACACGGCATCCATACGTAGCAGGGACGCTGGCGGCAATGCTGGTCGTCATCGTTGTCGCATTGACGCGGTGGGTCGTCCGTGCCCTGCGGGCGCTGTTCCGGGGTGCCGAACAGGAACTAGCCCGGTAGAACCCGGATTGCTACAATCGCATCAAATGAGCCCCCAATCGCCATTCATCGACGTTCCCGAGGCGGTCGAGGAAATCCGCGCCGGCCGCATGATCGTCGTGGTCGACGACGAGGACCGCGAGAATGAAGGCGACCTCACCCTAGCAGCGGAGAAAGTTACTCCTGACGCGATCAACTTCATGGCCAAGCACGGCCGCGGCCTGGTCTGCCTGACCATGACCGAGGAGAGGCTCGAACATCTGCGCATCGGGCCCATGACCGCCGAGAACACCTCTCAGTACGGCACGGCTTTTTGCGAGGCGATTGACGCGCGCCAGGGCGTCACAACCGGTATCTCGGCCTACGACCGTGCCCGCACCATTCAGGTAGCGATCGACCCGGCGACCAAGCCCGCCGATCTGGCGCGGCCGGGGCATGTATTTCCGCTGCGGGCGCGCAAGGGAGGTGTGTTGGTGCGTGCGGGGCAAACGGAAGCGTCGGTCGATTTGGCGCGGCTTGCCGGCCTGATTCCGGCGGGGATCATCTGCGAAATCATGAAAGACGATGGCAGCATGGCGCGCGTGCCCGATCTGATCGAGTTCTGCCGCGAGCACAAACTGAAGATGCTGACCGTCGCCGAGTTGATCCGCTACCGCATGGCCCACGAGCGCTATGTGCACCGCGTGGGCGAGGCGCTGGTGGGGACGCGATTCGGGGAATTCCGCCTGATCGCCTACGAGAGCGAAATAGATGGCGGCGAGTCGCATGTGGCGCTGGTGAAGGGAGAAATCGAGCATAGCGACACGCCGGTGCTGGTTCGCATGCACGCCCATTGCCTGATGGGCGACGTGTTCGGCGCCACCGGCTGCGAATGCCACGCCACGCTGGAGGGCTCGCTGCGCCGAATTTCCAGCGAAGGCCGGGGCGCGTTGATTTATTTACATCAGACGTCGAAAGGTTTCTCGATCGAGCGAGTAGGGGATCGCACGGCCCTGAGCTTCCATCACGGGCACAAACTTACATCTCTCTATGAGAAGCAGACGCAGCGCGAGATCGGCATTGGGGCGCAGATTCTGTCTGATCTTGATCTGCGCCGCATTCGCCTGCTAACGAATCGCCCGAAGAGAGTCGCGGCATTGGAGGGGTTCGGGATTGAGATTGTCGAGCAAGTACCGGTGGAGTTGAATCAAGCGATCAAGCATTGACCACTCGTCCCCTGGTGGTGAAACGGCATGTGCCTTGAGTTTTACGTGATTCCAACAACCCAGAACAAAGTCAGTGCAGAGCGCGTGGCGCGTGCATCGGGGCTTTCGGTGAAGAAAGTGAACAAGCCGATCAAGGGCGCGCTGCACTTTTCTCGTGGCGGCGGCTGTTCATGCTCCCTTCTTTCGGACAACGCTGGTTGGAGCAAGCCAGTTTGGTCACTCGAAAGCGAAATTCTCGAAGGCTTATCGTCGGCGCTGGAAGTCTTAGGAAAAGAAGCTGGCGGTTTTACCCTCCGAGCTTTGTGGATTGGCGACGATGTTGAGACAGAAAGTGAGCTATCACTTTCTGAGATGCTCGATGAAATCCGCGGTAATCGTGTAAGGAACCGGCACACCTACAAGGTTCGTGGTGCCGTGTCGGCGACACAACATCCTCACTAGAACGGTTTCCGCGCCACTACTTCCGCGTCGCGGATGAAGAACTGCGCCGAACAAGTTTCCGAGCCGCAGATGACCGGCAGCAGGCCGTTGATCTGTTTCCGCGTGATCAGGCCCAGCATACCGCACGAGGGGCAGGACAGGACCGCCCAGTAGGGATCTTCCTTCTCGCCGATTTCGCCGGCGTTTTCCAGCACAAAGACGGTACCAGGCTGCATCTGTTCCGGAATCCACTCACTGAGAAGATCCAGTTCTGCGACCATGTAGCTCCTCCCTGTGTTCCCCTGGCGACTCGATCCGACAACGCTTGCTTATGAAGCCTTTCTAGCACGGCGCCGGTAACCGGGCGAAGTTACCGAAGTATTCGCCTTCCCGGCGACGACCCCGGCCCGCAACTGCCGCACAGCGTCGCTCAGACAAATGCCCAGAATCGGCTGGCTGGAATTCTTAAGAATGTCGACGATCTGCCGGGCTGAAGTCTCGAGATAAAGATGAGTGCCGTCGGTGAGTAGGTGGTACTCGGAGTTGCTACTGACGATTTCTGCCAACCGTTTGCCCAGCTCGCGGTCCAGAAAGCGCATGACCTTGCGGACGTTCTGCAGCGAGAATCCCTTGCGCCGGAGTTCGCAAATCACCGCGACCTCGGTGAGTTGATGGATCGAATACCGGCGGCGATGGCCTTCCCGGTCAGGCTTAACCACGCCCCGCTCGTCCCACCACTGCAATTGGCGCGCGGTGATTCCGGTTAAAGCGATGACCTCTTGTGATGTAAAGTGATCTTGCATTTCCGTTCAATCCTGTCTGAAACAATCCCCAAGTCAAATGTTTCAAACATTTTAGGCATGAGCCGCTGTGGATCAAGTAAAGAATTGTTGGGCAAGGGGTGACTAAGGGAGTTCCTGCGGGGCGGAGCCGCCGCCCACGAAGTGGACGACTTCCAGCCGGTCGCCCTCGTTTAGTGTCGTCTGGCCCCATTGGTCCCGCGGCACAATCTCGCGGTTTAGCTCCACCGCGACGCGGTCGGGCTTCATGCCGAGGATTTCCACAAGCGCGGAAAGGGTAAATGAAACCGAGGCACTCTCGAAGTCGCGCTCTTCCCCGTTAATGTGGAGTTTCATGGGCTGGAGAGAAATATCTACTCGGGGATTGTAGCGCGGCCAGACTAGGCTTTGCGCAGCAGGAATTTCCGGGTCGCCGTGCGGCCTTCGAAGTTGGCCTGGACCAGCAGAGACGAATCGGTCAGCGCGGACTCCTCGACTTCGATCTTGATTTCGGCCGAGCCGCCGGAATCGGCCACCGCCTGCGTGTAAAAAGGCGAAGCTCCGGGACGGGCGAAACGGAAGATCAGGCGCGCTCCTGGCGCGGCCGATCCTCCCTCGGTGACGCGCAACTGCATGACCAGGTTGCGATCGGCCAGGACCGAGTCGGAGTTCAGCCATTGCACGTCCAGCTCTTTCACCGTCGCGAGGGCTTCCGGTTCGGGCCGATCGAGCGCCTGCTCCAGTTTCCCTTCCCGAATGGCATCCAGCACAAGGCGGTGCTGCTCGCGCAGTTGCTGCTCTTTCTGCGTGTCGCCGAAAGTCGCGTCGGACCTGCTGGCATACGACGTCGCTTTTTTCCCCACGCAGCGCCCGCGCACAAAGACCTGCGTCTGCAGCAGACGCTCGTTTTCACGCGCTTCACTCTGCACGTGGTAGATGGTGTCGCCATGCTTAACGTCGGTATTGAAGCCGAAAATCATAAGGAAATTCGTAATTGGGAAATTGAGTAATTGGATAATTGAAAACCCTCGGAAGCCTCCGACCCACCTGGGTTTCAATCACTCAATTACCAAATTTCACAATTACCCAATTCGGTCTCCGCTCGCTTGACACTCCCGCGCCAAGCCCATAATCTAGAACGTTTAAGCCATCGCTGGCGCGAATTATATATACCTCCTCCTATGCCCGACAATTACTTCGCACGCTACCTCCCGTTTTTGATCCATATGCTGATGGCGGGCGGGATTGCGGGCGCAATTGTCATCCTTTCCTGGCTGATCGGCGTGCGTAAGCCCACCCGCGCCAAACTCTCGCCCTACGAATGCGGCATGACCCCGGTCGGCGACTCGCGCGAGCGCTTTTCGGTGAAATTCTATCTGGTCGCGATGCTGTTTATCCTGTTCGACGTAGAAGCGGTTTTTATCTATCCCTGGGCCGTGATTTTGCGCGACCTGAAGCGCTTCGGCCTGTGGGAAATGCTGGTGTACATCGGGATTTTCCTCGTCGGCTTCTTCTATGTATGGAAAAAGGGTGTTCTCGATTGGGGCGAGACGGGGCGGGGGAAAGTCTGATGCCGCTGGCGCCCGCGATCACCGATCTGGAGCAGCTGAAGAACCATCCTGCGGTCGCGTGTTTGCTCGCCTGGAATCCGTCGGTCGTTCAAGGCGTCAAGTTCGATCGCGACGAAATGACGATTTGCGTCGACCGGGCCAACATCCGCGAGGCCTGCTCGCTCCTGAAGGACAATCCCGCCTGCCCGTTCAATTTCCTGTCGGATATTACCTGCGTCGATTGGTATCCGGCGGAGCCGCGGTTTGAAGTCGTATACCACCTGCTGTCGATCCCGAACAAAGAGCGCGTTCGGCTGAAGGTTCGGCTGAACAGCAGCAGCCCGGCGGTTGAGTCGATCACTTCGGTGTGGCCAGGGGCGAATTATTTCGAGCGCGAAGTTTTTGATCTCTTTGGCGTGCGCTTTACCGGGCATCCTTATCTGCGCCGTATTCTCATGCCCGAGGACTGGGAAGGCCACCCCCTGCGTAAAGACTATCCCGTGGAGGGCTACCGCTAGGCAGATGGCATCTCTGACGCCCACTCCCGTTCTCGAGCCCGGCCAGGATCGCACCATGATCCTGAACATGGGGCCGCAGCACCCGTCAACGCACGGCGTGCTGCGTGTGCTGCTGGAGATTGACGGCGAAACGGTCGTCCGCCTGATGCCCGACATCGGCTACCTGCATACCGGCATTGAAAAAACCTGCGAGGCCAAGTTCTACCAGCAGGTGGTGCCGCTCACCGACCGCATCGACTATCTCTGCCCCATGACCAACAACCTGGCGTACTGCTTGGCGGTCGAGAAGCTGCTGGGGCTGGAGATTCCGCCGCGCGCGCAGTGGATCCGCGTGTTGCTGAACGAGCTGACGCGCATCAACTCGCACCTGGTGTGGCTGGGCACGCACGCGCTGGACA
>CAYOUY010000295.1:0-28269 GCA_964407245.1 uncultured Acidobacteriaceae bacterium
CCGTCGACATGGACACGCCCTATCATGTTTATGGCGGTCTCCAGGACAACAGCTCCTGGGTCGGTGACTCGCAATATCCAGGCGGGATCACGAATTATCAATGGGAGAATATGTTCGGCGGCGATGGCTTCTGGATGTTCGAGGACACTTCCGATCCAAACTACATCTACGCGGAAGCGCAGGGCGGAGAAATCGGCCGGGTACAGCGCTACACGCACGAAATTCGCGAGATCAAGCCACTGCCGAATTACGGCGAGAAGAAGCTGCGCTTCAACTGGAATACGCCGATTCATATGAGCCCGAACGAAAAAGGGACAATCTACATCGGTGCGCAGTTTCTGTTCCGCTCGCGCGATCACGGCCAGTCCTGGGACCGAATTTCTCCTGACCTGACAACCAACGACCCGGAAAAACAGAAGCAGGAAGAATCCGGTGGCGTGACTATCGATAACTCATCGGCGGAAGAGCACACGACCATCTATTCCATTTCCGAATCCCCGAAGAACGGTCAGGTCATCTGGGTTGGCACTGACGACGGCAATGTGCAGATCACGCGCGACGGAGGGAAGAATTGGACGAACGTTGTGGGCAACGTAAGCAGCCTGGGAAAGAATTCCTGGGTGTCGACGGTGGAAGCGAGCCGATTCGATGAAGCCACGGCTTTTGTGACGTTCGACCGCCATTGGTACGGCGACATGGATCCCTACTGCTACAAAACCACGGACTACGGCAAGACGTGGACGGCGCTTCCCGTACGGGAGACCGGAGCGCGCGGTTACGCGCACGTGATCAAGGAAGACTCGGTCAATCCGAACCTGCTCTTCCTGGGCACGGAGTTTGGTCTGTGGATCTCCGTGGACAGCGGCCAGCACTGGGCGCAGTACAAAGGTAGCAATTTCCCAGCGGCGGCGGTTCGCGACATCGCCGTGCAGGCACGCGAAGGTGATCTGGTGCTGGCGACCCATGGCCGCGGCATTTGGGTGATTGACGACATTTCGCCGCTGCGGGCGCTGACTCCCGATCTCATGTCGAAGGAAGCCACGTTGATTCCGGGTAAGACAATCCAGTATTTCGACGTGTTTGCCGGCTGGCCTGAAGGAGACGAGAGCTTCCACGGTCTAAGCCGTCCGACAGATGCGCAGATCACCTATTACCAACGGGGCCGCCACATTTTCGGCGATCTGAAGATCGAGATTCTGGATTCGAACGGCAAGCTTGTCGACACCGTGCCCGGCAGCAAGCACCGCGGACTGAATCGCGCGGCGTGGTCGATGCGGATCAAGGCGCCGGCCGTGCCTCCTGCAGCGACGGCGTTGTTTGAAGCGGCGCAAGGCCCGCGCGTGCTGCCGGGAACCTATACGGTGAAGATGACCAAGGGCGAAAACACCTACACCGAACAGTTGAACGTAACGCTCGACCCGCGGGCGAAATTCACGGTGGAAGATCGCAAGGCGCAGTTCGACCTCACCATGAAGGTCTACCACACGATCGAACATATGACCTGGGGCGTAGAGGCCATTGAAGGCGTGCGCAATGGCGCCAGCGCCCGCGCCGGCAAACTTCCGGAAAAAGACGCCTTGCGCAAGCAGTTGGAAGATCTCTCCGCCAAGTGCGATGAACTGCGCAAGAAGATCGTGGCCACCAAAGAGGGAGGCATGATCACCGGCGAAGAGCGCATCCGCGAACATCTCGGCCAGCTTTATGGCGCGGTTAATGGCTATGAAGGCCGGCCCGCGGATTATCAGGCTGCGCGCAGCGAATCGCTGGCACACGAACTGCAGGACGTGATCGACGACTTCCAGAAATTGGCACAGAAGGAACTTCCCGGTATCAACGCATCACTAAAGAAAAAAGGCGCGGCGGAAATCACCGTGCTCACCGAAGCGGAGTGGCAGAAGAAGCGCGCGGCCGAAGGCGGCTCGGGAGCTGCCGCGGGCATGCGATTCTTCAGAGGGACAGCCGAAAACGACTAGGCCGCTTTCGCAATTGTCATTTCGGCGATTGTCATTTTGAAGGCGGGACTGGTTCGGAAACGAATCAGTCCCGAAGCCGCCGCTGTGCGACGACATTTTCCTGCGAGCTGTTCTCTCTCATTGATTCCCACCTCTGACTTGAGTAAATTGGTTTACTCGAACGAAAGCCTCCACAAGAACTTGAGGAGAATCCCCGCGATGAAACGTTTTATTGTCCTCATTTCGCTGCTCGTTTTTCAGTTCGCCGGCCTGGCCGTTTTCTCGTTCGCTGCCGACAACGATCAGAATGTTTGCAAAGGCGATCCTGACCACTGGCAACAACTCTTCAACGGCAAGGATCTAACCGGATGGAAACATGTAGGACCGGGCGGCGACACGGTAGAAGACGGCTTGATCCGCACGCACGGCGGCATGGGTCTGCTGTACTGGACCGGGGGCAAGATCGGAAATTGCATCATTCATGTGGTCTACAAAATGCGCGATGTGAACGACAACTCCGGAGTCTTCATCCGCATTCCCCTCGAGCCGCGCGAAGAGTGGATGCCCGTGCATTACGGCTTCGAGGTGCAAATTGACAACCACCCAGAGACCTCCGGCGAAGATGAGTATCACGAGACCGCCATGCTCTATTCGCTGACCAAGCCGCTGGTGAAACACGCATGGAAGCCGGGTCCGGAGTGGAACACGATGGACATCACCGTGGATGGGCCCCGGACGATCGTGATCCTTAACGGAATCAAAGTCACCGACTACAAAGACGGCGATCCGGTGCCGGAGCGCAAGTTCGATTTCGAGCCGCAACGCGGCCCGCGCCCGACTTTCGGCTACATGGGCCTGCAGAATCACAGCGACAACGACATTGTCTTCTTCAAGGAAGTCGCCATTAAGCCGTTGAAGAAGTGACAACCTCAGACTGGAGAAACCGAAATGAAACGTCTTTTTTCGCGACGGGCGTTCTTGCAGGGAAGCGCGGCGACTGCCGGGGTACTCGCCTCGAAGTCGATTTTTCTTGAAGCCCAGCCCTTGCCGCGCGCCGCAGCGGCGAGCGATCGCGTCCGTTTCGGCATCATCGGAATCGGAATGCAAGGCTCGGGACTTCTGGCGGGGGCGATCACCCTTCCCGGCGTGGAGTGCGTCGCGGCGGCGGATTTGTACGACGGACGCCACACCCTCGCCAAGGAAATCGCCGCCAACCCAAGCCTGCCCACAACGCGCCACTATCAGGAATTGCTCGACCGCAAGGACATCGATTGCATCGTGGCCGCCGTGCCCGATCACTGGCATAAGCGCGTGGTCGTCGATGCCTGCAATGCCGGCAAAGACATTTACTGCGAGAAGCCCATGTCGCACACCGTCGCCGACGGATTCGCCATGGTCGAAGCCGCGAAGAAGAACAATCGCATCGTGCAGATCGGTTCGCAGCGCGTCAGCTCACTGCTCTGCGCCAAGGCAAGCGAACTCTACCAGACCGGCGCGATCGGCGAGGTTGAAATGGTCGAGCTCACGCTTGGCCGCAACGATCCCACCGGCGCCTGGGAGTACCCGCCGCCCTTCGACCTTTCCCCGGAAACGCTGGACTGGGATGCGTGGCTCAACGACGCGCCCAAAATTCCCTTCAACAAATATCACTTCGCGCGCTGGCGCTGCTGGAAGGCCTACGGTACGGGCGTGGCCGGCGATCTGATGGTGCATCTCATCAGCGGCATGCTGGCCACGCTGGGATGGAATGAAGTGCCGCGATCGGCGACGGCGCTCGGCGGCATTTTCCGCTTCAACGACGGCCGCGATATGCCCGACTTTCACACCGTGCTCTTCGACTACCACGGTATTCCGGTTTACGTACGCCTCGATCTGGGCTGTGAAACACCGGAACTGGCGCGGTTTATGGGGCCGAGGGGAATTCTCGACGCCGGCGAGTACGATCTGCGGCATTCGCCCCAGGTGGGCGTTGATACCGATCCCAGCTACTACAGCGCAGGATTTCCGGCGAAGATGCGCGAAGAATACTTCAAGCTGTGGCACGCCGAACACGATCCAGCGCTGGGCAAGGAGCCTACGCACGACGACACCATCTATCACGGCCACGACTGGGACGACATGCGCCCGCACCTGAACGTGTTTTTCCAGTCCGTGAAGTCGCGCAAGCCGGTGACGGAAGATGCAGTCTTCGGAAACAACGCAGCCATCGCCTGTCACATGGCGAACGAATCGTATTTCCGCAAGAAAACCGTGACCTGGGACGAGACTTCGAAAACGATCAAGTCCTAGCTCGTTCAGAAGCCAGTTGATGAATACCGCAGAAGCCGAAACCGCCTGCGGCTCAGGAGCACTGTTGATCCGGTAGTCTTTCACTCTAGCCGCGAAGGACTTCGTGTTAGCCTTCTCGACGCTGAGGAGGTCCCGTGGCGAGGATCGCGACTGTGCCGAGTTCCGAGTTCCCTCGAGTGATGGCCGACGCCTTCGCCGTCAACGACCGCATGAACCAGCTCATCCTCGAACATCTCGACCCGCGCGCCTGGCAGGCTAAACCACCCGGAGATAAGGGACGCACCATCGCAGCGATATTCGCGCATGTGCACAACGTTCGCCGCAAGTGGCTACGCTTGTCTGCCCCGCATCTCAAACTACCCGCGCCGCTTGATCGAGCCCGCTGCACTCCGAGGCAAGCCAAGGCCGCGCTGTCGGAGAGCGCGGCACGATGCTGCGACATGCTCGCCGACGCGCTAGGGAATCCTGCAAGCCGCGTCAAGAGGTTCCACCGTGATGGCTGGGCGCGGCCGTGGACGCCCGGCGCAGCCATGTTTGCGTACATGATCACGCACGATGCTCATCACCGCGGCCAGGTTTGCTGGCTCGCCCGCGAACTTGGATTTCCGCTGCCGGAGAAGGCTGCTTACACTATGTGGAACTGGGAGAAGTTGTGGAAGGATTGCGGCTTCACGCGCCCGCGCTGAGTTGAGGCGCTATCACACGCGTAGATCGCCATTTGGTTCAGACTTCCATCTCGGCGATGAGTTTCAGGTGTCGAATCAAAGTCGCACGTTCGTCTGCCGTCAGCGCTTGTCGTACTTTTTCGTCGGCACTGCGGCGGTGCTGGATGAGAGCTTGGTGGTACTTCTCTCCCCTCGGAGTGAGGTGCAGCAGCAGTGCTCGCCCTGTCTTAGCTTTTCGTTCTGATACTAGCCCGTCCTTGAGCATGGTCTTGACGGCGCGGTGCACCACCGTGCGATCGAACCCAAGCCGCTTGGCAATTTGGTTCTGATTCAGGGCAGCGTCATGCCTCAGGCTCGAGAGAATGAAGGCGCGAGTCGCTGAGCAAGCAGTCTTTCGTTCCAGACGTTTGCCAACTGCGAAGTAAGCAGCGGCCAGATGTGCGAGGACAGAACCTTTGAGAATGTCATCGGGAATCCTGGATTCGGGGATCGTGGATTCGGTGATCATGGGCGAGGTAGAACTCATAGAAATGTCACCGTGGCTTCGATCGGTCGGCGCCACTGCGGCTGCGCGGTGTAGCTAGAAGATTTCTTGCCAATGGCGATGACCATTACGATTTCCTGGCGCTTTCGCGAAAGGCCAAGGTAGCGCGCCAACCGTTGAGCATCGAATCCCTCCATGGGGCAAGTGTTCAGGCCGACAACTTCGGCGGCGATCATCAGATTCTGACAGGCGAGCGCCGTGCTCTTGCTGGCCCACTTGAATACTTCATAGCGCATTACGGGCGGCGATCCGATCGATCTGAAGGCGTTCAGCAGCCGAAAGAGCGCCTTCTTGAGTATGCCAAAAAGATTCAGCGGTCCGGGCATAAAAATGATGCGGCCAATCCGCGCGGTCCATTCATACTCGCGGATTTTCCGCGCCGGAAAGCCGGACTGGCGCATCCACGCCGATTGCAATTGGGCTGTGGAGCGCAACGAGCCGATGTCGGCGACCGCGACGACTAGGGCCGAAGCCGTTCGCGCCGCACTTTGACCCATACAGAGCTTGGCTACAGCATCGTGTTGCGCTGGGGACTCGACCCAGTAGAGCCGATACGGCTGCATGTTGAAGCTGGACGGCGCCTGTCGCGCTGACTGCAAGAGCAGGTCTCGCGTTGCGGCGGGAATTTGCGCCGCTTCGAAGGCACGTATGGCGCGGCGCTGGAACATGGCAGAAAGAATCGGGTCAGAAGTCGTGTCGGTTTTGGTGATCATGTTGCTATTACAACATATTTATGTTGTCAATGCAACATAAATGGGAAAGCAAAGAGCCGGTGGGTGGGAGGTAAGGCGAGTTTCCCGGATCACGGGCCGAGCCCATGGGCTAGAGAATTCTGGCGATTCTCTCTATCCCGATCTGAGCCGCGTGCCGAAATCCCGAGCGGAGCGAGGGACCTCGCCAATCCAAAACTCAACTTGAAATGGTAGGCCCGAATGGATTCGAACCATCGACCTCTTCCGTGTCAAGGAAGCGCTCTAGACCAACTGAGCTACGGGCCTGTCTTGGCAGAAACAGCCACGCTTCTGGGCGTGGGCTCATCCCAATGTGAGTGAGAATTTTAACACGCAACTCGGGCGCTTGGCTCCGCCCGATCTCAGCGCGCTGAAGCTGCGGGCATTTCGGCTGAGGTGGAGGGGCGCTGCATCGTTGGATCAACTCAGAAACATTGGTAACCGGACAAGGGACATGGCCTTTGCGCACTCACGGAACTGACCCTTCAGTCGTGCTGTAGTGGTCCTTTGGTTTGCCCCTCGCGCCGCTTTAACTGCGGACAGACCGCCCGCCTGGAGCTACCATTATCCGAGACGACAATTGGGCGTGCGGAGCGGGAGACCCTATGCTGCGAGCGTTCGTAAAGATGGTTGCGATTGCGGCGCTGATGAGCTGCGCGGTTTATGGCCAACAGTCGCTCGGCGATATTGCGCGCGAGTACAAGGAAAAACAGGCCGCTGAGGATGCTAACGGCACGCACCCGAGGGTGATCACGAACAAAGACCTTCCGGCCAATCCCAATGGAAGTGACGAATCCGAAGCATCGCAACCGCCGGCACGCCCCGCTGCCATCGCCCGCAACAGCGACGATCCGTTCGGCCACCAATTCGCCAATCGGCCCTCCCCCAATCAGCGCTTCTCTGACCAGCGCTATGCTGGCCAGCATTTCGCGGATGAGCGCGCGGCCGAGCAATGGCGGCAGCGGATCCTGATGCAGGAAAATCGCGTCGCCAGCCTGCAGGCGCGGATCGACCAGATGACAGCGATGGCCCACGCGCAAGGCGGCACGGTGCAGTCCGAAGGACCGTACAACCGTTATCAGGCGCTTCAGATGGAGCGCATCGCTCAAATGCAGCAGCTGCTCGAAGAGCAGAAGCGGCACCTCGATCAGATGCAGGACGCCGCCAGGCGTGCGGGCATGCACACCTCCGTGTACGATCCCTAAGGGCTGGGCTTAACGGGACGCGGGACGATTACTCCAGCCACGACACTAGAGAACTCCGCTTCTGCGACAGCGACGCACTCAGTGTCCTGAGCCGGTTGCGGCCTCCAGTTCGTCCGCAACTTTCCCGATCGCTGCCGCAGCGTCCTCCAGCACCTTTGCCACGCCGGGGATCTGAGCGTCCGCCTCCGCCCACTTCTTCTCGTCCATATATTCGCGAACGGCAGCAATCGGCTTGGCCCCGTAACCGGTGTACGCGCCGGGCGCATACACCTGATGCTTGAACCACGGCCGCTCGGGAAGTCCGCGTTCCGTGAGGAAGGCTCGCTGGACCTTCAGCAGATCGGTGTTGATGGAATTGAGCGCTTCCGGCTTGAGCGTCGCGCCCTCGGCCTGTGCCTTGGCCGCGGCAGCCTGATAGCGCTCGGCACCTCGCTTGATGGATTCCACGGCATTTTTCAACGGAGCGAAATTCATGTACGGCGGAACGCTTTCGCGCGGCGGAGGCACCGACGTTTTGCGCGGGTCGGCGACCGCGGAAAAAACTCCTTCTTTCAATTCGAGATTGCGCTCGGCGATCTCTTCCTGCTTGTCCTTCAGCTGCTTCTCCAACTCGGTGACGTACTTGCCGATCTGCTCCGCCATTTCTGTGTACTCGTAGGGAATCAGTTCGGCATCCGCGAGGCGCATGACGGCTGTGCCGCCGGTCTGCGCCAGCGCGCGCCCATAGGAGAAATCCGTGTCGATGAAATGCGTGTACCAGTAAAAGTCGTCGTAGATGGAGTGGTAGGCGTTCGCATCATTTTCACCGCCGTAGCCAATGTTCAGCGCCGAAATTCCCGCATGATCAATAAACGAGGCGTAGTCGGAACCGTCTCCCAGCGAGCCGATCGAGAGCTCGGCGCGCTTGCGTATTTCGCTGCGGTCTTCCTGATTTTTCGCGTTTGCGATGCGTGACAACCGCGCCCGTTGCCAGACTGGAATGTCTTTCTCGGGATCGTTGATCTGACGGGCCACGTCATTGATCAGCTTCTCCAGATCGTGCGAGCCGGCGGCATAAAAGAATCCGCGGCCGTTACTGTCCGAATTGATGTAGGCCACGGCATGCTTCTGAAGGTCGTCGCCGTGCGTTTCCACCCACTCGGTCGAGCCCAGCAATCCCGGTTCCTCGCCGTCCCACGCGCAGTAAATGATCGTTCGTTTCGGGTTCCATCCCTGTTTATGCAGTTCGCCGAGCATGCGAGCTTCCTCAAGCACCGCTGACATGCCCGACAACGGATCGTCCGCTCCGTTGACCCACGCGTCGTGGTGGTTGCCGCGGATCACCCACTGATCGGCAGCATCCGAGCCGTGGATCGTGGCGATGACATCGTTCACCGGCTTGAGGTCCCAGTTGGAAACAACTTTAAGATGCACCTTAGCCGGCCCCGGGCCGACGTGATAAGTAATGCCCAGTCCCCCGCGCCATTTCTCCGGCGCAACCGGACCCTCCAGCGCTGAGAGCAGAGGCAGCGCGTCGCCGTACGAAATCGGAAGCACCGGAATTTTGGTGATCGTCTTCGCCTCGTCCTTGGAAAGACGCTTGGCATTCTCGGTCGCGCCCACGCCCGGAGTCAGCGGATCGCCGGGATAATCCGTGTCCATCACGCTGCCGCGCTGCACGCCGTCCTTCGGCCGCCAGCCGCCCTTGGGATAGTCGTCGCCGCGGAAGTAGCCGTCGTCTTTAGGATCGGAATAAATGATGCAGCCGATGGCGCCGTGCTCTCCCGCCACTTTCGGCTTGATGCCACGCCAGCCTTCGCCGTAGCGGGCGATGACGATCGCTCCCTTCACGGAAATCCCCAAACGATCGAGTTCCTCGTAGTCTTCGCGGTTGCCGTAGTTCACATACACCAGAGGTGCGGTGACGTCGCCGTCAATAGAATAGGCGTTGTAGGTCGGCAGCTGCTCTGCGGTTTGGCTCGATGTGGGATCGCCCGCGACCGGAGGCTCCTGCAGCTTGGCGCGGTACGCGGTGGGAGCAACCATTTCCACGATGCGCTCTTTCGGTGTCGGAAACAAGACCTTGAAGGTCTCGATGTGCGCATCGAAGCCAAACTCCTTGAACTTCGACAGAATCCAGTCGGCGTTGTCCTTGTCATACGGCGAACCTACGTGGTGCGGGCGAGCGCTCATACGGCGCATGTACTCGCGCACGTTATCGCGAACAATGCCGTCTTGAAATTTCTTTTCCCAATCGCGCTCGGTCCCGGACGATTGCACGGTATAGCCCGGGAAGCGAGCTGAATCGGTGTTTTTCATCGGAGCGTTTTGGGCCCAGTTGGTTTGTGCAAGGAGAATGATGCAGCAGGAAAACAGGCAGCAGAATAAGAGTCGGTTTAGATTCAAGGCGCCCTCCTGGGCCTAATAGGTTTGGCGAGGAATTCTTGGCAGCCGCCTATGATACAAAGACTGGAAATCTATCGGCAACTTCGGTTATCGTGCTTCCACCACTCTTTCTGGGGTAAGCCGTCGCCAGTCTTCGTCTCGCGGCGTGAATCTTCTGGGTCGCGAAAAACATCTACTCCGCTTTGGGGCAAGACCATGTCCACCTGGCCCGTACCTAGCGCGCTGGATTCTCGAACGCAGATTTTTCCCGATCTGACGCCTGCCCAGATTGATCGCATCCGTAACGGCAGCAAGCTGCGGCGGGTCGAGTCGGGCGAAATTCTGTTCCACCCGGGCGACACGAATGTTCCATTCTTCGTTTTGCTCTCCGGGGAAATGGAGATCGTCCAGCCCGGCCTGAGCGGTGAGAAGCTCATCACGACCCATCATGCCGGGGGGTTTACCGGCGAACTTAGCATGATCTCCGGGCAGCGCTGCCTGGTGCTGGGGCGCATCACCACATCCGGTGAGGTCCTGGAACTGAGCACCGACGGGCTGCGCGCGCTCATCGGCCGCGACGCCGAACTGAGCGAGATCATCATGCGGGCGTTCATTCTGCGCCGCCTCGCGCTCATCACCAACCATCCGGGCAACATGATCCTGATGGGCTCACGCCATTCCGCTGCCACGCTGCGATTACGCGAATTCCTCAGCCGCAACGGGTACCCCTACACGTATGTGGATCTCGACACCGACAAGATGTCGCAGGAGCTTCTCGACCGCTTCGGGGTCAAGGTCGAAGAAATTCCGGTCGTCATCTGTGGTGCCGGCTTCGTGATGCGCAATCCCTCTCCGCAGAAGCTGGCGGATTGTATCGGCTTGAACGCCAGTGTCGACAACTCGCAGGTTCGCGATTTGATCATCGTGGGCGGAGGCCCGTCCGGCCTGGCGGCCGCGGTTTACGCTGCCTCGGAAGGTCTGGATACGTTGGTGATTGAAACCGAGGCGCCCGGCGGGCAGGCCGGATCGAGCTCGAAGATCGAGAACTATCTGGGTTTTCCCACCGGCGTCTCCGGCCAGGAACTGGCGTCACGCGCCGTCACACAGGCACAGAAATTTGGCGCGCGCATGATGATCGCGCACAGCGTAGCCAGGTTAAATTGCGACGTCCTCCCCTACAAAGTGATCCTCGATGACGGCAGCGAACTGGCGACGCGGGCCATCGTCATCGCCACCGGTGCGCAATACAACAAGCCACCGATTGTCAATCTCAAACAGTTCGAAGGGCAGGGCGTTTACTATGGCGCGACCTACATTGAAGCGCAGTTATGCGGAGACGAAGAAGTGATCGTTGTGGGCGGCGGGAACTCCGCTGGGCAAGCGGCTGTGTACTTGTCGCAAAGCGCCCGCAAGGTCCACATGCTTGTGCGTTCTGGCGGGCTGGCAGATAGCATGTCCCGTTACCTGATTCAGCGAATTACGGAAAATCCCGCTATCGAAGTGCACTACAACACAGAGATCGTGAGCCTGGATGGACGCACGCACCTGGAGTGCGTCTCCTGGCGAGACAAACTCACGGGCCAGACATCAGCTCATGAAATCCGTCATGTGTTCATCATGGCTGGCGCGTCGCCGCGAACCGAATGGCTGCGTGGATGTGTCGCCATGGACGACAAGGGTTTCATCCTGACCGGGCGTGATCTGGATCCCCTGCGGGGCTCCGATCGGGCCTTCACGTGGCCGCTGTCGCGGGCTCCGCAGATGTTAGAGACCAGTCTTCCAGGAGTCTTTGCCGTCGGCGATGTGCGATCGGGCAATGTGAAACGCGTAGCTTCCGCGGTCGGCGAGGGCGCCATCTCGGTCCACTTGGTCCATCGCGCTCTGGCAGAGCTGTGAGGTTCGCGGTCGGTTCGTAAGCGACAAACAAACCATTTGAGCGGAGGCCAATTATGGCCCTATGCAAGCACCTCAATCAAATCAAAGTCACCAGTACCGACAAACATTTTTGTGAAGACTGCGTAAAGACAGGAGACACCTGGGTTCATCTGCGGATGTGCCTGGAATGCGGCCACGTCGGCTGCTGCGATTCGTCGAAAAACAAACATGCAACCAAGCATTTTCATCACACGAAGCATCCGCTCATGCGCTCGATCGAGCCCGGAGAAACCTGGGTGTGGTGCTACGTGGATGAGCTTGAGCCGGGCGAGTTGCGCCCAGAGGGCTTCGTGCCGGTCCAGCGCGGGGCCTGAGTTGGGACGCGTTGAGCACTATTCGCCGGACGTTCCCGGGAGGAAAAAATGATCGCTATCCAGGAAGACCTAACAACCCGGCAGCAGCTATTGCAGCGGCTCGCGGATGCGCGGGCGCAGAGCGACGCGCTTTTTAAGTATGTCCGCCCCGCCGCACTCTATGATCGGCCGATTCCGGAGCGGCATCGCATCATTTTTTATGTTGGGCACGTGGAGGCCTTTGATTGGAATCTTCTGCACACGACCGTCCTCGGCGAAAGAGGCTTCCACCCCGAATTTGACCGTCTGTTTGCCTTCGGCATTGATCCAGTCGGAGGCGGATTGCCCACGGACCAACCGGGAGACTGGCCTTCCATCGAGTCAGTCCATGACTATGTCAGCTCGGTCCGGTGCATTCTCGACGAAAAACTCGCTCACGACACGCCAGAGCCTGCAGGTGAAGCTAAAGGCTTTTCGCTCGGCACCCTGCTGAATGTCGCGATTGAGCATCGTTTGATGCATCTCGAGACCTTGGCCTACATGCTCCATCAGTTGCCGTTCGACAAGAAAATCGTACAGCCAGGCTCTCCGTGTGTCGCAACTGCGCCGGCGACGCCGCAAATGGTTGCGATTCCTGCCGGCATGGCAAAGCTTGGCCTTTCGCGGGACGGCAGCGCCTTCGGTTGGGATAACGAATTCGAATCGCACCAAGTTCCAGTTCCTGGGTTTGAAATTGACCAGTACATGGTGACGAACCGGCAGTATCTCGACTTCATTCGTGCGGGCGGCTACGACTCGCGCGCTCTCTGGAGCGATGCTGACTGGAATTGGAAGACGAAACACGGAATTGCCCATCCCGTGTTCTGGAAAAAGACGGGCGACCGGTGGCTTTATCGCACGATGTTCGAGGAAATTCCGCTGCCTTTGGACTGGCCGGTGTACGTGAGCCATGCCGAGGCTTCGGCTTACACACGATGGGCCGGGAAGTCGCTTCCTACTGAAGCGGAATGGCATCGCGCCGCCTACGGATCCCCGACCGGGCTTGAAAGACTGTACCCATGGGGGAACGCACTGCCCGCTTCGCATTTGGGCAACTTTGATTTCGAATCCTGGGCCCCGCAGCCAGTGAATGCGTTTCCCGCCAGCGACAGCGCGTTCGGGGTTAGCGGCATGCTGGGCAACGGATGGGAGTGGACATCGAGCGTTTTTTCGTCGTTCCCGGGGTTCCAGCCGTTTCCTTTCTATCGCGGATATTCGGCAGACTTTTTTGACGGGCGTCACTTTGTCATGAAAGGCGGGTCGGCTCGCACGGCCGCATGCATGTTGCGCCCGACATTTCGGAACTGGTTTCAGCCGCATTACCAGTACGTTTACGCCGGCTTCCGCTGCGTGAATCGCTGAACGTGAATCACTGAGGAAGATCCTGAGAGGAGAAAGCATGCTCGTCCACGCCATCACCACCGATGCCACCTACGAATTCGCGTCCGACGTGCGAGCAGGCCTCACCCGGCCGGGGCAGAAGCAACTCCCCTGCAAATATCTCTACGACGACGTGGGTTCCGCACTTTTCGAAGCGATCAGTCACCTGCCCGAATATGGCCTGACGCGGGCTGACGAGCGCTTGCTACGACGCCACTCCCACGAGATCGTCGATCGTCTGGCAGGGCCAGTTGCGGTCGCCGAACTGGGCAGCGGCAGCGGCCGCAAAACACGCTGGCTGCTGGAAGCGCTTTGCCGTTGCCAGCGCACGTTCTATTACCCGGTTGAAATTTCTCCGTCGGCTCTAGCCAAGTGTGAGCGCGAACTCGGCGATATCGATTCGATCAGCATCGTGGGTTTCGAGCGGGAATATCTCGACGGCCTGTTGGAGGTCGCCGCACGGCGCAAATCTGGCCAACATCTGTTGGTCCTGTTTCTGGGAAGCACAATCGGAAATTTTGATCGGCTGGCGGGAGTCCAGTTCCTTGCGGAAGTCCGCCGGATTCTTGCGCCGGGCGACTCGCTGCTTCTCGGCACAGACCTGGAAAAACCCGATGGGCAACTGCTCGGGGCATATGACGACGAACTTGGCGTCACGGCCGCATTTAACTTGAACCTGCTGGCGCGCATCAATCGTGAACTGGACGCGGACTTTAATCTCGCTCAGTTCGCGCATCAGGCGAAGATCAGCCAGGATGGGCGTTGCGTTGAGATGCATCTCCGCTCGCAGCAACGGCAGACGGTGAGTATTCCGGCCGCAGAAATTGTTGTCGAGTTCCTTGAGGGCGAAACAATTTGGACGGAGAGCAGCCACAAATATTCCGTGGACGAAATCTCCCGCGCTGCACGCGATGCCGGGTTCCGCTGCGATGCTCAATGGATCGACGAACAGTGGCCTTTTGCCGAGAACCTGCTTATCGCGGAATAACACTCGAAGTTTTGTCATTGGAGACTCAAATGTCCATCCGGCCGGTAAAACGCGTGATTAAATCCAAACCCACGCTGGAAGGCGCTGGTGTGCACTTGCGGCGCGCCTTCGGATTTGGAAACACAAAGGATTTTGACCCGTTTCTCTTGCTCGACGATTTTCGCAACGACGTGCCAGAGGATTATCTGGCGGGCTTTCCCTGGCATCCGCATCGCGGAATCGAAACCATCACCTACGTGCTGGCCGGAACCGTGGCGCACGGCGACAGCATCGGGAATGCCGGTGTCATCGGGCCGGGTGACGTGCAGTGGATGACCGCCGGCAGCGGCATCATCCATCAGGAGATGCCGAAGGGCGACGGAACAGGGCGGATGCACGGATTTCAGCTGTGGGGCAACCTGCCGTCATCGCTGAAGATGACCACGCCACGTTATCAGGAAGTCAAGTCGGGCGAAATTCCTGAAATTACCGATGACGATGGCACGCACGTGCGTGTGGTCTGCGGAAATTTCTGGGGGAAGACCGGCCCGGTGCAGGGAGTTGCCGCCGACCCGGTGTACCTCGACGTATCGGTTGCTCCTGGCAAGCGAAAAACCTTGCCGGTCGAAACCGTTCGTCACGCGTTCGCTTATGTTTTTGCGGGCGGCGGAAAGTTCTGCAACGCGTCAGGCCCGCTGGCGGTGCCGACCGAAGCAGTGAAATGGCTGGACACGGCTCCGCCCGTGGAAGCGGACAACCGCTCGCTCATTCTTTTTGATCGCGGCGACGAAGTGACCGTTCAGGCCGGAGACGATGGCATCCGATTTCTGCTGGTTTCAGGAAAGCCGTTGGAAGAGCCCGTCGCCTGGTACGGCCCCATCGTGATGAACACGCAAGCAGAACTGCAGAAAGCCTTCACGGAACTGCAGGAGGGAACCTTCCTGAAAGAGGGGAAAGTGCCGGCGAAGTCCAAACGCTGAAGGGCTGCACTTTCCCAGCACCGGGCATTCTTGTCGCTCTGTTTCAGGGCTCCACGCCCGCGAAACGCGGAATCGCGCTGCGAGCGGCGTTCTTGTAAACCACGCCGCCTCTCATCACGAACACAACCCGCCGCACGGCGGTAATGTCCTTCAGCGGATCTCCATCGAGCGCAATGATGTCGGCCTGCAGCCCCGGAGCGATCGCTCCGATCTGATCGCCCAGGCCCATTGCCTCCGCTCCCAGCGAATTGGCGGAAACCATCGCGGCCATCGGATCCACTCCGCAGTCGCGCACGCGATCGATAAACTCTTCGGCGTTGCGCCCGTGTGCGCCCGCCACAGCGTCCGTGCCAAAAACCATTTTCAGCCCTGGAGTTTTCGCTGCCCGTCGCACGATGTCGTGGTTCATCGGCAGGATCTTCTCCATCGCCGCGAATCCTTCCTCCGTGTAACCGGGAGTGCCGATGTATTTGTCCCTGTTCGCCAGGTAATTTTCGATGACTAGCCCCGCCTGCGGATCTAGATACGTCCCTTTCTCTGCCATCAATTTCAGATCGTCGTCCGTTGCCAGCGTGCCGTGCTCGATTTCGCTGCATCCCGCCAGAGTTGCGGCGCGCACAGCGTCTTTGTACGCATGTACGATTGCCCGCAGCCCCTGTTTTTTGGCTTCATCACAAGCTGCGTTCAACTGCTCCTGCGAAAGAGTCATCCCTCCGCCCTGGCGAATGGACTGCGAGGCGAAGATTTTGATCAAATCCGCGCCAGCTTCCTTTTGCTTGCGCACGTAGGCGCGGAGTTCATCGGGTGTGCCGGTCGCGTCTCCGCGGCCCACCAGCGGCTCTGCCGCGGTCAGGATACGCGGCCCGGGGAGTAATCCTTTAGCGATGGCGTCGCGCAGTGGAATGTCGTTAGGTGACCCAGGACTTTGGATGGTCGTGAAGCCCGCCATCAGCGTGACCCAGGCATTCGACGCCGACTGGTAGGCGGCTTCCTGCGTGGTCTCTCCCATGCCTGCGTTCTTTCCATCTTTGCCGAACTGCCACGTAATGTGCGCGTGCGCGTCAATCCAGCCGGGCAACACTGTAAGGCCACGCAGGTCGTAGTCCACCGGCCCGGCCTTAGGATCGATCGCGATGATTTTTGACCCTTCGACTACGATGCGGGTGTTGCGCGACACGTGTCCCTTGCCGTCGAGTACCGTACTCGCGGCAATTACGATGCGCTGGTTCGCTGCAGGTTGGTTCGGCGCAGGCGCTTGCGCATTGCCGCGCGGCGTCAGCGCGCAGATGCCGATGATGCCAAGAATGCACGGAACAATCTTTGCCATGCGCATGATCTCTTCTCCTTTACCCTCGCCCAAATCTAAAACTGCAACCCAACGGCCCTACTCAAAAAAACCGCCAGCGGTGACATTTTGCGGCAGGCCGCGGCGAATCCCGCCATAAACTTGGGACTGCAGACTTGCGCTTCCGTGAACTCCACCGTCGTGCCCAGATCGCGCAGCTTCAGGTCTTCCACGAATTCGTGGTCGCAGGGAAATCCGCGCGGAGGCCGGCTGAGCTTGCCGGCATCATCCCAGTTGAGGAGCTTGCGAACGCGCCGCCATTCTTCCGGGCGCGACACGATGGCGCTGCGAACTTTCAGAAGCGTCGGCGGCTCCGGATGCCACAGTCCGCAGGCTGCAAAACAGCCTCCGGGCTCAAGATGAAAATAAAACCCGGGCGAGTGCACATCCTTGCCCTTATGCGAGAAGCGCATGGCGACATGCGTCTTATAGGGTCGCTTGTCGTGAGAGAAACGCGTGTCGCGGTAAATGCGAAACAGAGAACCGCGCGACGGGCGCGGGTCGGCAACGAGATATGGCGAAATGTCGTATAACGGCGCGGCGAATTCGGTGATGAAGCGCAAGGCCGGCTGGCGCACGTGCGTCTCATATTCGTCTTTGTGGGCCAGGAACCAATTGCGATTGTTGTTGCGCTTGAGACGCGCGAGAAAACGGAAAAGCTCCGGGCTGAAGTAAGATGGCATTCGACTAAAGTAAAAAGCGCTCGCCAAAAAGTAAAGTCGCTTTGCGTTCAAGAGGACCGCTGGAGTTGCAATGCGCGCTTCGCCCAGCGACAATCGTTGCGTGGAAACAAACTCATGCAAGCGAACTCACTGACCGGCAGTTCATCGGCATCGGCTGCCGTGCGCGCTCCGTTTCGGCCGGGCGCCATTGTCATCGCGACTCTGGGCAACCCGCGCGAAAAATTCTGGGGGATGATTCTTTCCCTAGCTCCCGAGGGTTTAAGCCTGAGTGGCGCGGAGCTCGCCTCGTTTGAGGACTTCACAGCCATGGTGAAAGACGGCGAGCCGTTCACGCCGGCGGTCGTGTTTTTCCCCATGCATCGCATCGAACGGGTGGAACTCGATCTGCCCGACGGGGCTCTGCCTTCGCTGGCGCAGCGCTTTCTGACTCGCACCGGGCTGGAGCCCGTGATCGCACTTGCGCCCGGCAACAGAGATCAGCAACAGGCTGCCAGCCGATCGCAGACAGCGGAGGAGAGCGCTTGAAGCTTTCCGAGTTCTTCACTGCTCCCAATCAGCTCACACTGCTGCGGATGATTTTTGTTCCCTTCATCGTAATCCACCTGGTCGAGGGCCGCTACTTGTGGGCGCTGGTCGTATTCGTAGTTGCGGGATTCAGTGACGGACTGGATGGCCTGCTCGCGCGCACGCTGCATCAGCAGACCTTGCTGGGGCAGTACCTCGATCCCATTGCCGACAAGCTCCTGTTGAGCACCATGTTTCTTGTGCTTTCCATCCTGCACAAAATTCCATGGAAGTACACGGTGCTGGTGTTCAGCCGCGACATTTCGATCCTGGCGGCGTCAGCCGTGCTGTTTGCGATTGCGGGCCTGAGAAACTTTCGCCCCAGCATCTTCGGTAAAGCCAACACATTTTCGCAGATCAGCGCCGTATTTTTCGTTCTTCTGTTCGAGATTCGCCCGCAGCGCTGGATCTGGATCACGCGCACCGTCTTTCTCCGCGCAACCTTTCTCTTCACCATCATTTCTGCTCTGCACTACGTCATTCTGGTGCAGCACCGTCTGCGCGAGCACACGCACACCCTGCCGCCGGCAAGCGCGTGAACCGGCGTAGGCGGGCGATTTGACCCGTTTTCTCCGTGACCCCTAGAATCGTAGGTTCGTCTTGCGAGTCCGTTTTACGGATTCGTCGTTGATATCCACAACTGCCTATGTCGCTTCGCCTCTATAACACCATGTCATCGCGGATCGAGGAATTCCATCCGCTTCGCGACAATGAAGTCCGCATGTATGGCTGTGGCCCGACGGTTTACGACTACGGCCATATTGGGAATTTCCGTACATTTGTCGCTGTCGATCTGCTGCGTCGCTTTCTGCGGCAAAGCGGATATTCGGTCCGTCACGTCATGAACATCACCGATGTGGACGACAGAATCATTCGCAACGCGGCGCGCGACGGCGTTACGGTGCAGCAGTACACGGCGAAGTATGAAAAGGTGTTTCTCGAAGATTGCGCGTTGATTGGCATTGAGCAGCCGATACTTGTGCGGGCTACGGAGCATATCCCTGAAATGGGCGACTTTGTCGCCAAGCTGGTGGAAAAGGGCGTTGCTTACCGCACCGAGGACGGATCGTATTATTTCCGGATCGCAAAATTTCCGCAGTACGGGAAGCTCTCGAAGAAAGATTTCAGCGGGATGATCGACGGCGCCCGCGTCGATGTCGACGAATATGACAAGGACAGCGCCCGCGACTTCGCGCTTTGGAAATCTCCCAAGCCGGGCGAGGCATGGTGGGAAACCTCGATTGGCCCTGGTCGTCCGGGCTGGCATTTGGAGTGCTCGGTCATGTCAATGGAGCAACTCGGCGAGAGTTTTGACCTGCATGCCGGAGGAGAGGATTTGGTCTTCCCGCATCACGAAAACGAGATTGCGCAATCGGAATCTCTCACCGGTAAGCCGTTTGCGCACTTCTGGTTTCACGTCCGCTTCCTGTTGGTCGAGGGCGAGAAGATGTCGAAGAGGCTGGGAAACTTCTTTACCCTGCGCGATCTGGTGCTGAAAGGGCACAAGCCGTCCTCGATTCGTTATCTCCTCACCTCGGTCCCGTATCGCAATCAGCTGAACTTCACATTTGACGGACTGAAGCAGGCGGCGGTTTCGGTGGAGCGGTTGCGCAATTTTCGCTTGCGACTGACGGCTGGCAGTTTTCCTGTCGGCGCCAACGCCGCCATGCAGTCGCTCGCGGCTGAGACGGCCGTGCACATGCGCGCCGCTCTCGACGACGACCTCAACACCGCCCAGGCGCAAGGCGCGATCTTCGAAATGGTGCGGCAGGCCAATGCCGCCTTCGACACCGGCAGCATCAAGAAGGATGACGTTCCACCGCTGCTCACGGCCCTTCAAAAGTTCGATGACATCTTTGCCGTGCTCGACGATGATGACGGCTCGAAGATGAAACAGGTCTTGGATTGGGCGCCGACCGAGGGGCGTGAGCATGACATCAGTAACGAGTTGCGCGAAGCGGTCCGGTCGAATCAGCTTACGGACGCCGGTGTCGAAGCGAAAGTCGCCGCCATGAAGGCCGCGCGTGCCTCCCGCGACTTCGAGGCTTCCGATGCCCTGCGCGCTGAACTCGCCGATGCCGGGATCGTCGTCGAAATCACGAAAGATGGGATCCGCTGGCGCAGAAAATAAGTCTCGCAGGTGTCAATTCGACATCTAAGACTGTGTCTATGAAGTCCCTTGATGACTACCTGCGCGACGCCGAACAAGCCCACGGTCATCTTTGTGCTGGTCAGGTTCTTGGAGTGCGCCTCGCGATGCTCGGCCTCGAGAAGCTGGGCATTGACGATCCGCGGGGCAAGGACCGCAAGCGGCTGGTCACGTTCGTCGAGATTGACCGTTGCGCCACCGATGCCGTGGCCGTGGTTACCGGCTGCCGACTAGGCAAGCGCGCGCTGAAATTCCGCGACTGGGGCAAGGTCGCGGCCACGTTTGTGGACGTGAGCAACGGCAAGGCCATCCGCATCGCGGCAAAAGAATCGTCGAAGGCGCTGGCGCGGCAGATGCATCCTGAAATCGCCGACAAGAACCAGCAGCAGATGCTCGCCTATCGCGAAATTTCCGACGACGACTTGTTCTCGACGCAGTGGGTCAAGGTTGAGTTGCCGCCGGAAGAGTTCCCCGGATACAAAGGCGAGCGCGTGGTCTGTGAGCAATGTGGGGAAGGCATCAATTTTCGCAGAGAAGTCCGGCACGAAGGGAAAGTCTTGTGCCGGGGCTGCGCAGGAGATACCTATTACAGTCCCATCTAGTCGCCATCCTGAGCGAAGCGAAGGATCTGTGTAACTCGCGTCACGCCGCCTGCTCGTACGCATGGGCCAATCGCAGGATCGAGCTCTCGTCGAAATGCCGGCCTAATATCTGCAATCCGATCGGCAGCTTCTCTCTCGTCTCGCCGCAGGGAATAGAAATCCCAGGAATCCCGGCCAGATCGGCAGTGACGGTGTAGATGTCCGCCAGGTACATCGCCAGCGGATCATTCGATTTCTCGCCCAGCCGGAAAGCGGGCGTCGGGCTCGTCGGGGTAACGATGGCGTCGACCTTGCGAAACGCTTCGTCGAAATCGCGAGTCAGCAGCGTGCGCACCTTTTGTGCCTTCAAGTAATAGGCGTCATAGTAACCGGCGCTGAGCGCATACGTGCCGAGCATGATGCGCCGCTTGACCTCGGCGCCGAAACCCTCGTCGCGGCTACAGCGGTACATTTCCGCCAGCGTCTTCACGCCCCGGGCGCGCAGCGTATAACGCACGCCGTCGTAGCGAGCCAGATTCGCCGATGCTTCGGCCGTTGCGATCAGATAATAAGTTGGAATGGCGTACGGCGTGTGGGGAAGAGAAACCGGGACGATTTCGCAGTCCAGACTCCGCAACTGATCGATTGCGGCTTCGACCGCCTGACGAACTTCGTCATCCAGGCCTTCGCCAAAATATTCTTTGGCCACGCCGAGTCTCATTCCTCTCACCGGCTTCTCGAGTTCGGCGACGTAATCGGGAACCGGCACGTCGGCGGAAGTGGAATCCATCACGTCGCGGCCGGCAATTGTGCGCAAAACAATCGCAGCGTCCTTCACAGTCCTCGCCAGCGGCCCAATATGATCGAGCGACGAAGCAAACGCGATCAGGCCATAACGTGAAACGCGCCCGTACGTCGGCATCAGACCGACCACGCCGCAAAACGAAGCCGGCTGGCGAATCGATCCACCGGTGTCGGAGCCGAGTGTCACGACGGCCATATCCGCGGCCACGGCCGCGGCCGATCCGCCCGACGAACCGCCTGGCACACGGCTCAAGTCGCGCGGATTGCGCACGGGATGATACGCCGAATTCTCATTCGACGACCCCATGGCAAACTCGTCGCAATTCATCTTGCCGAGCACCACCGCACCGGCTGCTTCCATGCGCGCAACCGCAGTGGAGTCGTAGGGCGGAATATACTTTTCCAGAATCTTCGAGCCTGCGGTCGTGCGCACACCGCGCGTGCTCATCACATCTTTGATGCCGACCGGCACTCCGCCCAGCGGCGGCAGCGGCTTGCCCTCTTCCGCCATGCGATCGATGCGGTCCGCCTGCTCCAGCGCACGGTCTTTAGAGAGCGTCAGGAACGCGCCGATCTGGCCGTCCTCTTTTTGAATGCGGGCGTAGTGGGCCTCTGCCAGCGCCAGCGCGGTCGTCTTGCGCTCCTGCACAGCGGAGCGGGCGGCGTCGATGGTGAGGGAAGTCAGGTCCACGGTTCTTGTGCAGGCGGCTTAACGCTCGATCACTTTCGGCACGCGGAAGAATTGATCATCGGCATCGGGAGCGTTCTCGAGTGCAACCTCATGCGGCAGCGACTTGCGCAGTCCTTCGACTAAGTCTTCACGGCTCGCGTAGGCAAACCGCGCGCTGCCTTGTTTCGACTGGTCGACTCCGTAACGGTCGGAAACCTGCGCCATCGGCGGAACGTCAGATGTGTCGAGCTCATTGAGCCGGTCGATGTAGTCGAGAATCGAGTTCAGGTCGCGCAGCATGCCCGTGCGCTCTTCACTGGTGAGCTCAAGATTGGCCAGCTCCGCGACATAGGCGACGTCTTTGTCGGTGACTTTCATGACATTCAGTTGCGGCGAAGCACTCAGCGCTTCTCAGCGGCAGCTATCACAAATTCAATTCGACGAACCGCATCGGGAGCGTAACCCTGCATCGCCGCCAGATATCGCGGGGCGAGTGACTGCAGTTCCGCCTTCCATTCCGCATCCGGAACCTCCACGCGCAAGATTCCGCCCTCAGCTGCGAGCGCCCGTGTTCGTTGCGCCACAGCCGATCCGCAAACCACCGGCCAGGCCAGCAGCGGCGCGCTGCCCGCAGGCGCCAGCCGCAAAGATTGCGCCACGACTTTATCGAGCCCAGTGCCAGCGGGTTCCAGTTCGCGGGGCATTGCGTGCGTAACAACGCGTAGCAAAATCAGGAAGTCACGATTCTAGCATCCCGCTTCCCATTAGGGATGTGCAGCCGCGATCCGGGGCGAATCGATTCACACCGGGAATTCCCGGCGCACAAATTCGAGTGCCGCATCGCGGGAGGGCAGGCGGCCTTCGAGTTGCGCATCCTCCACCGCGCTGAGAATCTCACGGAATTTCGGTCCGGGAATATGACCCGCAGCGATCAGATCATCGCCGGTCACAAGCGGCGCAGGCCGCATTTTCTCCGGCGGAATCTCGTGCTGCTTCTGCCGAATGAACTCATACGTGGTCAGATTGCGATGGCTGGCGAGGCAGTCGGCGCGGTGCAGCGCCAAGTGCTCATCGAATCTACGAATGCGTAAGAATTTCTTCAGCGTCGATTCGCTCATGCGCGTGGCGTGCCCAAAGCGCATGTGGTTGTCGACCAGCGCCAAAATCACTTCCGTGTCGTCGCTGGAAAAGCGCAGGCGCCGGCAAATCTCTTCCGCCATCTTCACGCCAACCTCGACATGATCGTCGAAACGAATGCGCTCGGCCACGCGAAACGTGGACGGTTTTCCCACGTCATGCAGCAGCGCTCCCCAGGCCAGCGTTGGCGGGCAGGGCTGCGGCAGATTTTCGAGCAGCAGCAGGGTGTGTACGAACACGTCTCCCTCAGGATGAAACTCCCGCGGCTGCTCCACGCCCTTCATCGCGGAAATCTCGGGCAGCACATGCGGAAGCAGGCCGGTTTCATCGAGCAGAAGAAACGCTTGTCGGCCGCGACCCTCGGTCAGCATGCGGGTCAGTTCGTCGCGCACGCGTTCCCGCGAAACGACCACGATTTCGGGCGCAAGTTTTCTTATTGCCGTAAACGTTCCGGGCTCAATTGCGTATCCAAACCGCGCGGCAAAGCGCACCGCCCGCAACATGCGCAGCTTGTCTTCGGCGAAGCGCAGTTCCGGATCACCGATCGTGCGGATGATTCCAGCTTCCAGGTCTTTTCGGCCGCCGACAAAATCAGTTACCTCACCGTGCGCCTGACTGGACGTCTCTTCGGAAATCTTCAATGGATCGAGCAGCATGCCGTTGATGGTGAAGTCACGGCGGGCGACGTCCTCGCGCGGATCACGGCTGAAGCGCACTTCATCAGGATGGCGGCCGTCGGAGTAGCCGATGTCGCTGCGAAACGTGGCCACTTCGATGGTACGGGTTTTTGGAGGCGTTTCGGTGGAAGCATCCGCGGCTTCATCGTCCGGCACCGGGACGAGCACCACTCCAAACTGCGTGCCCACGGCGTAGGTTTCGGCAAAGATCGCCATCACCTGCTCCGGCGTGGCGCTGGTCGCGACGTCGTAGTCTTTCGGCTCGCGGCCCAGCAGAAGATCGCGCACGCATCCACCGACCAGATACGCTTGAAAATTGCGCTGGCGCAAGGTCTGAACAATCGAGACGGCAAAATCCTTCAACATAGGCAAAAGCCGCGAACGCCGATGATGTTCTAATAATATTAGAACCATGCCCGACGCCTACATCCTCGGCATTGAAAGCTCCTGCGACGAAACCGCAGCCGCGGTCGTGCGCTCGGGCGAGCAGGTCATCTCGAACGTGGTCGCTTCACAGATCGCCACGCATCAGCCTTATGGCGGCGTCGTGCCCGAACTGGCTTCGCGCGAACACTTGCGGGCCATCGTGCCCGTAGTTCGGCAGGCGCTGGCCGAGGCGACGCAAACCTACGATTCCATTGATGCCATCGCGGTCACGCAAGGCCCGGGCCTGGCGGGAGCGCTTCTGGTCGGAATCAGCTACGCCAAGGCGCTGGCCTTCGCGCTCGACAAACCGCTGATTGCGGTCAACCATCTCGAAGGCCACATTCACGCCGTGCTGCTCGATCTTTCACAAAATCATCTTTCGCAAAATGAGGAGCAGCAAAAGGGCAATCACGAGCTGCAGTTTCCCGTGCTCGCGCTCGTCGTTTCCGGCGGCCACACACATCTTTATCTGGCAACCCAAAATCGCCAATCATGGACTTACGAAAACATCGGCCACACGCGCGACGACGCCGCGGGAGAAGCCTTCGACAAAGTTGCCAAGCTCCTCGGCCTGGGATATCCCGGAGGCCCTGTGATTGATCGTCTCGCGCCGCACGGCAATCCTAACGCCGTGAAGTTTCCGGCGGCGCAGATCAAGCATGCCGACCGACGGGGAAGAAAAGACGGCCGATCCGTTGAGCTTGATTCCGAATCAAATAGCGATCATTCAAACAACGATCATCCGCGATTCGATTTCTCCTACAGCGGCATCAAAACGGCAATTCTGCGCTACGTGGAATCGCACGACATGCGCCCAGCGGTGGAAGCCCGGCGCACGGCACTGGCGGAGATTCCCAAGCCGAGGGTCGAGGACTACCTGGCACACTGTGATGCGAGGACGATCGATCTCGTGGCGTCGTTTCAGCGCGCGATGGTTGACGATCTTGTCGGAAAAACTCTCGCTGCCGCCCGTGCTTACGATGTCGCAACTCTGTTTGTGACCGGAGGGGTGGCGGCGAACCAGGAATTGCGTCAGACCTTCGAGCGCGAAGGGGCCAAGGAGGGATTGCCGGTCCACTTCCCCTCGCGTCCGCTCTCGACCGACAACGCGGCCATGATCGCGGCCGCAGCGTTTCCCAAGTTCCAGGCAAAGGATTTCGCGGCCATCGATTTCTCGGCGGAGGCGGGAATGGCGCTGCGCTAGCCCTCGCGGCCAGCGGTCGGGCAAAGAACACGAAGAATGTAGGATGATTTACGCGGCCACAAGGTCATGCGGCCATTAAGCTTTTGCTGCCTTGGCGATTTTCGTCTTGCACAGCTTCTTCAGCGCCTTTTCCAACTGCCCTTCGATATCAATGTCCTTATAGATAGCGAAGTCAGCCCTCTTTTCTTTTTCGTCGAAGCCGCTGGCTCGGCCCGCGACGATGATGATCGGAACTTTCGCCGTCTCAGGCTGGCTCTTGAGCGCCGTGATCAATTCGCTGCCCGACATCTTCGGCATCTGCATGTCGGTGACGATCAGGTCAGGCTGCACGCGGGAGAGAACTTCCAGGGCCTCGACGCCATTGGTCGCCGACTCCACCGTGAACCCGCGCCCTTCAAGGAAGCGGCATACGGTGTAGCGGATCAGCATCGAGTCGTCGACAACTAGAGCCACGGCGGGCATAAAGAGACGGGGCCCCACCTGCACGCCCCCCGGCCTGCACGATACCAACCCAAAAAGGGCACAACAAGCTGAAACAGGCGTGAGCCGTTACATTCGTCACTGCGGGGAAGGAACTAGAACTCTTCTTGAGTCCGTTCCTCGATGTTCATGTCCTTGAATTCGCTGGATTCGAAGATCTCGCCGCACTCCTTGCACTCGACAAACTCGGAGTCGGCGTCGCGGCTGACGATTTGCACGCGCGGATGCTTGCAGGGCTGCGGGGGGCCTGCGCTTGGACGTGCAGAGGGCGGCTGTGCGGTCATAAACCCGGAAGCGCCTCTCCGCCTCACAACGGAGGGCGAATTCGCGGCAATTTCCCGGTATTGTAGAACGGCCTGTACGCTTGTCAAGTCCTATATCACCGCATGGCTTGACAGGAGTCCAATGGCAACAGAGGGGGTACACGCCGAGCCTGCATACCCTTCACGGCTGAATTGGCTGCCCACAATAAGCCGTTCAATCCTAGATACTTACCATTCGGACCTAATTCTCCGTTGTCGGCTGGATACTGGTGCCGTTTGGCACCAGTGCCGTCGCCTGCCAGACCTTGCCGGGGACGGCCGGATGGCATATAATTAAATGCGACAAAAAAGGTCGGAATTCTATCCGACCGATTTGGTCGGGTTTTTTCCGCGAGGCACAGGATGCTCAAGCTCACCAAAAAGGCCGACTACGCCCTGATGGCGATGAAGCATCTCGCCGAGCACGCAACCGGCACGTCGCGCAGCGCCAAGGATGTCGCCGATGCCTTTGGCATTCCGCCGGAAGCCCTGGCCAAGATTCTGCAGCGGTTGGCCAAGGCGGGCTTGCTGCACTCGCAGCACGGCATTAACGGTGGATACGCGCTAGCCCGGCCCGCGCACACGATTTCTGCTTTCGAAGTGATTCAGGCCATCGACGGCCCGCTGTTCATCACTTCCTGCGTCACGCAGCGCGGGGAGTGCGATCAGTCCGACCGCTGCAACATTCGCGAGCCGCTGCGCAAGGTCAACGAAAGCATTGAAGCCGTTTTGCGGCGGATCAAAATTTCGCATATGCGGGAAGAAGCAGAGGAACCGGCGACTGTCGCCGCCAAGGCAGCGGAATTGGTGACCATCACCTGAGCCGTCGCAGCAGGTAGGTCATCCAGTAGTTTTCAGATGCGATTAAACGAACTGATTCAAACACGGCTGATTCAAACACGGTAGGAGACGCAATCCATGAGCACGGACGTAAAGATCCCCCAGTCATTAGCCAAGACGCAGCACGCGGCGCCGGAAGGCGTGAAACTGCCCATTTACATGGACAATCACGCCACCACACCCATGGATCCGCGGGTGCTGGAAGAGATGCTGCCTTACTTTATGGAGAAGTTCGGTAACGCGGCCAGCCGCAATCACTCATTCGGCTGGGTCGCCGAAGAAGGCGTTGAAACTGCCCGCGAGCGCATCGCCAAGCTGATCGGCGCGACCACAAAAGAGATCATTTTCACGTCGGGTGCCACTGAAAGCGACAATCTCGCCATCAAGGGCGTCGCAGAAATGTACCGCGAGAAGGGCAACCACATCATCACCGCGGTCACCGAGCATAAGGCTGTGCTCGACACCTGCAAACGCCTCGAAAAATACGGCTATCGCGTGACCTATCTGCCCGTGCAGAAAGATGGCCTGATCGATCTCGATGACTTGAAGCGCGCCATGGACGACAAGACCATTTTGGTCACGATCATGTTCGCCAATAACGAAATCGGCGTGCTGCAGCCGATTGCCGAAATCGGCAAGCTTTGCCACGAGAAGGGCGTCATTTTCCACACGGATGCTACGCAGGCGATTGGCAAGATTCCCGTGGATGTGATCAAGCAGAACATCGATCTTGCCTCCATCTCCGGCCACAAGATGTACGGGCCGAAGGGAGTGGGCGCGTTGTATGTTCGCCGCAAGAATCCGCGCGTGCAGATTGCCGCCATCATCGATGGCGGCGGCCACGAGCGCGGCATGCGTTCGGGAACGCTGAACGTTCCCGGCATTGTAGGACTGGGAAAGGCCTGCGCGATCGCGCAGGAAGAGATGCCGAAAGAGTCCTGCCGGCTGGCCGGCCTGCGCAATCGCCTGCGCGACCGCATCATGACTCGGCTCGACGAGACTTACATCAACGGCTCGATGGAACATCGTCTTCCCGGCAATCTGAACATCAGCTTTGCCTATG
>CAYOUY010000296.1:0-2642 GCA_964407245.1 uncultured Acidobacteriaceae bacterium
CGACGATCGAGAGCGATCCTGAGAAATTAGTCGCGAAGGCCCGCTCCATTCCCAAGATGGACGGCACGGACCTGGCGAAGGTCGTCTCCACCAAGCGGCCGTACCTGTGGGAAGTGGGCGAGCGCTCGCATGAGCCGGTCGCGGTGGTCGGAGTGAAGGACGAGCCTCCACGATTCCATGTTGTCGCCTACGATTTCGGCATCAAGCAGAACATTCTGCGCAAGCTTCGCGGCGAGGGCTGCAAGGTGACGGTCGTTCCGGCGCAAACACCAGCGGAAGATGTGATGGCGCTCAAGCCAGATGGAGTTTTCTTGTCGAACGGCCCTGGCGATCCGGAGCCCTGCACGTATGCAGTGGATTCAATTCGCCGGCTGATGGGCCGCCAGCCGATCTTCGGAATTTGCTTAGGGCACCAACTCACGGGAATTGCGCTGGGCGGGAAAACGTTCAAGCTGAAATTCGGCCATCATGGCGGAAATCATCCGGTAAAGCAGTTGCGGACGGGGAAGATTGAGATCACGGCGCACAATCACAATTTCGCCGTCGATCCGGATTCGCTGCCCGAGAGCGAAGTCGAGCTGACGCACATCGATCTCAACGACCAGACGCTCGAAGGCCTGCGCCATCGCAACCTGCCGCTGTTCAGCGTGCAATATCACCCGGAAGCCGCACCCGGCCCGCACGATTCGCACTATCTGTTCAAAGAGTTCACGAAGATGATGGAGGAGCATTCACGCCGTTGAGCGCCGTGCCACAGCATCGCGAACCCATGCCACGTCAGAGCACTGCGGCCCGGCTCTGCGTGAATATTGGTTGCGGCACGGATGCTGCGGAGGGTTGGTACAACATCGACAACTCTCCGACCATCTGGCTGTCGCGACTGCCGCTCGGGCAGCGATTGTTCCGAACGCCGGCGTGGCCGCGCAGCGTGCACCGCCATAATGTTCTGCAGGGCCTCCCTTTCGCCGACGCTAGCGTGGACTGCATTTATTCGTCCCACACTTTCGAGCACTTTACATATCCGCAATCATTCGCGCTGACAAGAAATTGTTTTCGCGTGTTACGGCCAGGCGGAATTTTGCGCATCGTGGTGCCGGACTTGCAGAAAATTACACGCGACTACCTGGCAGATTCGTCGGAGATGGCGTCGCACCGGTTTGTCGAACGCCTGCTGCTGCGTCATACGTGGCAGGACCTGCTGCATTCGGGGGCGCACCACTGCCAGATGTTCGATTCGCGATCATTGGTGGCGATGCTGCGCGACGCAGGCTTCGTTGATGCTCGCGTCAGCCGCTTTGGGGAGAGCGCGATTGCTGACATTCGGAACGTAGAACTGGAATCGCGAAAAGCAGAGAGCCTGTATGTGGAGGCGGAAAAGCGGATTGAATTGAATGAGCTGGAACTAAATGCCCAAACGCACTGACATCCAAAAGATTCTCGTCCTCGGCTCCGGGCCCATCATCATCGGGCAGTCGGCGGAGTTCGATTACTCCGGCACGCAGGCCTGCAAGGCGCTCAAGTCTGAAGGCTACGAAGTGGTGCTGGCCAACTCCAACCCGGCCACGATTATGACCGACCCGGAGTTCGCCGAGCGCACCTATATCGAGCCGCTCACGCTCGAATATCTCGAAGAAATCATTCGCATCGAGCGGGAGATGTCTCCTGGCGCGGGTTTTGCCGTGCTGCCGACCGTCGGCGGACAGACTGCGCTGAATCTTGCCATCGAACTTTCCGACGGCGGCGTGCTCGAAAAGTACAACGTCACGCTGATCGGTGCGAACGTCGCGGCGATTAAGAAGGCCGAAGATCGCCTCTTTTTCAAAGACGCGATGCAGAGGATCGGCCTCGACGTGCCCAAGTCGGCGCTCGTCAACAACGTGAAAGATGGCATTGAATTCGCCGGCAAGATCGGATTCCCGGTGATCATCCGGCCCTCGTTCACACTCGGCGGCACTGGCGGCGGCCTGGCGTACAACCGCGAGGAAATGGTGGACGTGCTTGGCCGCGGCCTCGATTTTTCTCCCGTACATGAGGCGCTAATCGAAGAGTCCGTACTGGGCTGGAAGGAATTCGAGCTTGAGGTGATGCGCGACACGAAAGACAACGTCATCATCATCTGCTCGATTGAAAACTTCGATCCCATGGGCGTGCACACCGGCGACTCGATCACGGTCGCCCCGGCGCAGACGCTCACCGACCGCGAGTACCAGGCCATGCGCGATGCATCCATCGCCGTGATTCGTGAAATCGGCGTGGATACGGGCAGATCGAATATTCAGTTCGGCGTGAATCCCGAGACGGGGCGCATGGTCGTCATCGAGATGAACCCACGCGTCTCACGTTCTTCGGCGCTGGCTTCGAAGGCCACAGGGTTTCCGATCGCGAAGATTGCGGCAAAGCTTGCCATTGGCTACACGCTCGACGAGATCCCCAACGACATTACACGCAAAACCCCCGCCTGTTTCGAGCCGACGCTCGACTACGTGGTGGTGAAAATTCCCAAGTGGCAGTTCGAGAAGTTCCCCGGCGCGGACGACACGCTGGGTCCGCAGATGAAATCTGTCGGCGAAGTGATGGCCATCGGCCGCACATTCAAAGAAGCGCTGATGAAGGGCATCCGCTCGCTCGACACCGGAAAGCGC
>CAYOUY010000297.1:0-13369 GCA_964407245.1 uncultured Acidobacteriaceae bacterium
AGGAACGAACTTGAAGGAGCAGATCATGGAAGCGGTCAAGGAAGCCACGCCGCAGCCGGTGAGCCACGGACAGTACCTGACCTTCTATGTGGCCGGCGAAGAATACGCCGTCAACATTCTGAAGGTCAAAGAAATCATCGAATTCGACACGGTGACCGCGGTACCTAACACCGCACCCTGGATTCGCGGGGTCACCAATCTGCGCGGCAACGTGGTTCCGGTCATCGATCTGGCGGTAAAGTTCGGGTTGCCGGCGAGCCAGACCTCGAAGTTCTCCTGCATCGTCATCACTGAGGTTTCCTACAACGGCGACAAACTGACCATGGGTGTGATGGCCGACTCCGTGAATCAAGTGCTCGACTTCCTCGAGAACGACATCGAGGCAACCCCGCCCTTCGGAACTCGCGTGAGACTGGAATTCCTGCTGGGCATGGGCAAGATGGGGAAGAAGTTCTGCCTGATTCTCGATATCGACAAAGTTCTTTCTGCTGATGAAATCGTGGCGGTGACGGACTCGGTGAAGACGCTTCCGGCCGGAACCATCACGCCACGCGCCAAGTCTGGCAAGCGCGCCGCCGAATCGGGGGCTTAACCTTGCCCGCGAGCGCGCCTCGTCGCAAACGGTCGGGCCTTCCGCCTGATCCCGCCGCGCTAACGCGAGATCCCTCGGGGTTCTCGGTTTCGTCCGCGCTCTTCGGAAAGTTTCAGCAGCTCATTCATCAGGAAACCGGCATCTGGCTGGGCGATACCAAGTCGGCGCTCCTGTGCGGGCGCCTTTCGCGGCGCCTGCGCGTGCTGCAAATGTCGTCTCTGGATGAGTATTACGACCTGGTCACGCTGCCCGATCAGCACGATGAGCGCGTGTTGATGATCGACGCGATCACTACTAACGAGACGCGCTTCTTTCGCGATCCCAGGCACTTCGAGTTTCTGGAGGGCCGCGTGATTCCTCGCTGGCGCAGGGACGCTCAACAAGGACTGCGCACAAAAAGCGTCCGCGTGTGGAGCGCGGGTTGCTCATCCGGAGAAGAACCGTATTCCCTGGCCATGCTTTTGGCGCGGCACCTTCCGGCCGAGCAAGGTTGGAGCGTGGCTATCTTCGCTACCGACATCTCCACTCGAATCCTGGCGCAGGCGCGCATCGGGATCTACAACATCGCGAAATTGCCGGACATCCCCGAAGCGCTTTTGAAAGACTACATGCTCAAAGGCGTGGACCAGCAGGAAGGCCAGATGAAAGTCATGCCCGAAGTCCAGGCCATGGTCGATTTCCAGAAGTTGAATCTCGCTCACGGGCCTTATCCGCCGCAGGCGCACTTCGACGTGATCTTCTGCCGCAACGTGCTGATCTATTTTGATCTTCAGTCGAAGCAAAAAGTGGTGGAACACCTGACCCGTTGTCTGGTCCGCAACGGTCTTCTTTTCGTCGGGCAGGCGGAAAACCTGAGCAGCATGAACTCGGACTTAAAGAGCGTGGTCCCGGCAGTATACGCGCGGGCAGGAGAACATCTTGGTTTCTAACTCAGGCCAGACGCCCGAGTTCTCTTCACCTCGGGCCGGCGACCACGGATCGCGCGACCGGCACCCGGAAAAGTTGCACGTGCTGGTCGTGGACGACTCCGCTACGGTCCGCCAGGTGATGCAGGCGATCCTGCAGACCGATCGAAGAATCACGGTCAGCGTGGCCTCGGATCCGCTCATCGCCGGCGTCAAAATGCAGAAGGAACGCCCGGACGTCGTCATCACCGACCTGGAAATGCCGCGTATGGACGGTTTGACCTTCCTGCGCAAAATCATGGCGGAGTCGCCACTGCCTGTGGTGATCTGCTCCGGCCTGGCTGCCAAAGGCACAGACCTTGCACTGCGCGCCCTGGAAGAAGGTGCGGTTGAGATCATCACCAAGCCGAAGCTGGGAGTGCGCGACTTTCTGCACGAGTCGGCGGTGCTTCTGCTCGATGTCGTATGGAGTGCAGCCGAAGCCAGGATCATGCCGCGGCAAAGGATCGCGGCCCCTGCCCGACTCAGCGCTGATGCCGTGCTGCCATTGCGCGCAAAGCAGCGCGACTGGAATCCCTCTCACGGCCTGATTGCAGTCGGCGCGTCCACGGGTGGCACCGAAGCCCTGCGTGTTCTTCTTTCAGCGATGCCGCAGGACTGCCCGCCCATCGTGGTCGTTCAGCACATGCCGGAGAATTTCACGCGCGCCTTTGCCGACCGGCTCAACCGGGATTGTACGATCCTAGTCAGCGAGGCGCGTGATGAAGTTGCCCTCCGCCCCGGCATGGCGCTGATTGCGCCCGGCAATTATCACTGCGTCGTCAACAGCCACGGTGCGAACCTGATGGTCAACATCATGGATGGGCCCCTGGTGTCGCGGCACCGGCCGAGCGTCGATGTGCTGTTTCGCTCCGTCGCCGTCAGCGCAGGACGAAACGCGGTCGGGGTCATCATGACCGGGATGGGCGACGACGGAGCACAGGGATTGCTCGAAATGAAGCAGACGGGCGCTATCACCATCGCGCAAAACGAAGCCACTTGCGTTGTGTTCGGGATGCCTCGCGAAGCCATCGCGCGAGGTGCTGTCGATCTTGTTTTGCCACTGGAGCAAATCGCGCGCGGAGCACTGGATTCACTCGCCGCCGAGAGAAGACACCAAGCACAGGCGGGGAATTGAGAGCGAACCCGCGCAAGAGGCTGTGTTACCGGAAGGTTGCGGGTGCAAAATCGCATTCTGCCGCAATCCATCGTCCAATTGCCCGGCCAGCCGTACGGCCGGGTAACCGAAGTCCAATGCCGAGAGTGATCTGTGCCGGCTCGGATGGAACACCTAGGATTAAGGGTCTTATAAGAATGGGCGAGGCAAGCACGAGCCGCGGCCCTATCACTGTGTCAAATTTGCCTTAGAAGGGAACCGACTATGGCGGCTGGCGCCAAACCTGCTCTCGATCCAACTGTGAACACCCAAACCCGAAGTGCTGAGGTATCCGAGTCCAAGCCTCAAACCTTCATGGACAAAATCATCCACCAGTTAACCAAAATCTTCGAATACAACGAGCGTCTCGGGACTACCCGCGAGTAAAAGGTTTGACTGCACGCCCGTGCTGCATTCGACGGCTATTTTCCGACCACTAGCACCTCGAACTGCCCGGCCTCTGCTGTGGAGAGGAACAACCGGTGTGTCTTTGCATCCAGCGCCATGGTCTTGGCGCGCGGCAAAGTCTTCACTGTCTCCGCAACTGAATACTTGTCCGGGTTCTCCTGGCGGATTACGGAAACCGTGCCTTCCCCGTTGGAGTTGAAAATCAGCTTCGCCTCCGGATCGAACACCGTTGCATCCACATGATCACCGATCGGCAGCGTGGTGATGACTTTGCCAGTGTCGGCATTCATCACAGCCATGACCTTGCTGCGGCAGCCAATGAAGAGGCGCCGGTTCACCCGGTCCATCGCCATGCTGCTGGGGGAAGCACACGGAGCGGTCGGCCAGCGCTCCTCGACCTTGAGAGCCTTGGCATTGATCTTGAGTACCAGGCTTTCATCCTCAAGATTGTTGAAGACCGTTCCCTTGCCGTCGGCGGCTGCGAATTCCGGGCCACCGCCCAACTCCACCGTGCCCGCGACTTTCCCGGTGGCGGCATCGATGGCGGTGGCGCTGTTACTCCCGCCGTTGAAGGCAAAGATTCGTGCCGTTGAGGGATCGTAGATGATGGCATCGGGCTTCTTGCCAGCGGGCACATCAGCGATCGGCTTCAGGGTGTTCAGATCGAAGATCGTGACCGAATCGGCCTGGCCGTCGCTGACGAATCCGCGGCTAGATTCGGGCGCGATCGCGATTCCGTGTACGCCCGGAGTTTTTGGGATGCTGCCGACGACTGTGAGCGAGTCCACGTCAATCACCTCCACCTGCATTCCGTGGGAGACGTACAGCCGACGCGCGGATTCATCCACGGTGAGATAATCCCAACTTCCCTGACCGGGAATGGGGATTTTCTTGAGCACTGAGTAGCCCTGCGCGGCGGCAGGCAGTGCGGCAAATTTGACAGTAAAGACTAAAGCCAAAGTGATGATTGAGAATCTCCGGGAGGCAACACGAAGGCCGTTCAACATTCTTCTCCTCTTATTGGTGAATTCGTCGATGGCAAAGCAGTATTCGTATAACAACCGGGATAGTAAACGCCGAACCTGAAGGTCTTCTGAAGCGAGGAGACCTCCAAATCGGCCTGTCAGTCGGCGCGGCGAGGCTCCCAGCGCAGGCCGAAGGAGAACGTCCGATCGTAGTATTCGCGCTGGGTCAAGTACCACGGGCTGCCGTTGTAAAAGCCGAACACCTCGTTCGTCAGGTTTAGGCCCTGCCACAGCACGGTGAGCGTCCTCTGGACACGGAAGCTGGCCTGCGCATCGACTTGGAGATGGCTATAGAGGTAATTGTCGCCGGCCGGTCCTTTTGGCCCGAGACCTGCCGTATCAATCTCGGTGTTGTACTGGTATTGGTAGATGCTCGCGCTGTTGTAAGTCGCACCCAGACGAGCCGAAAAGCGTCCCTTATCATATGTCGGGCTAAGGTTCCACATCGTGGGAGTCTGACGCTGCAGCGCGGGAGTGTCCGGCCGAAGCGGCAATGTGCCGGCATTGGACGCTGTCTTGCTGAAGTTCGCTGAGATGCCAAATCCACTTAATGCACCCGGCAGGAAACCGAGGTGCTGAATATAAGCGAACTCTACACCGTACAGCTTCGCGTTGCTTCCGTTGATGATGTAAGAAAATGTGTCTCCGACGTACTGTGGATACTGAGTGCCCTGGTAGTCCAGATCAGCGATGTAGTAAATCGGTTGGCTCATCTGCTTGTAGTAAAGACCTGCCTGAATCTCACCATACGGCTTGAGGTAGCGCTCGTAGAGCAGATCGAAATCATTCGCATGGGTCGGTTTTAAACTCGGATTGCCAATGTTGACCGTCTCCGGGTTCGTGCTTTGATCGACTGTTACGTACGGTACCAAGTCGTAGGGATTGGGGCGTGAAAGCGCCCGCGCGTAAACCGCACGAATATCGTCGTTATCAGTGAGGTGGTACTTTAACTGGATGCTGGGCAATGGATCCCAATACCAGGACTGGGCCGGCTCAGGAACGACGGTTTCGGCGCTACTGGAGGAGTTATTGGTGGTCGAGAAACCAAGGATATTCAACTGCGTGGCTTCAATCCGCAAACCGGTCTGCAGGCGGAATCTGCCGAATTCGATCGTATTCATTGCGTACGCCGAAGAGACGCGTTCGGTGTAATCGAAATTGGAAAGCACAGAGCCGAACAATGTAGCGGGTTCGTCCAGCGAGAGAAATGGCACACCATTCACAGTATTCTGGAAGTTGTTAACAATGGTGTTGTAGCTGGTGACTGGACCGAGGTTGTAGGCATTGAAGTAGTAATGAGGATTAGTAAAGGTTCTGAGAAAGCTGGACATCGTGCAGCCGGAAAAGCCGGGTACCAGCACTCCGTTCGAGTCCACACAATTGGAGATGTCGTAGGTCGGCGAGTATGCGTTCTGTCCCTTATGTGCGTTACGCAGCTTCGTACCGAATTCGATGGTCGAGAAGTGCGAGCCTAGGTGGTAATTGCGCGCATAGGAGATGGCACCCTGCAGATTGACTTGTGACGTGAGGCCCTGCGTGCCATCGTACTCGGCTAAGTAGTAGTTTGCGGGATTGTAAATTTGAGAATTAGGAGCAAGGCAGCCGGGGTTCCATTGAGGCAGATGAAAGTCGGTGGTCAGGTTCGGGGCAAAGTAGCATGTTCCCGTCAGGGGGAGTTGCTCAAGGTCGTTGTTTGCGAGCGCCTTGAACGTTGCGCCCGGGTTGCCTGCGGCCGCCAGTTGGCGTGAGCGGGCTGCAGAAACCTCCCAGCTCAACCAGGAACTTTGGAAAACGTGCTTCCCGCCCAAAGCCGCCATAATAATTCCGTAATCCGGCAGCCGGCTGGACGTCTTGAACTTTGGTATGTCTGGGGTGATTGTGAGTGGACCCTGCGAGGGAAGGCTAACATCGTCGTTGAGGGTATATACCCATTTGTCGCCGTAATCTTTGAAGTCGGAGTCGAAATAATGGACGAAGAGACCCGAAGCTGGATCCTTTAGCTTGTAGTCCAGCGTTCCGCCGAATCCGTAGCGCTTGCGCTGATAGCGATATTCTCTGATATCCATGCTGTCGTAAACGGGGATCGCCCAGTTGACATCGGGCTGTGGCTCGATGTCGTCGATGCCGCGTCCGTTGTAATCGTAGCTGCCGGAGAATAGCGCGCCGAACCGGTGGTCCTTGCCGAACCGTTGCCCAATGGTGCCGCTGATCAGTCCGATGTAACGATCGCCTTGGATCGGCGTCCAGCCGCCAATACCCTCAAATTTCAGAGTCGGCAAATCCCCGGCCTTCTTCGTTACAAGGTTGACCGTGCCGCCGATGGCATCTGCATCCTGACTCGCGGACAAAGTCTTGTTGACTTCGACCGAGCCGACGATGTCGGCAGGGATGGTATCCAACTTGAACTGGCGCACATTATCTTCCGGGGCTGGAATTTCCACTCCATCGACCGTCGTATTGTTCAGCCGCGGTTCGGTGCCGCGGACCTGCACGTACTTCCCTTCGCCTTCGTCGCGCTCCAGACTGATGCCGGGCATGCGGCCCACGACGTCCGCGATGTTTTCGTTGGGAAGGCTCTGGATCACGCCTTCCGGCATCACGTCGAGAATATTGTCGGAGACCCGCTGCTCCTGGATGGCCTCGGCTTGTCCCTGCGCATCGGCGATGACATTAATTTCCTCGGCCTTGGCGGCAACTTTCAACTGAGCGTCCACACGGGTGGTTTGGCCGGCCACAACTTTCACCGGGGCGCTGAAAGTCACAAATCCGACGTACGAGATCGTAATGGTGTAGTCGCCCGGCGCGATGCCAATAAGGGTGAACTCTCCCTGGGCATTGGTAGCGCCCGTGATCTCCCCCGGATCCAATTTGACGCGCGCGCCGGGCAGAACCGCCCCTTGACGATCCACTGCACGGCCATTCACAACACCTGTGCCACGCTGCCCCAGCGCGATGGTTGCGGACAGGGTGCACAACATCAGCAGCGTCAATGTTCTCGACACAAGTAAGCGGACACGACGATGGCGAGGGTTCATGGTGGTGCTCCCTTAAAACCTTAGAAAACCGGAATGGTAGACCGCGTTTGTAAAAGCACGTTGAATCTTGCGTGAATCTTTTTTCAGGTTCGCCAGAGCAGGGATTTTCAGCTAATCTTCAGGAAGTAAGCCGATCATCGCTATCCGGGTTACACACTTGAACCTGCTTGTCGTAGAAGATGAAGGACGGATGCTGGAACTTCTCCGCCGCGGACTCGGCGAAGAAGGGCATGCGGTTACGTGCGCCACGGATGGCGCGGAGGGGCTGTATCTGGCGCAGACGTATTCCTTTGATGTGGTCATCCTCGACATCATGATGCCGAAGGTGGACGGCTATCAGATGCTGCAACGGTTGCGGTCCGCTCGCGTAACGACGCCCGTGCTCATGCTGACTGCCAAGGATTCCGTACCGGACGTCGTGCGTGGCCTGGATCTGGGGGCGGACGACTATCTCACCAAGCCCTTCTCGTTCAGCGAACTTCTGGCCCGCCTGCGCGCCGTCCAGCGCCGCGCACATCAATTGCAGAACCCCAAACTGCAAGTCTCCGACCTTACGCTTGATCCTTCCAGCCGCGAAGTATCAAGGGCCGGGCGCAACATCGCCCTGACCCGCACCGAATACAACCTGCTCGAACGGCTCATGTATCGTGCCGGCAAAGTAGCGGAGCGCCGGGCGTTGATCGAGGCGGTGTGGGGCTTCGACGCCGACATCGAAGAGAACACGCTCGACGCCTTCATGCATTTGCTGCGCAGCAAGGTGGACAAACCGGGAGCGCCCAAACTGATTCACACTGTGCGCGGACTGGGTTATGTGATTCGTGAGGCAGCCCAATCATGATGCGGCTTTCCATCGGCTTGCGCCTCACCCTCTGGTATCTGTCGATTTTTGCACTGGCTCAGTTCGCGTTCGGCACAGGAATGTGGCTGCTTCTGCGGCACCATCTGGTCAGCATTGTCGACGACAGCCTGCGCGACCAGACGGAGGACTTGCGCAGTTTTCTTGTAGCGCAGAAGAAAAACGCCAATGTCCCGAAGTTTCGCGAGGAAGTCACCGAAGCCTACGTGCAGGAGCATGCGGGCGAGTATCTGGCCATTGCCACTTCCGCCGGCGAACCCGTATATATTTCCGACTTTCTCAAGAACAACGGTTATGGGTCGGCTGTCGTTGTTTTACCGACCTCGCCCGCGCTTGAAGATCAGCGCATCGGCCGAAGGGGGCTCCGCTTTTACCGCTCAAGCGTCACGACTCATGGCCTGACCTTCATCATCGCCATGGGCGCCTCGACGAAAGACACCTACGAGACCCTGGAGGCCTTTCGAAACTATCTTCTGCTATCAGCTCCAATCGTGCTGCTGATTTCAGGGATTGGAGGCTACACGCTGAGCCGGCACGCCCTCGCTCCGGTGGACGCATTAACCCGCACCGCGCGCACCATCAGCGGTCAAAACCTCAGCAGCAGACTGCAAAAGCTCGACACGGGAGACGAACTGCAGCGCCTCTCCGACACCTTGAACGAAATGCTGGAGCGCATCGAAAAAGCGTTCCTGCGAATCACGCAGTTTACCGGCGACGCTTCGCACGAGCTGCGCACTCCCATTTCGCTGATGCGCACCGAGGCCGAAATCGCGCTGCGCCGGGAACGGGACCCTGACGCATACCGGGAAGCTCTCCAGCACATACTGAAAGAAACCGAACGGGCTTCAGTCCTGATCGAGGATTTGCTGGCGCTGGCCCGCGCCGACTCTGGCAAGGAATTCCTTCAATTGCAAGCCATCGAACTGGGAGGCTTCGTGCACGGCTTCGTCACCGGATGGCAGCCACTGGTGTCGAGCGCCGGCCATCAACTCACCTCGGCAGCCGGCGGCGACCGTCAGGCCTGGGTCATGGCCGATGAAGCAGCGTTGCGCCGCGTGCTCACCATCCTGCTCGACAACGCCGTCAAATACACACCCATGCCCGGGCGCATCAACGTCGCGTTGGAAGATCACCAGGCGGACGTGACGGTGAGTGTCAGCGATACGGGCCCGGGAATTTCCGCGGAGGAACAACCGAAGGTCTTCGAGCGCTTTTACCGCATCGACAAAGCGCGCGGACGCGCCGTAAGTGGGGCCGGGTTAGGGCTTGCGATCGCGCGCTGGATCGTGGAACGTCACGGAGGCACCATCACTGTAGAAAGCGCGCCCGGTGAAGGATCGAAATTTTCCGTACACCTGCCCACCGTGTCTCGCCCGGCACTTCCCACGACTGAGGGTGTGGTTCCAGCTTGAGCGCGTGCAGTCGCCTCGCTAACGCCGAATTCCCAACACTTTTACATCTTTTGGCGCGCCGCTCTCCACAATTGAGGAAACCTTTTCTCCTGCTTAGGCCCTGGTGTCGAGAACCAAAATGACGGGAATGCGAGCGTAGAAGGGCAATTTGCTAAGACCGACTTCTGCGAATGCCGTTGGCAACTCGTCGCCCTAAGAAATGGCATGCGACGGCACCCCAACCAGTCACCTCTGATAAACGGTTGAACCGCCGGTGGCAGTGAGCACGATCTCGATGTCTTTGATTTTCTCCTTGTCCACGCTGTGAGGGTCGTCAGCCAGGACAACGAAGTCCGCCAGCTTGCCTGGGGTGATCGATCCTTTGATCATTTCCTCGTGCGAGTTGTAGGCACCGTTAATAGTGTTCACCTGCAGGGCTTCGTCTACGCTGATTCGCTGGTTCGCTCCCCAGGTTTCGCCATTCCAGCCGGTACGCGTCACCATCCCTTGAATTCCCATTAGCGGTGCGAATGGCCCGGGACTGAAGTCCGAACCGGCTGCCACTCGAATTCCGTTGTCGAAGAACGAACGGTATGCCATGCAATGCTTCATGCGTTCTTCCCCATAAAAGTGGAACTTGTCGGTGTTGTAGTACGCATACGTGGTGAAGGGGGCGGGAACTGCGCCCAGGGCCTTGATCCGGCGCAGAAGATCATCGTTGATTAACGTGCAATGAGTGATCTTGGGACGCACGTCGGGCCGTGGCGCGATCAGCTGCGCGCGCTCATATGCGGTGAGCACCATGTCGATGGCGACATCGCCATTCGCATGGCAATTGGGCTGAATGCGCGCTCGCTGAACGCGCTCTACCCAGGCGTTGAGGTCATCCTGCGTCTCGGTGATGTTTCCGCTGTAAGGAGGATTGGTGCCGGCGTAGGGTTGGCTCAGGGCCATAGTACGCTCGGAAAATGAGCCATCAGCGGTGTGCTCCGAGGTAGCGCCGAAGCGAATCCATTCGTCTCCAAAGCCGGTACAAATCCCATTCTTAATCATTGCCTCTAAAGTTTCCCCGCTGGTCTCAAAACCCACCCGGTGCAATAGTTCACTGCGTGAACGGACCTGCTGCAGTGCAAACAAATTCCCTTCTTCGTGGTGAACACTAGTCAGGCCATAGCGGACAAACTGTTTCGAGATGTATGCCAGCCCATCACGATCGCGCTGTTCTTTCTGCTCCGGTGTAAACGCCTCGCGCCTGCCAACGTTGGCGAACGCGTCTCGCGCCTGGTCGGTAACTCGCCCGTTGAGTTCTCCGTTTTCGTCATGATCGTAAGTTCCGGCCATGCGATTGGGAGTCTGCTTGTCGATTCCGGCCAGCTCCAGCGCCTTACTGTTATAGAAGGACGTGTGGCCGCCCCGATGATGGACACATACGGGATGATCCCTTGAGACTTGGTCGAGATCGTGCACATTAAGCTGGCGGTTGTCTTTCACCTTCGTGTCGTCGAAGAAATATCCCTCCACCCAGAAGCCGGCAGGAGTCTTCTGCGCCTTGGCACGGAGCTTCTCGATGATGCTGGCGATGGTGACAAACTCGACCTCATAGGGGTTGCCGACGATCACTTCGTAGAGCAGGACATTGCCGCCAGCATGATTGTGGCAATCGATGAAACCCGGCACGATTGTCATCTGCTTCGCGTCGAACGTCTGAGTCCCCTTGCCAATGAAGGCTTTGGCGTCCGCCGAACTCCCTACAAAGACGAACCGCGAGCCCTTCGCAGCGAACGCCTCCGCCTTTGGCATTTGAGGATCGACCGTATAGACCCCGGCGTTGAATACAACCAGATCGGCATGGCGCGGATCTGTGTTGGCACTTTGCGTGTCACCGAATGCGGTTGTGCCAAGAGGACCACCGCCAGCAAGACCAGCCATGCCGACGCCGGCCAGGCCCAGGAATTCTCTACGAGTTGGGCGACGTTCGTTCATCGCTGCTCCTGTTCAGCATAGACCTGTGGATTTACGGCTGACTTCCCGAACGGTGTGCCTTGGCCTCGTGGGCCGACGCAAATGGATCAGGCGCCCTTAGTCGCAGCCTCGTGCTTTCCCTCTGAAGTAATCTCGCGTACAGCGCGATAGCCCTGATCAATTGCAATGTTGGTGTAGGCATGGCCGTCGGCATCAGAGTTGGCGATGTGAATGCGTCCGAATGGCTGCCGGCCCATCACACAGGGCCGCTCGGAGTCCGGACGGTCCAGCGGTTCGAAGAGCGGGTTGTACTCGTAGGCGTACCCATGCGGCCAGCGGTTGACGGTGATAGCCTGGATGTCGCGAGCAGAGTCAAATCCACCACCAGCAAGCATGCGTCCGAGTTGGTCGCGGATGTTCCGTTCGAAGACATCGAATGGCGTGCTCAGGAGCTCGTAACGCCCGGCTCGATATTGGTCCTTTGCCGGCAGGCCGGGCTTACAGGGGGTGCGCAAGAGATGTAACAGGCAGGGCTCTTCCGGTTTGCTGGGGAAATGATAGTCGCCGATGGAAACCGGGAAATCCAGCGTTGCTCCGTTGAAGTAGCTGCCCGGCGAGTAGATCGAGGTCAGCCCCAATTTCCGGAAAGATTCCCAGTTCCTGACCTGCACGTTCGTGTAGACCAGGGGAATCTTGACTGCGTAGGCCAGTGCCTCTTTTTGCTTTTCGGACATCTCCGGGCACAGATAGGGAATCACCATGTTGTAACAAGCCAAGACGCAATGAGCGGCCTTGACCTTGTGTGCCTTCCCGCCACGGACATAAGTGACTTCCACTTCGCTTGCGCTTTGCGGATCACCGAGATGCTTCGCCCGAACCACTGTGCTGTTCAGACGAATCCGGACTGTCGAGTCCGGGTTGTCCAATCGCGCATAGTTCATGCGTGAGGTGACAATGTCTTCCATGGTGCTTCCCGGCGCCGAGCCCGGCACAAGTGAGCGAACCAGTAGACGCGCCACCGACGCGTTCCCGTCCGGGAAGTGGAAGATGTAGGGCTCGGCCTGTTCCGGGCTGTCTTCACTGCTTTGCAAGTTAATTCCCTTGAATCCCGGATAGTCCATCTCTAAGCAGTCCCACGCTGAGACCGCATCGATCCCTACGCCATATAAGCCGTGAGGTGCAGTCTGGAAAATCTTGATGACGTCGGGATGGACCTTCACGTATTGCAGCAGGTAGTCCTTATAGCTCGTCTTGATCAGCTTGCGGCGCTTCTCTTCAGCGCTGAGGCCTGACAAGTAGTCCTCGGTAGTTGTCTGCAGTCGCGACAGATCCTGGCGGGCAGGCTCGGCAATCGGGATCTTGGCGAGAATCTCGGGAGAGTATTCCAGCCCCAGATAGTGCGTGCCAAAACCCGGCAACAGCACGTCGCTGCCAAAGGTTTCTCTGTCAAAAAATGTCGCTCGTTTCAAGTTCATCGACTTGTACAGCTTCTGGTCGAAGTACTTGAAGAAGCGGTCCACGTCGATTCCCAGTTCTTGCAGTAATCCAAACGCTTCCTTGCTGTAATGATGCGGCGCCTCGAGAGACTGCGTGCCGCCATAACCGAGAAGTAGCCTGTCTCCAGCCCTGAATTCGTTGCGTTTTGCATGGCCGCCAAAATCGTCGTGGTTGTCGAGAATCAGAATCTTGGACTGCGCTCCGGCGAACTTGCGGAAGAAGTATGCGGACGCCAGGCCACTGATGCCGCCGCCCACGACGACAAGGTCGTAGGATTCCTTGTCGTCAGTGGGGTCCGGCCAAGTCTGCCCGTCGCGCAAGGCATGCGCTACTTCCCAGGATCCATCGTGGCTGCCGCGCAGGCCGGTTTTCGCGGGAGGGTAGTAGTTCGGATCTCGTTCGGGAGCAGTTTCGGCCGCAAGCATCAGCCTCAACCATTCGGGGTTCGCCGGAGCGAGCGAAGCCCCAGCGGTCAGAGCACAGCCGTTCAAGAAATCGCGCCG
>CAYOUY010000298.1:0-3832 GCA_964407245.1 uncultured Acidobacteriaceae bacterium
CAGGTGGATATCCGCCTGATCGCGGCCACCAACCGCAATTTGAACGAGGCCGTGCGCAAGGGCGAGTTTCGCCAGGATCTGTATTACCGGCTGGCAGTGGTAAAGCTCACCATGCCTGCATTGCGCGAGCGCAAGGAAGACATTCCGCTGCTGACGCGGCATTTTGTGCAGAAATATGCCAAGCGCTGCAAGGTGAAGGCGAAACCGGTGTCGCGCGAGGCCATGGCCGCACTGGTGAACTACGACTGGCCCGGCAATGTGCGCGAACTCGAAAATGCCATCGAGCGCGCACTCGTGCTGGGATCATCAGACACCCTACTGCCGGAGGACTTGCCGGAGTCGCTGCTGGAGCACGCCCCGGCCGAGGAAATGACGGAAGGCAAGTATCACGCCAGCGTGAAGGAACTGAAAAAGCAGCTGATCTTGAACGCCGTCGAGCAGACGCAGGGCAACTACGTGGAGGCGGCAACGATTCTAGGCGTGCATCCCAACTACCTGCACCGGCTCATTCGCAATCTCGAACTCAAGGATCTGTTACAGGAAACTCTGCGCGGACGGGCCAAGGAGATTCCGCGGGGAAAATTGGCGGTGTGAGAAGTGTGGAGTTCTCTTGCCACGCGGCGGATCAAGGCAGCGCCAGTTGCATCAGCCGTGCGGGATCGAGGTAAGTCCCCTGCCAGCGCACCGCGACGTGAAGGTGCGGACCGGTCGCGCGTCCCGTGCCTCCGCTCAGTCCGATAATGTCGCCGCGTTTCACCACATCGCCTTCCTTCACCTTGAACTCCGACAAGTGCAAATAAAGGGTAAGCAGTCCCTGGCCGTGGTCGAGTACGACGAAGTTGCCTTCAAAATACAGCGGACGCGCCAGCAGCACCGTGCCGCTATTCATCGCGGCGACGGGCGTGCCGGCGGGGACGCGGAAATCGAGCCCCAGGTGCGGGCTTTGCGCGACGCCGTTAAAAATTCGCTGCGAACCAAAGACGTCTGATATGTCAGCCTCGGCAGGCGCGTCGAACCTGCCCGACCACTCCCGGTCGGGCGTCACGCGATTCAGGTAATCCTGTTTGATCTTCTGTCCTTCCGCGATTTGCTCCTGCTGCTCGGGCGTGGGCTCGGTGAATTTCTTCTCAACACTCAGCTCAACTTTGATCCGCGGATATTTCGCCGCTGCCACGGCGAACGTGCGTGAAAAGCTGACAGGAGTATGGTTGTCCGCCCGCTCTCCGGTCAGTTCGAGCGCATATTTGCCGGGTGTGGTTTCCAGGCTCACACCCGCGAGAGCGAACCAGGTTTTCGTGGAAGCGTCGTAGCTGAAGATGAGCTGATGGCCGAGCCAGCTGGCAGTCAGCGCATCGAGCTTCGCCGGAAATTTCACCTGAAACACTACCGGAGCGCCGTTGAGCAGGCGTGCAGGCTGGGAACGAACCGTCCAACTCGCGGCGGATGCCTGAAGGGCGGTGCAGAAGAGAATTACGCCGCAGGCGGTCAGGCGAACGGAGCGGCGCGGCCATTCTGGTGCGTGTTTCACGCCATCAGCGTAGCATCCGGCGGGCCCCCGCGGTGTCTGTAATCGGGGATGCGTTTCTCGATGAGTGATGGTGGACCTGGTCGGGACCGAACCGACGACCTCCCCGGCTACGCCGGGGCGCGCTCAACGGCGCAGTTCGGAATTGTCAATCAGTTCCTGAATCGAGCGATGAGATTTCCAACGCTTGAGCTGCCGCTCGCGGCGCAATGCCTCCGATGAGTCTATGAATTCTTCCTGGTACACCAGCCGCCAAGCCCGCGGCCTCGAGTTGACTTAGTCTGCCCTCGATTGTGTTCGGTCAACCGATCCGATGGATTTCGAGCAGAACCGATGTAGAATTTCCCAGAACTCTGGCTTTGGAGGATGTAGAGGAAGAACATGAAGTTCTGGTGGACCTGGTCGGGATCGAACCGACGACCTCTTCCATGCCATGGAAGCGCGCTCCCAGCTGCGCCACAGGCCCACTTTACCAACAACCAACTCGAACCGACGACCTCCCCGGCACCGCCGGGGCGCGCTCCCAGCTGCGCCACAGGCCCACTTGAGGAGAGATTGTTAGGGAACACCGCCGACTCGTCCCGGCAGCCCTGATTATTCTCGCCGACCGCGCGCAGATAGTCAACGAGGTGACTCCGCACACATTTCTTTCGTGTCTTCCACAACTATTTCTGCCATAATTGATCGTGCACGCCACCTGCACAATTTTCCAATCACAATTTAAAGCGAGGAAGAGATGCCAGCGAAGTACATCTTTGTAACGGGCGGAGTTGTGTCTTCACTCGGCAAGGGACTGGCCGCGGCTTCGATCGGATGCCTGCTCGAGAGCCGCGGGATGAAAGTCAACCTGATGAAGTTCGATCCGTATCTGAACGTCGATCCGGGAACGATGTCGCCGTTTCAGCACGGCGAAGTTTTCGTGACCGACGACGGTGCCGAGACTGACCTCGATCTCGGCCACTACGAGCGCTTCACCCACGCCAAACTTTCTCGCGACAACAACTGGACCACGGGCCGTATCTACGAGCAAATCATCGCCAAGGAGCGGCGCGGCGACTATCTCGGCAAAACCGTGCAGGTGATTCCCCACGTTACGAATGAAATCAAGGCGGCCATGAAGAAGGTCGCGCAGGACGTCGACCTGGTGATTGTCGAGATCGGCGGCACGGTCGGCGACATCGAATCGCTGCCCTTCATGGAAGCCATTCGCCAGATGCGGCAGGAACTGGGCCGCGAGCACACGCTGTTTGTACATGTGACGCTGGTGCCGTTCATCGCCGCCGCGCAGGAGGTGAAGACCAAGCCCACGCAGCACTCGGTGAAGGAACTGCTCAGCATCGGAATTCAGCCGGACATTCTGCTCTGTCGCACCGACCGATTTCTGGCGAAGGAAATCAAATCGAAGATTGCGCTGTTCTGCAACGTCGAAGAAGAAGCGGTCATTACGGCGAAAGACGTGGCTTCGGTCTATGAAGTGCCGCTCGTGTTCGCCAACGAAGGCGTGGATACGCTGGTGCTCAAGTATCTGCATATCGAGGCGAAGGATCGCGATCTGTCGAAGTGGGAAGACATTGTGCACCGCGTCTACAACCCGAAAGATACGGTCACGATCGGCATCGTTGGCAAGTACGTCGAGTACGAGGATTCGTACAAGTCGCTGAAGGAAGCCCTGGTTCACGGCGCGCTGGCGCACAACCTGAAGCTCGAAATCAATTGGATTGAAGCCGAAGGCCTCGAGGGCGCCGACGACAAGAGCATCGAAGCGCAGCTCGGAGACTACGACGGAATCCTCGTTCCCGGCGGGTTCGGCAAGCGCGGCATCGAAGGCATGCTGGTTGCCATTCGCTACGCGCGCGAAAAGAAGGTGCCCTATTTTGGCATCTGCCTCGGCATGCAGACGGCCTGCGTCGAGTTTGCGCGCAACGTGGTTGGATTGGAGGACGCCAATTCCAGCGAGTTCGATCCGGCCACACCGCATCGCGTGATTTACAAGTTGCGAGAATTGCGCGGTGTCGAAGAACTGGGCGGGACGATGCGGCTGGGCGCGTGGACGTGCAAGATCGAGCCGGGTACGCTGGCCCATCGAATCTACGGCGCGACGGAGATCAGCGAGCGTCACCGGCATCGCTATGAGTTCAATCGCGAATATGAAGAGCCCATGACCGCCGCGGGCCTGCGCATCTCCGGTTCCACGCCGGATGGAACCTATGTCGAGATGGTGGAGTTGCCGGATCACCCGCACTTCATCGGATGCCAGTTCCATCCTGAGTTCAAGTCGAAGCCGCTCGAGCCGCATCCGCTGTTCCG
>CAYOUY010000299.1:0-1867 GCA_964407245.1 uncultured Acidobacteriaceae bacterium
CCGAAGCTGATGACGTCGGCCAGGGAGTCGAGCTCGCGGCCGAAATCGCTGGTGGTCTGCGTCATCCGCGCCAGGCGGCCGTCCAGCATGTCAAGGAAAATGGCCCATCCAATGGCCTTGGCGGCGTTGTCGAAGTGCCAAAACTCGGTGGCCGTTCCCTGCAAGGTTTGCGCGATAGCGTAATACCCCAGCAGAATATTGCCCATGGTGAACAACGAGGGCAGCAGATAGATACGCCTGCGCAGCCGGCGCCGCCGGAACTTCGGGTCAACCGGAAGCTGGAGTTGCTCGTCGCTCATCGCACCTCCTTTGCACTGCGCACACTGGCGCCCGCGCCGGCGGGCTCGTCGGGCGGCAGATACGCCAGTACGCTGGCGCCTCCGCGAACCCGGTCTCCGACGGCTACGCGAACGTCGGCAGCGCGGTCCAGCAAAACATCCGTCCGCGAACCGAACTTGATCAGCCCAACGCGCTCGCCGCGCGCCACGCGATCTCCCAGCTTCTTGGTGAAAACGATGCGGCGGGCCAGCACTCCAGCGATCTGCTTGAAGACCACGGCGTGGCCATCGCCCTCGACGGTCACAATGTTCTGCTCGTTCTCGATCGCTGATGCGGCGCTGAGGGCGTTGCGAAATCGGCCGTGCCGATAGTCGATATTGGTGATAACACCGGCAACCGGCGAGCGGTTCACATGCACATCGAAGACGCTGAGAAAGATACTGATACGGGTCCGCGGCCGGCCATTCACTGCAACCGTCGAAACGTCGGTCACCTTTCCATCCGCTGGCGACACCACAACACCGGCTGCGGCCGGTATCGCACGCTCGGGATCGCGGAAGAACCACAGAAAGAATGCCGCCAGAATCAGCGGCAAAAGGGCATAGGCCGGACCGGCCAGCCACGCCACCAGCGCGGCCACTACGATCAGTCCCAGCGCGTAATAGAAGCCATCACGGACCATGGTGAGTAGCTTCGATTATATCGGGGTTCGCAAGAGATGACGGGAAAGAAGGGCGAACGAGGTACAGGGATTCCCTGTTACGGCAAAAGCCGTGAATATTTGGTGAAAATTAAGCGACCTGGTGATTCTGCTTGAACTGCCGCTCGATCAGTTCCATCTGATCCTTGAGCCGCAGCTTCAGCTTCTTCAGACGCACTTCCTCGAGCTTCTCATCTTCCGAGAGGAAGCGTTTCTGCGTCAGCGAATCGAGCTTCTGTGAATATTGAGTGTGTTCTACAACTAACCGGCGAAACTCCTCATGATGAGCCATGAGGTGGTCACGGACCTGAGTGGACATTCAGTGGACCTCCAACCCGGCTTGACAACCTCACGCTATCACAGCCTTTTTCCGCCTTCAACAGCTTTCCCGGTTACCGTGGAAACAATTTTCTGTACCGCACGGCGTCTTCTTCGGGACTGCCGTAATAGGCCTTGCGGCGGCCGGTCTCGGTAAATCCCATTTTGGAATACAGGCTGCGGGCCGCTCTATTCGATTCACGGACTTCGAGATACAGCGCCTGCGCGCCTCGGTCGCCAGCCAGGTTAAGCAATTCTTGTACCAGTTGCGTGGCCAGACCTCGGCGTTGCATCGGGCCGGCGACCACGATGTTCTCGATTTCCCATTCCGGACCAAGGTCTCGTCCGACGATAAAGCCTTGCACGGAGTCTTCGCCAATCACCAGGATCACGCCGGCGGTCTCGACCAACAGAGACCGATATTCGGCTTCGCTCCAGTGTGCGGCTGTGGCGGAACTGGCCTCGAGCGCCAGCAAAGCGGGAAGATCGGCCAGGGTGGCGGGACGAACGCGAGAACCAGTTTCACGTTTCAAGTTTCACGTTTCGAGCTCCGCTCGAAAGCCAACGGCC
>CAYOUY010000300.1:0-19664 GCA_964407245.1 uncultured Acidobacteriaceae bacterium
AGCGCAGTAACACAGTAGTAATCCGCACGTCGCGTACCCTGGAACCGCGAAACCGGAGTCCATGCGGCGTGACTTAAAACCGCGCCACCAAGTCCGTGGAGAGGCGAGCCATGCTGCGGAAGCCGGGAGCCCGCAGGCGAAGTCCCGAGCGCAGTCTGCGAGGGACCTCGAACGGAACAATCCCGCCAGGAACTGGTGGGCCCACCAGGATTTGAACCTGGAACCAACAGATTATGAGTCTGCTGCTCTAACCGTTGAGCTATGGGCCCGCAAGCTCAATCTAGCAGGATCAGCGGCCAGGGGCTAGGGGGGCAGAGGTCAGAGCCCGAGGTCCGACGTTAGAGGTCAGAGAAGAAAAGGGGCCGGAGCCAGCAGAATGACTTCGTGCTGACCCTGACCCCTGATCCCTAACCCCTGCTGCTAGTGCGCTACCGCTTTTTCCGCGCCCAGACCGGTGTTCGACCGCACCAGCAGCTCGTTGAACTTCTCCTCTGCGGTTGGCTCGCTGCTGATCAGCGTTCCGACAACCGCGCCGATAAATCCCAGCGGAATGCTCAGAATGCCGGGATTTTCCAGCGGGAACCACGCCTTGGCCTGAATCAGGTGCCGCGCCGTGTTCGTCACCGTCGGCGGATCAACCGCCATCAGGCTCGGGCTTACCAGAATCAGTCCGATCGAGGCGATCAGCCCCACCGCCAGGCCTGCGACTGCGCCCACCGTGTTGAAGCGCTTCCAGAAGATGGAGAGCACGATCACGGGCAGGTTCGCCGACGCCGCCACGGCAAACGCCAGCGCCACCAGGAAGGCGACGTTAGCCGTTGGCCCCAGCAGAATCGCGATCCCGATCGCCACCGCACCCACCACGAACGCCGAGATGCGCGCCACCAGCACTTCCTCGCCGGGTTTGCGCTCCACCCCGTTGTGAATCACGTTGGTCCAGAAATCATGCGAGAACGAAGTCGTCGCGCTGATCGTCAGACCGGCGACCACGGCCAGAATCGTGGCAAACGCGATCGCCGAAATGAACGCGAAGAAAATATTTCCGGCCACCGCCTGCGCCAATAGCGGCGCGCTCATGTTCGTGCCGCCATGCCCCTTGATGTAATCCGGGCCAACGATGGTCGCGGCTCCGAATCCCAGGAACGTGGTCATGATGTAGAAGCTGCCGATCAGCACCATGGCCCACACAACGCTATGGCGCGCCGTCTTCGCATCGGGCACGGTGTAGAACCGCACCAGAATATGGGGCAGCCCGGCCGTACCGAAGATCAGCGCCAGGCCCAGCGAGATCAGGTCCAGCGGCCCGTACGGCGGCTTGTAACGCAGCCCGGGCGTCAGGAAGTCCTTCACCACCACCGCACCCTTCGCGTCGTGATACGTCACCTGCCCGATCGCTCCGAAGAACTCTCCCAAGCTGAAGTGGAAGTGTGCCAGCACCAGAATGCTGAGCAGAATCGTCCCTGCCATCAGCAGAATGGCTTTGACGATCTGCACCCACGTCGTCGCCAGCATTCCGCCAAAGACCACGTAGACGATCATCAGAATTCCGACGCCCGTCACCGCCTGGTTAAAGGTCACCATGCCGCCCAGCAGCAGCTTGACCAGTGCGCCCGCACCCACCATCTGCGCGATCATGTAAAACGTGCTCACGGTCAGCGTGCTGACCGAAGCCATGGCCCGTACAGGCCGCGGTTTCAGCCGATACGCCAGCACATCGGCCATGGTGTATTTGCCGAAATTGCGCAGGGGTTCGGCAATGACCAGCAGTACCGTCAAATAAGCGACCAGCCAGCCCACCGAGAACATAAAGCCGTCATACCCCTGAAAGGCGATGATGCCCGCGATTCCCAGGAACGACGCCGCGCTCATGTAGTCGCCGGCCACTGCGATCCCGTTTTGCCATCCCTTGATCTGGCGGCTGGCGGCAAAGTATGCGCTCGCCCCGGCTGAGCTCTTCGACGCCCAGTAGGTAATGACCAGGGTGATCGCGATAAACACCAGGAACATGACAAGTGAGATATTCATGACCTACTTGCCCCCTTTGGAGTTCTCGGCCTTTTCCAGAATGTCTTTGGAGAGACGGTCGAAGCCATTCGCAGCTTTGACGTAAAGCCCAGCGATGATCCACGCCACAAAGAACTGCGACAGGGCAAACAGGTAGGCCAAATTCAGAAATCCAACCTTGGTGTCCATGAACTGCGGCGCGCAGCCCACCAGCACCAGCAGCGCAAAATAATAGACGACGAAGAAGATGAAAGCCGGCACGATGAAGGTTTTCTTCGTTGCCATCAGATCCTTGAACTGCCGGCTGGCGGCAATGTCGTCCCAGGCGGACGTTCCCGCCTGGTACCGCTTGGGTTCAGCGATTTCAAAATTCCTTGCGGCGTTTCCCATTAGGGCTCCCTTCCATGTTTGGCGTTCGTCCTGCCAACGTTTCGAACCAGGTTTGACCGAACCAGGTTTGACCCAACAGGTCTGAGCGGGCGCGACGACAGACCAGCGACAGATTCTTCGGCCTTCACCCCAACTGTGCTCGTTCTAAGAAAGGGAAAGAGGAGCAAATCCCGCGATCCCTTCCGCGAGATTTGCTCCCCTTTAGTCCTGTCTCGTACTCCGACTAGTCTTCTTTCCCGAACTGCTTGATGTCCTCGGCAACTTCACCGACGGCCACCGGTTCTTTGCCCTGCACCAGTTCCCGCACCTTTTCGACCACGTCCGGGTTGGCCAGCGTGGTGATATCTCCCGTGGCTCCCCGATTCGAGATCGAGGCCAGGATGCGGCGCATGAGCTTGCCGGACCGCGTTTTCGGCATATCCGGCACGATGTGGATGTGCTTCGGGCGGGCAATCTTGCCGATGATGGTTTCGATCGCCCGGTTGACCTTGTCCACGACCTCCTTGCTGGGCTGCAGTCCCGGCTTTAGAGCGACGTACACTTCCGGCACGCGCCCCTTGATCTCGTCCACTACAGGTACGACTGCCGCTTCCGCCACTTCTTCGACCGTCAGGCACGCGGACTCGATCTCCTTGGTGCCCAAGCGGTGACCAGCGACGTTAATAACATCATCCACGCGGCCCAGAATGCGGAAATACCCGTCCACAGCCAGTACGGCTCCGTCAGCCGCAAAATACGGCCAATCCTGCCATCTCTTACTGTTGGGGTTCTTGCAGTATTTCCGGTAGTACTGGTTCACGAAACGCTCGCGATCGCCCCAGATCGTCTGCATGATGCCCGGCCAGGGATTGCGAATGCAGATATTTCCTGCCCTGCCCGAACCAGCGGCGACTACCTCGCCCATTTCATCCAGGATCTCCGGGAAGATTCCCGGCATCCCCGGTCCCGCGCTCCCAGGCTTCATCGGATCCAGCGCTGGTTTCGTGCTGCACAGGAAGCCGCCGTTTTCGGTTTGCCACCAGGTGTCCACGATGACGGCCTCGCGCTTGCCCACCGTCTCGTAGTACCACCGCCAGACCTCCGGCTCGATCGGTTCTCCTACCGTGGTCATGTGCTTGAAGTGGTAGTTGTATTTGGTGGGTTCATCGTGGCCCGCCTTGCGCAACATGCGAATCGCCGTGGGAGAAGTATGGAAGATGTTCACATTCAGCCGCTCCGCGATGCGCCAGACCCTGCCTGCATCCGGATAGGTCGGGACGCCTTCGTAGATCACACTCGTCGCCGCCAGGGCCAACGGGCCATACACAATATAGGAGTGGCCCGTGATGCAGCCGATGTCGGTCATGCACCAATACACATCTTCCGGGTGGATGTCCTGAATGTACTTGGAAGTTCCAGTCACGTAGGCCAGGTAGCCGCCCGTGCGATGCTGGCATCCCTTGGGCTTGCCGGTGCTGCCGCTGGTGTACATGAGGAACAGAGGCGCCTCAGCATCCATGGAAACGGGTGGCACGATTTCTCCCGAGTAGTTCGGCAGGACTTCGTCCACCCAGAAATCGCGCCCCTTCACGAAGGGGGAACTGGTCGCACTCTGCCCGGGGTGGCGTCGCCACACCAGGACTTTATCCAAAGTGTGTCCTTCCTTCTTCGCGGTCTCCAGCGCAATGTCGGCGGCTGCTTTGTGGTCGAGCAGCTTGCCATTGCGGTAATAACCGTCCATCGTGATCAGGACGTGGCTGCTGGAGTCGGCGGCGCGCAATCCGCAAGCCTCACCACTGAACCCGCCGAACACTACCGAGTGAATCACACCGAGCCGGGCGCAAGCCAGCATGCTGATCGGCAGCTCGGGAACCATGGGCATATGAATGGTGACGCGATCGCCTGCCTTCAGGCCGCAATGATCGCGCAGCAGCGCCGCGAACTCATTCACGCGAACGTACAGCTCGCGATACGTCACCGCCACAGGCGCTTCGCTCTCCGGCTCGGGAACAAAGATGATCGCAGCTTTGTTCTTGTACTTGGCCTGATGCCGGTCCACACAGTTGTACGAGGCGTTCAGCTTTCCGCCCACAAACCACTTCCAGAAGGGCGGATCGCTGGTGTCGAGCGTCGTGTGCCAATACTGGTCCCAACTCAACATATCGGCGTATTCCCGGAAGCATTCCGGGTATTTCTCTTCGCTGAACCGGTTGAGGACGTCGGGATCGGCCAGATTCGCCTGGCCGATGAATTTCGAAGAGGGATAGTAATATTCCTCCTCCCTCCAATGAACTGCAATCTGAGCCTCGCTCGTGCTCACTACCTGTTGTGGTTGCTTCGGAAGCGTACCCATATCATTTGTCCCTCATATATGCTGAATTTGTGCTGCATTGCGGCTCTCCGCCATCCCACGTCACCCCATGGCGGAGTCCGTCAAAGGTCCTGCACTTCATGAACAAACCTGTCCCCGCTGCGCTTTCACCTCCGGCCGCTGCGCCATCACGCGATGCCGAGTGGGCGCGGGAACCACGTCTGGTCTTTTGCCTCGCCCGACCATGGGTCTTGCGGCGCGGGCGCTCCGGCGCTGCGAGCACCGTTCAAGCGTCTTTCAAGCCCTGTATGATGAAACAACCACCGCAGGATTTGCAACTGCATTTCGGAGGCTATGCCGCCGCCACAGGCAACTTGCTGCCCGCCGCCGCGCTTTGCGGGATCGGCGGACGTTTGGCCAGCAGTTCGCATAGCAGGGCAACCGCCGCCAGCACTCCGGCTGTATAAAACGCCATCTGGTAGTTGTGGTATTTGTCGTACATCGAGCCTCCGATCTTGGCGCCAAAATAGCCGGCCACGCCCCACGCGGTGAACAGCATCCCGTAGTTGATGCCGGCGTTCTTGGTACCCCAGAAATCGGACGCGGTCGCAGCATTCACCGACAGCTGCGTACCATAGCACCAGTAGACTACAAACACCACCACATAGAGCAGCGCCACATTGCCGCCGACCAGGTACAGTACGGGCATAGCGATCATCGACACGGCGATCATCAGCCGCAGTACGTTCAGACGGCCGATCGCATCCGAGAACCAGCCCGACAAAATGCGGCCTGAAGCATTCCCTATGGCCCCTACGAAGATGGTCAAGGTTTGCAAGGCCTCCCCTGGTATCTTCATGCTCTTGGCAAAAGGCACCAGCTGACTGATGACCATCAAGCCCGCCAACGAACCCAGCGCATACGCAACCCACATGAAGTAGAACGCCGGTGTGCGCAGCACTTCGCTGGGGCTGAACTCGTAGGCGGTAGCCGCGGCTTTCGCTGCCGGCGCAGGGCTCCAGCCGGCAGGCCTGTATCCAGCTGGAGGATTCTTCAGCAGGAAGGCGCCAAATACGGTCATGACCAGGAAGATCACGCCCAGGATCTGGAACGTGGTGTGCACTCCATAAGCAGGGATGAGCTTAAGGTTGGCCAGCGGTCCAAAGATGGCCGAGCCGCCGCCGTATCCAGCCACTGCCAGCCCAACCGCCAAGCCCCGCTTATCGGGGAACCACTTCGCCATCACCGGAATCGGCGTGGCGTAGCCAAATCCGTTGCCCAATCCTCCGATTACCCCGAAGCACACATACAGCCAGTTCAGACTGTGTGTGTAAGAGCACAGGAAGAAGCCGAGACTGACAAGGATGCCGCCAATCAGCGAGATCCTGAACGGACCCAACTTGTCTTGCAGCCTTCCAGCCACGATAAATGAAAGGGCAAACACCACCACCGCGATGCCGAACACGGTTGAGGTCTGCGCCCGCTTCCAGCCAAACTCCTTCTCCAGCGGGGCAACGAATATGCTCCAGGCATACAACGTCCCCAGCGCCAGATTCATCGACATTCCGCCGACCACACGCCACCACCGACTAATGCCGGGGTTTGATGAAGCATCTGCAGTAGCCACAGTTTTTCTCCTTTACAGAAATGAATTGAGCAGCCAGGAGCCGTCTCGCGCCGCCGCCGATACCGGCGCTCCCGTCGCTTTCGAGCCTGACCAGACACTGAAACGAAACTGCACTTCCACCTTGCCAGAACATCAGGACCGGCCGGACTGCATCGCCGATCCTTACAAAAACCTCGACGCTTTTCGCTCACGCCGGCCGCCACGCGAGGTGCGGCTGCGCTACTGCGCTTTCTCCAAAACTGCGTTCACCGTTAATTCCGATCCCGGAGACACCGTCAGTTCCCGCTTCCAGCGCGCAAAGCCGGGCAGCGACACTTCCACCGCGTGATTGCCGGTGCTCAGGCTCAGAACTGACGGCGTGCTTCCCACATACCGTCCATCCACTGTGACTTCAGCCCCGGGCGGCGTCGAGCTGAAGCTGCATTTCACCGTTCCCTGGGTTGCGCTTACGCTCGGGGCAGCGGCCACCGGCTGTGCTGCCGCCGGGGCCGATGCTGTCGCCGAAGTCGGATTTGCAGCTGTCGCCGGAGTCGCGCCTGCCGCGGCTGGGGCCGCGGTCGAAGATGCCCCGCCCGCAGCTGAGGCCGAACTCGTGGCCACGGTCGAGCTCGCGGTCGTGGCTGCCGCTGGCTCTCCCCCAACCCAGGTGTATAGCTGCTGGCGGAGCTTGCCTTTGTCATCGACGTAGTACACGCTGATGCCGTGCTTCACTCTTCTAGCGTCGAAGGTCTCGCCTTTGGGCAGGGGCGCGCATTTGGAATATCTCGATTCGATGGTGCAGGTGATGCGGAACGGAGGTCCATCGCCTTCCTGCACCAACAATGTACTGATCATTGGCGTGTTCGTGCTGGAACGGCAGTACGCATCGAAATTGACCTGATCGCAATTCCTGGGAACGCCGTTATCGCCGCGGCTCACCGCTTGCGTTTGGGAATCGAGGATCTTGATATGCATCAGGTCCTTCGAAAGGGCATTCGCGAACGTAGCCAGCAACAGAAAAAGTGCCAGGAGAGCCGCTCCGCTGCGCATAGTCATGGAACCCACTCCTCCGAACCCTGCGGATGCGGCCATTGCTTGCCCGGTTCCGGAAGACAGTTCGGGAGGCCGGTCTCGCAGATGCGGTACATTGTGATCCCTTGCCGCGTCCCGCGCAACAGTTCTTGCACGCCAAGGCTTCGAGGATCAGACTCGGCTCCGGGCTATTGCCCCGAACCGAGTCCGCCCCCCGACTTGTTGTCCGCGCCTCAATCGGCACGGGCACTTCAAACATCCGGCCCCAACCCGGCAGGCCGGTTTGGCCCGCCGGAAGGGAGACTCGGTCTAGAACGTGAACACCGGCCCGAACTCCGTACGCTGATCTTTCCATTCGTTGGAAGTCTTGGGCAGTCCGTTCGCGCCAGTCCCAATCACATAGAGTGGAAGATGGTCAAATACACGGGTGGCGTAGTTCGACTGCTCAAATCCGAACGTGCACCACCGGTTGAACCTGTAGTACAGGGTTGCAGCAAACATTTTGCCCATCGCCAGCGGCAACGGCGACACCACGCCGGTGTAGTAGGGATTGTTTATATCGTGATTGTTTGCCTGGTCCTTGCCGATGTCGAACAAGAGCTGCCAGCCGGCATTATGCCCGTTGGGGTTGGCGTTAAACCAGCGGGAAAGCGGGAGGCCCAGGTTGACGAATCCGCCGAAGGAGCGGATCGGCTTTTGCGGCGCAACGACAACACTCCCGGAGCAGGCTCCGGTTACAGCGTTAAACGTCCCCTGGCAACCCAGAATGTTGGTGCCGTCGGTGATAAAGGGACCGCCGTCTGTGGTGGTAAATGTTATGGGGTTGGTTAGTCCGGCTATATCGGCTGCGTAGCTGTTGAATTGGCCGCCGGCGAAGAATCTCAGGTCCGCGCCGCGATAGGCGCTGGCTACCAAAGTAAACCAGCGGGTGGGCAGTTGCACGGCCGCCTGCAGGCCGTACATGTTGCTCGAAGCGGTAAAGCCATTCGGGAAGGCGGCTAGATAGCTAGCCGGTTCTGCAACTGGGGTGGCCCCCTGAACCACCGTGCCATTGGGCTCCGTGAATGTAGTTGCCAGCGGCACCGGCCCGTTGGAGCTGGTGGTAATGGCGGTGCGCCGGCTCTCGAATCCGCTGACGAACACCTGCGCCGGAGCCACGCCTGGGGCGGGATCCAGTTGGAATTGCAGGGTCAACTTGCCTTCGAGCTCAGGACGGCCGGAGAAGGCGCCTTCGTCTTCGCCTTGGCCAAGCTGATTGTTCAAGCCGACAGCGCTCAGGAAACCTGTTCCATTTGACGGCGACGGAATGTCCTGAAGCTTCAGAATATCGCCTGTGCTCGGCATCATGAGGGCAAATGCAGGCGAAAACTTGAAGCTGCGAGGGGAGGTGCCCAGGGACTGCGAGAAGCCAATAGTAAATTGGGGAGTGCGCGTATAAATGTCGCCGTAGAACGCGCCCAGGAAGGTAGTCTCCAGGATATTGGGAAGGGCACCCGATCCGAAAAGGGACCAGTCCTGCCCACCCTGGAAAAAGAAATCTGTCCGGTCACTGGAGTGATAGTCCAGACGCACATATCCCAGACGGAGTCGCGGTGAAGGGTTGCGAATTGAGGAAGCGTCAGCGTTATCGACCACGCTGAAGTTATTTTCGAAATCGGCCTCTATGCGGCCCGTAAGCGTCAGCTTCGGCGAGATGTCAGGCCATTCGAAATTGGCTCCGATCCGGCTCGAACGCGCCTTGATGTGGAAAGCGGGGCTGCCGTTGGGGCCAGCGTTGAGAATCTGAGTTGAATTGAACCACAGGCCGATAAACGGAAAGTCGTCTCCGTCGGGGGCGCTGGTATCGTGGACAGCAGTCGCTTTGATGAACCCGTAGGGTGCAAACGTCACCGGACCCAGCTTGAGACCAGCTAAACCCCCGGTCTTGGGAGGGTCGAGAGGTAAAGAGCGGACCGGCGCGATCGCCGGAACAACTGCGGGTGGAGGTGGTGCGGGCGCGCCCTGGGCTACAGGTGACGCGGCCGTCGGTTGTGGTGCCGCCACCGCGACCGCAACGGTTGCAGGGGCAGGTTCAGCCGCCGCGGACGTTGCATTCGTCGCGGGTGCCGCAGCCAGGTCGGATGCACTGACCACGCCCTTGCGCGTCAGCACATCCACCAACAACTGAACCTCGGACCCCGCGGGAGCTGCCTCGATGGACTTGGCTTCCGCAGGCGTCAGAACTCCCTTCATCACTAATACGCCCAGCAATGCGGTGGTGTTGGTTCCCGCAGCCGGGGTTAAGGTTGGGCTGGCAGCGGCCGTTGCCGGCTGCGCTGCGGGGCTCGCTGCAGATGTTGCTTCCGGGGTGGCTTTTGCGTCCGCGGCGTCCTTTGTTCCTGCCAGGACCGGCGCGACCGACACGGCGGCGAGTAGGGCACTACAAATCCATCGACTCAACGGCATAAACGATTTTTCCTCCTTGACCGGGGGCGGTTCATTCGAATGAGGTCACGGTAATGTCCATCAGCGGCCGCATCGCGGGGCTTGCAGATTTTGCGCACGCGACGACCGGTCCCAGGTTTGGGACATTGGGCCTAGTCCGAGTTTGGTTCTCTCAGACCTACAGGGGAGCAACACTAGGACGGATTCGTTTCGGGAAGATGTAAGTGTGCTCACCTAGGGTTGTGATTTGTATCACGATCTGATACTCGACAGTCAAGTAGTTCCTGCTCGTCCCCCGTTCTGCGATCCGTTCTGGGACTCTTCGATTCCTACCGATTCCCACTGCCTCACGCCACTTCGTCTCCTTTTTGAGCTTGGATCCCCAAGGCAGCGCCCTACCCCTTCCCTTTCATGTGCTCCTGGAGTAAAAACACACCGCATTGTGATCTGAGTCACCGCCCGCTCTTCGGGATGGCAGCAGAATCCCGGCCATCTCATAGGCTGTTGCCCCTTGTGCCGGCGCAGCCAGCCATCGCAAAAAACGAGGAGAAGCCACGCAGGACAAGAATCCCGGCGACATCACGACGATTGAGGATGAAGGTTCCGTCGAGGAAGTCCGCCGGGCCTGGCACCAGATGCGCGAGGAACTCAAGAGCGCCAGCTAGAGAGGTTTGTGCAGGGGCGGACGCCCTCGTCCGCCTGCCGAGCGCAGCTCGGAAGATTTTGTGGAGTGTCGCCCCACCCTTGTCGCTGTTTGTGCGACAGGGTGGGATTTCGTTTTTCTGCGGTGAAAATTACTCGACGGGTGCCCCATTTCTCGCGCGCGCTTTTGCGCGAGAAAGTCCGCCCTGAGCCCGTCGAAGGGTGGGGATTCCCCTACGCTCCCGCGCCCTTGCCCGTCTGCGCCACTGACCTCGCCAAATCCGCCAGCGACGGCACCGACTCCGGTTCCGTCACCTTGCGTTCCGGCGGCGTCGCTCCGCCCTTGAACGCTTCCACCAGCATTTCGATCGCGAGATCGGTATTCTGACGAACAAAAATCGTCGCCGCCAGCATCCCGTTGCGCACCCACGTCTGCCCGGTCCTGGGCATGCCGTCGCAGCCGGTGAACGGCAACTTCATCCAGCGCTCGCGCTCGCCCGGCGGAAGTTCGTTGAACGCTTTTCGCGCGCCCATCGCCATGCTGTCGTCCTGCGCCGCCACAAGATCGATGTGGCTCTCCTGCGAAGTCCGGAGGCGCAACCACGAACTCACTGCGCGGTAGGCGCTCTCCTCCGTCCAGTTCCCGCGCATCGACTTTACCTGCACGTTCGCCGGCTTGGTCTTGTTCATTCCTCGCGTGCGTTCTTTCGCCGCCGCACTGTTCGGCGGTCCTTCGATATACAGCACCGTTCCACCTTCGGGCAGCAGAGCCGCAAATTGCTGCCCTTGAATCTGGCCGATCTCCTCGTGGTCCGAACTGATGCCGAACACCGGAACCTTGAACATGCGGCGCAGTTCGCCGAGATAATCCGCTTCCGAGTTCAGCACCACCCAACCGATCCCCGCCGCCGCGGCTGCGCGCGCCACCTGCGGAAAAGCCGTTCCGCCCGCCGGTTCGAACATGATCGCGTCCGGCCGCTTCACCGATGCGTCCTGGATGTACTGCAGTAATTGCTGGCTTTGCTTCAGGGCATCGTTGCCGGCATGGACGATCGTCACGTCCACGCCCAGCCGCCGCCCGGCCTTCTCCGCGGCCGCCGCCTGCTCCTGTTGGTAATCGTTGTCGTTATTGGTCAGCGAGACCAGGAAGTTCAGTCGTTTCATGAGAGCGTTCCAATCTGATCATAGCCGAGCGCTTCCCGAGCAAATGGTAACGACAGTAACCACAGGCACGAGAATGCCCTTACGGAAAAGCAAGGAACTGCCGCAGCCACGGGTGCCCCCATTTCTCGCGCGTCCTTTGCGCGAGAAGTGGGTACTCGGAACCGCATTTTGAGAAATGGAGCATTCGGTGGGTTGGTCCTAGCCGCGCGCAGCGGCGGCAGGTGAAAGCCCGGCACGGCAGTACCGGGTAACTGCTCTATGCCCCCGACGACGCGCCCTTGGCCGCATCTCCCAGATACGACTTCAAGCTCGCATCCAGATCCGTGCGGCTCGCGTCCGACATTTCGATAAAACGGAAGGGCTGCATCCAGCCCTGCGTCGCCCACATGGGAAACAGCATCTGCGCTTTTTCCCGGACGGTGGCTTCGCCGATGTGGAAGACCATTTCCACCTGTAGCTTCTCATCCAGCGGCTTTTCCAGATGCACCACGCCTCCGGTCACCGACAGTTGATGGATCGCGGCTCGCACGTCGCGCTTGTTCGGCAGGCGCATGAGCACCAGCACCGATCCGCGCAACTTCACGCGAAACGGACGTGAAATCACTTTGGCATCACCGGGAGTGGCCGCGGCAGTCGTCTGATCCCGTTCGGGCATACCGAAAGTATCGCAGGCAGTTGAAGGCAAAGCGAAGTTACCAAAGAACAAGATCACACCAGACACCGCCGTCGAAAGCGAGGCGAAACTAATGTTTTGCTGCACAACTTTACGTTTGAGGTTCTGACCGGTCTCAGCCGCGCAGCGGCGAGATGTGAAAGCCCGGCACCCTTCGACTTCGCTCAGGGCAGGCTCAGTGCCGGATAGGTGTGAAGGAAAAAGGGAACGAGTCCCGTAGGGACGGCACGATTGAAAAGGATTCGACCTAATGGAAGCACCGACTACTTCTGTCCCGGATGACTCTCCGCGCCTTCCGCAAACAGGTTGTACGGCCACGCCTTCTTGTTGATCTTCAACTGAGGTGCCGTTGCTGCTTCACTCTTCGCAGCCGGCGGCGCCGGTGCGCTCTGCGCCACAATCTTCCAATCCTCCGGCGGATCGGCAATTCCCCACACGTTGCCGTGCGTGTAGAGTGCGGCACCGATCAGAAAATACTTGCCGTCGTTGCCCAGCGGCAGGCAATTCGCCACGCGCGCGGTCACGCTGCCTCCGCCCGGCAGCCCGCTCAACATGATCGGAGTCTCGATCTCGAGCGCCTCGGAACTGCGAAATCCGCAGCCCTGCGCGCTTACGATCAGCACCATGCACTTTTCGCCAAACGGACGCCGCCGGTCCAGGCTGATCACACTGACCGGAATTTCCACGCGGATTCGCGTGCTGCGTCGGGTCGCCTTGGCTGTCAGAAGTTCCATGCCGAGTTCCGGGCAACGTAGTGCTCGTGGGAAAGATGGTTAAAGATTTGGGGGAGGTGCTGCACCTTTTATTGTGACAGACTTCGCGCCCTGGGGATGGTGACAAAGGTAACCGCGTATGAAACTTCCGCGCGCGACCACGAGAGGAACTGAAAAGCACGGCGCGGGTGCCTCACTTCTCCCCGGTTTTGCGAGAAGTGGGGATTTTCTTTCCCATCCAAATCGAAAGTTTTACAGCCCCGCATTCCTCCGCGCCTGCCGGATCCCCGCCCGGATTCCAGCCGCTACAGCGCGGGCATATCCCGACTTGTCCATCGCCGCCATGGTGGCTGCGGCAGTCCCGCCAGGTGTCGCTGCCTCATGCAATAGTTCGTCGAGGTTTTGCCCGCTTCTGCGCCAATACTCGATTCCGTCCGCGAGCGCGTGTGCGGCGGCGATCAACGCCGTCTCGTGATCGAGCCCGGCACTCTGCGCCGCGGCAGCCAGCCCCGCCAGCGCATGATATCCGTGACTCGGCGAGTATGCCGCCGTTATTGCATTCATCTGCTCTTCCCGCAGCTCGAGCACGGGACCCACGTGTTCGAAAAACTTCTGCACGCGCGCTCGATCTGCCTTCGAAACGTCGCGATCAAAACACAGCGCCGTCAGTCCCCTCCCGATCCGGCACACCGGGCTCGGCATGGCACGGATCCAACGCGCTGGCGGTCCAAGCCACGCCTGCAAATTTCGTAACGGCACGCCTGCCGCCAGGCTGATGCACAACCTCGGCGGCGCCGCACCGCTCTCGACAACTTGCGCGAGCATCTTCTTCACCGATCGCGGCCGCACGGCGACGATCAGCATCTCCGCCCGCTCCACCGCCGATTTGAGATCGCGCGCCATCTCCACACGCGATTCCCGCCGCAAGGCCCGCAGCTTCTCCGGATGCCGATCGTAGGCAACAATCGTCCGCTTATCCTTTTTATGGCCATCTGTCTTACGTCCATGTTCGGCCAGCCGTAGCCCCGCCGCCAGCGCACCCGTGATCCGCCCCGCACCAAGAAAAACCGTGGCCTTCATGTTGCCTGACCGTTTTGTGTGATTTGAAGGGGTGCGGCTTCAAGCCGCACCGTAAAGCTTGCCAGGAATCGCGGCTTTAGCCGCTGAGGTCCGAGTCTGTCATCGACTCGCCAGCCCGCCCGCGGTCTCTCCGCCATCAATCGTGATCACCTGCCCGGTCACGTACTCCGCATCATCCGACGCAAGATAAGCGAATAGCCCCGCAATCTCCTCCGGCGTGGCGTGCCGGCCGAGCGGAACTTTGCGGTTCACTTCCGCGAGCATCGCGTCGGTGTATTCCGCGCGCTGCATCGGCGTCAGCACGTATCCGGGAGCTACCGCACAGACCCGCACCTTCGGCGCCAGTTCGAGCGCCATCGTCTTGGTCAACTCAATCACGCCCGCTTTGGTCGCGTTGTAATCAGCATAGAAAGGCTGCCCGACAATCCCGTTCGTCGACGCCGTCTGCAGAATCACTCCCGACCCCCTCTCCCACATATGCCGCGCCGCCGTCTGCGCCACGTAAAACACGCCTGTCAGATTGACGGCGAGAATCCGCTCCCACTCCTCCGGCGTGATGTCCAGAAACTTGTGCCGGATGCTGATGCCCGCGTTGTTAATGACGACATCCACGCCTTCGCCGCCCATCAGCAGGATCGCCTCCGCAAATGCCGCCTCCACCTGCATCAGATCAGTCACGTCGGCAATGATTGCCGAAAAAAAGCCAGCCGAAAAAGCGCCGGCCTCGCCCTGGCCCGCCAGCTCGTGCCGCATGCGCTCGCAGGCTTCGGCGTCGCGATCCAGCACGCACACCCGCGCCCCCTCTTCCAGAAACCGCCTCGCGGTCGCCGCGCCAATCCCGCTCGCCCCGCCGGTAATCAACACGCGCTTATCTTTTAATCTTTTCATAGCAGCAGTCCTCGCATCTCGGCTCCTTCGGTTTGTCATCCTGAGGTCGCCGCTTTTGCGACCGAAGGACCTGGGCGAGCCGCGCGTTGCGTCGCGCTGTTTGCGACGCAACAAACGCGCATTTGGCTCGCATCCCTATTACTCCCCTCGCCTCACCGCGATCGTGTGCGGCACCGCCCGCAACTCGCCCATCAACTCGTCATCGCACCGCCGATTGATGTCATAAATCGCATAGCCGAGCGTGGCGCGCGTATCCAGCACCTGCCGCTCGATGTTGATGCCGCGGTCGGCCAGAATGTCGTTGATCGCGCGCAGAATACCCGGCACGTTGTGATGGATATGCATCAGCCGGTGCGATCCCTCCTCAAATTCCAGATGGCAATGTGGCAGGTTCACGCTCAGCATCGAATTGCCCGTGCGCACATAGTCCACGAGCTTCGCCGACACGAACTGCCCGATATTCTGCTGGGCTTCCTCGGTCGAGCCCCCGATGTGCGGCGTCAGAATCACGTTGCCGAGTCCCTGCAGCACGCTGGCGAATCCCGCGCCCGACTCCGGTTCCTTGGGGAACACATCCACCGCCGCGCCCGCAATCTTGGCTGACTTCAGGCACGCGGCCAGCGCCTCATGATCCACCACAAACCCGCGGCTCAGGTTCAGGAAGCACGCGCCGTCTTTCATGGCAGCAAACTCGTCGCGGCCAAACAGATTCTGGTTCTGCGGCTTGCCGTCCACGTGCAGCGTGACCACGTCCGCCATGGCGAGCAGCTCGCGGAAGCCAACGGCGCGCGCGTTGCCGCGCGCCAGCACGTGCGACACGTCGTAGAAGACCACGCGCATGCCCATGGCCTCGGCTAGGTCCGACACCTGCGAGCCGATCTTGCCGTAGCCCACAATGCCCAGCGTGAGCCCGCGCACCTCGTGCGCGCCCGCCGCCGACTTGTTCCACACGCCTGAATGTAGTTGGGTTGACAGAGCAAAGCCTCTGCGCAGCAGAACGATGATCTCGCCCATGGCCAGCTCGGCCACAGAGCGCGAGTTCGAGTGCGGATCGTTGAACACGGCCACGCCGCGCTCGCTCGCCGCCGCGCGGTCAATCTTGTCCACGCCAATGCAGAACGCCCCAATGGCGACCAGGCCCGTCGTTGCTTGTGTGGGGACGGGTCTCTGACCCGTCCGGGCCGAGCGCAGCTCGGCAGCGAGTTCGGGTGCCCCATTCAAGCCCGCCTTTGGCTTGAGTGGGGAAGTCTTGGGTGCCCCACTTCTGGCCGGTGTTGCCAGAGGTGGGGAAGTCGCCGCCTCCAGCACGGCCGCTGTGATCCGCGTCTTGGAGCGCACGCCCAGGATGGAAACCGGCGTCCCGCGCCGGTTGTGGTCTGCGAGCTTCTGGACGAGCTCGCGCTCGTCCATCGCTGCCGAGAGCGACTCGACTTCGTAGCCCGCGTCGCGGAACACCTGGACCGCGACCGCGCTGATGTTCTCCAGCAACAGAACCTTCACGCCCCCTCCGCCTGCCTTGTTTGAGTGACCATGAATTATCTCAGACACAAGGCAGCTTCACGGGTCATGTAGGGACAGCCGCCCCCGGCTGTCCGGGCTCGTGTGGGTCCGGGTCGGAGCCTGCCCTGAGCGAAGTCGAAGGGACCCGGACGTGCCGAGCGTCGCTCGGCAGCGGGTTGCGTGGGTACCGGGCCGCGATTCTAAAGGAGTTACAGGCGCGAGTGTTCCTGCAGGAACACAAATGCAGTTTGTGAGAAGTGTTCCTGAAGGAACATTCGATGTACATAGGTGTATGTACAGTATTATGCGGAAGTGGTTAGGTGGTGTGGATTGTGGAAGTTGCGGGCGGCGGTCGTCCTGAGCGGCAACCCTTTGATTACGTTTTCCAGCCCGTCTTAAATCCCAGCTGCTTGTTCAGTTCCCACGGCCCGCAGCAGTTCACCTTCAAGGCGGCACACACGTCGGGTATGTGGCGGTTGTGGCGGATTCTCGACGGCCTCGATACTTCTGTCGTAGCTATGCAGCGGTTTCCCTGATCAAGCCCGTAGGAGATGAGGAAGGGGTCGCGGCCAAGCTTCTCAACCTCGTCATCAGTGAGGTCATTTGCGTATCCTTCCCGCACGACTCGACGAACAAGGTTCGCGTCGCATTTTTCGGCGAAAAGAAGCGCTGTGCGGATGCCATCGTTCTTTAGCCAGTCCAACAGCGGATCGTCCTCCTTTCTGCCTTCCAAAACTTCTTCATACATTTCGAGGGGAATCTTTATGTTCCCGGACGTTCCCTGATGCTGCAGCCAGGTCCAGAACTCCGGGACCCGCCCGATGTCATAGTATGTGTTGGCTGCCGTAATGAGAATGTTCGCGTCGAGAAGGTAGAGCACTACTCGCCTCCTCTGCTGAGAGGCTCGCCGGCCAGTAGGGGCTCTACATTTCGGGCTTTGACGCCGAGTAGCTTGGCGGCTCTCGTGTAGGTTAAGACGCCCTCGCGTATCGAGCGATCCGCAATCCCTAAGAGGGCCTTCCCGAGACGGTGCCTTCTTACCACATAGTAACTTGGTCCCCCTTCGCGAGCCTTTTGCTTAATCGCCTCGCGTTCCTGTTGAGCGACCCAATCCTCGTAAAATAAATCCCGTAGCTGCTTCCACGTTTTTTCGTTGATCGCTCCGATTCGGAGCACTCTATACGCAACCATTGCGCGGCTTATGTTACGTTGATCAGCGAACCGAGATATCCGTTCTGCGAGTTCCTCCAAACCAGGCTTCCCTATTTGTGCAAACTCCTCGAGCTCTCTTGGAGGCAGCAGTATTTGCGCTGCGACATCGTTGCAGTATTGTTCGATCGGCTGACCATCGACCCAGCCACTCACCCCCGTGGCACCCAGCCAGAGGTGCGCAATCTCATGGAGCGCAGTAAAGGCCCACGCCGAGAGCGCGTCGTTGTCGTTGACTACGACGAGAGGGGCGATTTCGTCCGCCAATGCGAAGCCCCGGAATGTCTCAATCGGGATGTTGGTGTGATAACTGCCCAGGTTTCCAACTAGGAGAACAAATATCCCGCTAGATTCAGCCGCGGCCCGCAGGTATCCAAACGCGTCTTCAATCGTCTTCTGTTCACGGAAAACTCGTAGGTCGAACTTGAGGTGGTTGGTGATGCGCTCGGAAAGCGCTTGCACGGGTGTCTCTAGTGTCGCGGAGCCGACGAATCGGAGTCTCTCAGCTTCCGCGTCCTCGAGCAACGACTTGAGGATACTTTGCCGACCCCGGATATCTCGGAGTAGCGCATCGAGGACTGGGTTGTATAACGGTTCGACGCCTCCCGGGAGGGTCCGAAAGTCTTGTCCCCGGTCGCCTTTTTTGGGGGGCTCGTCAAGGTAAAACACGAGCAGGGGACGACGGTATGCTTTGGCCATCTTAACGAGCGTTGGGCGAGAGGGTTCCTCTTTGCCGGCTTCGAGCAGTCCCAACCTATTCGGGCCCGATACTCCGTGTGCGTCCTTCAGCCCGATCGCGTGGGCCGCCTCCTCGAGAGACAGGCCGGCCGTCGAACGTGCCCATTCGAAAATTCTTGGATTAAACGTTCCCATGTTCCAACGCCGATATTACAGCAAGCGAGCCCGGACTGCGCGGCTCGCCCGGGTCCTTCGACTCGCGCAAGGAACGCGCTCGCTCAGGATGACAGGCGCTTTCGCAAATGCGCCGCCGAGCTGCGCTCGGCCTGGAAGGGTCGAAGACCCGTCCCCACACGAGCAAAATCCCCACCCTGTCGCAAAGGGCGCGACAAGGGTGGGGCAACCGATCGGGGTTCAATTACAAAATCACCCGATTACCCAATTACAAAATTGGTTACAGTGGTCTGCCTTTGAAGAAGTAGACCAGCTCGATGATCAGGATGACGACGACCATCAGCTCGAGGACGAAGGCGCGGGACTGGTTGAATTGCTCGACCATGAAGCGGTAGAGGTCTTCGGCGGTCTGCAGCTTTTGCTTGACCAGGTCTTTGTAGTCGGGTACGCCGACTTTCTGCGCGGCCAGCTTGTAGAGGCGCGCGGAAAACATGTCGCTCAGAAATTTGATGGCGTTGTCGGCGCGCTCGGTGAGCTCGTCGACGTCGAGCAGCACGGTGTGCAGTTTCGAGGCGGCGCGCGCGGTGCGCCAGCGCGACCAGAGGCCGGTGCCTCCGCGGTCGAGGAAGGCGTAGACGTTTTCGAGTTCGCGGGTGAGGAACTCGTCGTAGTGGCGGAACTCCAAGAGCTGCGAGTTGGCGTACTGCAGGAGCTGGATGGCGGTTTCGGCGCCGGCGGCGGTGTCGTAGATGAAGGCGGCGTTCCATCCGATAACTGCGAGATCGTTGGGATAGTAGGAAATGCGCGACTGCAGGACTTCCTGGCGCTCGCCTTCGGAGAGCTGCGCGGTCTCGCCGCGGACAACCTGGGCGATGCGGTCGCCACGCAAGGCCAGGAGTTCGGCGGCGGAAGGAGCGGAGTTGATTGCGCCGGGCGTTCTTTGTTCAAGCGTGTTTTCTTCGAGCGTGATGTCGCGAATCTGAAAGACGAAATAGTCTTCCTGCAGCCAGGCGTTGTTCTGAACCTCGCCACCGCCCGGGCTCACGCTGCCATAGGGCTTGATGAGGGCGGGGGCGGCGCGCTCCAGTTTCTGGCGGGCGATGCGCGAGGCCACGGCGTCGAAGCTGGTGTCGGAGGTCCAGCGGCAGGAGAGCTGGATGAGGTCGTCCCAGGTGCCGGCGAAGGGCAGCTCGAAGA
>CAYOUY010000301.1:0-78401 GCA_964407245.1 uncultured Acidobacteriaceae bacterium
GACGTTGTGGTATCTCCGATACGCCATGGTCACCGCTTCGGTGAAGCGTTTTGCTTCGTCGTACACCGACCGCGGGCCAATCGGATTAACGTGCCCCCAATACGTTTCCACCTGAGGATGCTCCAGAGGGTCGCCGTAGCACTCAGAAGTCGAGGAGACGAGATATTTGGCTCCGTATTTCTTGGCCACGTCCAAGGCGTGAAAGGTTCCGAGCGATCCAACCTTCAACGTAGGGATTCCATGCACCATGTAGTCGACGGGACTGGCCGGGCTGGCGAAGTGAAAGACGTAATCCACGGGACCGGGATCGAAAGGCTCGCAAATGTCTTTCTTGATGAACTCGAAGCGTGAATCGCGGCGCAGGTGCTCGATATTCGCGAGGCGGCCGGTCATGAGGTTGTCAACCACCACCACGTTCCAGCCTTCGGCAAGCAGGGCATCGCAGAGGTGGGAGCCGAGAAAACCCGCCCCTCCGGTGACCACGGCGCGTTTGGATTGGCTCATGCTCGGTTGCCGTTATTTCCGGAGTCCGTTTACTTTTTCCCCGTTTACTTTTTTCCGTTTAGGCCGTTCTTGAGCGCGGCGGCAGGGACGCCGTCGGGATGGCAGGCCGCGCGGCCCACACTGTAATAGGTGAATCCGTGGGCGGCCATCACCTCGGGATCATACAGGTTGCGGCCGTCAATGACGATGGGGTAGCGGAGTTCGCTGCGCAGGCGGTTGAGATCAAGATTGGCGAACTCTTCCCATTCGGTGAGGATGAGCAAAGCATCGGCGCCCTGCGCCGCGTCATAGGCGGAGTTGGCGTAGCGGACGCCGGAGCCCAGGATTTCCTGCGTACGCTCCATGGCAGCGGGATCGTAAGCGGTGATCTTGCTGCCTTCCTGCAACAGCGCCTGCACCAGAAACACTGCGGGGGATTCGCGGATGTCGTCGGTGCCGCCCTTGAAGGCAAGCCCGAGCACTCCGAGTCGTTTGCCCCGCAGAGTCCACAAAGCGCTGCGAACTTTGCGCAGGAAGCGCTGGCGTTGCTCTTCATTAATACGCATGACTTCATCGAGCAGGCGGAATTCGTAGCCGGATTCGCGCGCGACCGCTCGAAACGCCATCACGTCTTTCGGAAAGCAGGAGCCTCCGTAACCGATGCCGGGATTCAGGAAGCGCGGCCCGATGCGTGAATCCGTGCCGATGCCCTGCACCACCTGGTTCACGTTGGCTCCGACCGATTCGCAGACGGACGCCACCGCGTTGATAAAAGAAATCTTCATGGCCAGAAAGGCGTTCGAGGCGTGCTTGATCAATTCCGCGCTCTTGGTGCTGGTCACCAGCATGGGCGCGGGAATGGTGGCGCGATCGGGCTGTGGAATGGCGTCGGCGCGTTGGTAGTAGGCGCCGGTGGTGAGCGGGGCGTAGATTTGCCGCAAGATGTCGGCCGAGCGTTCCGAATCGCAACCGACCACGATGCGATCGGGAAAGAGAAAATCGGTCACGGCGGTGCCTTCCCTAAGAAATTCGGGATTGGAGGCGACGTCGAACAGTTCGGGGTCGGTGCCGTTGCGCAGAATGATTTTGCGCACCCAATCGCTGGTGTAAACGGGAACGGTGCTCTTTTCGACGATGACTTTATAGCTGTCAATGGCGCCGGAAATTTCGCGCGCCACCGATTCCACATAGGAAAGGTCGGCCTCGCCGCTCTCGGTGGGCGGAGTGCCGACCGCGACAAAGATGATGGAGCTTTGGCGCACGGCTTCGTGCAGGTCGTCGGAAAATGTCAGGCGACGGCCGCGGTGGCGGTTCAGCAATTCCGGCAGAAAATTCTCGTGGATGGGTACCTGGCCGTTGCGCAGCGCAGCCAGCTTGCGCTGGTCGTTATCCACCAGAATGACGTCATGCCCCAGGTCGGCAAAGCAGGCCCCCGCCACCAATCCCACGTATCCGGAACCAACCACAGCGATCCGCATGTTCAACCTCCCGTCAGGCAATCTGGTGAAGCGATTGTTGTATGAGACGCTTGCGCGTGGGGAGGCTCAGGGGAGAAACTACCAGGAAAAACCACTTGGAAGCCCATCGTTGCCCCAAGGTTGCCTTGAATCATAACAGCTTCAGACTACCATCGGGAGGGGTGAAAAGACTCCAGCTTCTGGTTTCCATTATGGATTCGCCTTCCGTTTTGGAACCACGCGCTTTGTACCCCCAGGCCGCCGCAGCGGCTTGACCAACTGGCCGCGCGCACAATCGGCGATGAGGGTGGCCAAGCGTTTCTGCCGAGTCTCTTCTTTTTTCGCGCTGATCACCCAGAACGTGGATACGCGCCGGTACCAGGGTGGCCGGGATTGAAAGAAGTCCCATGCTTTGCGGTTAGAGCGAAACCGCTCTACGTCTTCCGCCGCAAATGCGGCGTGCTGGCGCTGCTCGTACGAGTATTTGCGTTCCTGCCGTGTCGCTCCCTCAAATGCCGTCAGGCCTACAGGCCGCATGCGGCCGGTTTTGTTGAGCCTCTCGACATGGCTGATGTTAACGGCGCTCCACTGGCTTTTGGGCTTGCGCGGGGTGAAGCGGACGCGGTAAGAGTCAGCGTCAATGCTGTAGCGGGCGCCGTCAATCCAGCCGAAGCAGAGAGCTTCATCAAGCGCCTCAGCATAAGTGATGCTCGGCTTTCCTGACGACTTCTTGTAAAAGCCGACCTGGAGTTCGACTCGGTCGCGGCCGTTGGCTTCGAGCCAGCGTCGAAAATCGTCGGCCGTAGGGAAGAAGACGATGCGCATCGAGGGGGATTATAGGGTGCTTCTATCGGTTTGCTGGGACGAAATTGAATCCGCAGGTTGGGCGGCGAATGGCCATTGACAATGCGCAATTTTGGGCAGAAACTCCGCTCAGAGCTCATCTCAGTCTTTGCGCTTTTCGATTATGTCGCGATCTCCGCTGCGGGGCTTTGATTCTTCAAATCCAAATCCCTCACCTGACGACAGGCTACCGGCGGACGAGCGCAGTTTCGAGAACGATTTTGCCGAACTCCGCGCCCGCTTTGCGGAGCGGGCGGGAGGGTTGCCGCCGGAGCTTTCCGCCGACCTGGCCCTCGACGTCGTGCTCAACGAAATTGTGGAGCAGGCCTGCCTTGCGACCGGGGCGAGTGGGGCCGCGATCGCATTGAGGCGCGATCAGGATCTGCTGTGCCGAGCAACGAGCGGGAACACGGCTCCCGAGTTGGGATCGCGGCTCGATGCCAGTCAGGGGTTGTCGGGCGAATGCGTACGAACCGGGCAAATTCAAATGTGCAATGATGCCGAGACCGATTCGCGCGCCGATGTAGTGGCCGCGCGCCAGCTGGGTGTGCGATCCGTCATTGTGCTGCCTCTGGCCCGCGGGCCGGACCTGGTGGGCGTTCTGGAAGCCTTCTCAATGCGTCCGGGGGCGTTCGGTGAGCGCGACTGCCGCACCTTGGAGGCCTTGGCACAGCGTGTACTCAAGAATGTGGAGCACGCGGTGCAGGAAGGGCCGGGTACTGCCGAGAATGTTCCCAAGCCTGAAGTGGAGGTCGCGCACGAGCCTGTCGGCGATCGCGAGCCAGATACCGGCCCAGATTCTTCTGCACCTCCTGTCGACGAGGTTCCGTTCTTCCTGCCGGGTTACGACATGGCAGGTTACGACGCAGGCCCGGGGATGGAATCGAGGGTGGGCCTTGTGGGGAGAATGCGTTCCGGCCGTACCGTCCGCGTTGTGACGGGAATTTTGGGCGTGGCTGTTTTGCTGAGCGCGATCGGAATGGGAATGCTGGCGCTGGTGCGGCTGGGCTGGATTCAATCCGACTCGACCAGAGCAAGCGGGCCGGGAGCAGGATCGCGCGGGGACGTTGGTTCGACGGCGGCTGTCGGCAATCCCGGGCCAAAGGCGGAGCCGGCTGCCAGTCAGCAAGGGCAACCCCCTGGCAACGGAGCAACGAAGGCTGCCGGGACGACGGCTTTACAGTCAAGCGACGCGCCGGGAGCCCCGTCACCTGCATTGCCGCCGCCGGGCGGTCTGGTGGTTTACGAAAATGGCAAGGAAGTATTTCGCGTGACCCCGGGGCGACAGCCGCAAGCGCAGGATGAAACCGCGAAATCTTCTCCCAAAGTTGTGACGCCATCGGCAGTCGTGCAGCTGTCCGAGGAAGATGGCGAAAACAGCCTGGTGCGCCGCGTGGAGCCCGATTATCCCAGGGAGGCGCGCCAGCAAGGGATTCAGGGCGTGGTCGCGCTCGATGTGCGGATCGCGCGCGACGGCTCAGTCGAGGACGTGCAGGTCATCAGCGGGCAGCCGCTGCTGGTCCGCGCCGCCATGGATGCGGTAAAGCAGTGGCGCTTCAAGCCGCGCGCGGCAGACGGTCATCCGGTCGAGAGGGAAACGCGGGTGACCCTCACCTTTCGCCTGCCGCTGTGACTTTTGCATGTGATCAGCGGATCGTAACCGGGGTTCCGGCAACCGCCTTGGTCGCGCGGCTGACCGGCCGCATGTTCTTGCCCGAAGCGGCAGCAACAACCTGGGGTCCGTTTCCATTGCGCAAGGCGTAGAGAACTACCTCGACACGGCTGGAAACTCCCAGCTTGTCAAAAATCCGGAACAGGTAATTCTTGACGGTGTGTTCCGTCAGTTTCAGCCGTTGTGCAATCTCGCGGTTGCTAAGACCTTCCGCCACGCACATGACCACATCGGTCTCTCGCGCCGAAAGCAGTCCGTCCTTCAAGTTCACGGCATGCGACAGTCTCGGCTGTGCCAGGGCTTCGAGCACAAAATGCAATTCGCGGCTGTTGGCCCAGATCTGACCGTTGGCCACGCACTGGATGCATTTGGCTAACAGCCGGAACGGCTCGGTGCGGCAGAAAACCCCGTGCGCACCGGCGCGAAAAGCTTCAATGACCGGGGTCTGTTCGGAGGAATCGAGCAGGACGACTACACGCGTATTAGGCGACGAGGTGCGAATTTGGCGGACCAGTTCGAAACCCCCGGAGGGCTCGAGTTCAGCGCTGATAACCGCGACCTGGGGCTTTTCTGTCCTGAGTGTGTCGAGGATACCGGAGGGGCTGGAGGGCGAATGGATCATCTGACATTGCGCCTCGCGCGCCAGGGCATCGACCAGCAACTGGGTGGTCATCGAAGTGCTGTCGGCTGCCAATACGCGAGTCCTGAGTTGATTCGAAACTGCCGTGAGATGCGCCATAGGATTATCGAAGCCCTTTCGAGTCGCTGGTCTGGAAGTTGTGGGTTATGGGGGAAAAAGAAGTTCTTGCCGGGACGTAAGAAGTCTTTCTGTCACAGGCAAAAGACTCCCCTGAGCTTAGAGGAAGCCCGGCTGGAAGTAAATGGCACGTTCGGGGGATACGGCTGTGCATAAAGTCTCATCCCCCGACCGGAAAGGCAGGCCAATTGCCGAGTTTGAGCCGGTAGCCAATGGCACCTTAGTGGCATTGACAGAAGAGGGCCGTGTGCTGCTTCCTAGTCAAAGCTGCCAGCACCCGCTTCCCTCAATGTCTCTAAAAGGCCTTCTGGCTGGGCCGGCAGGTAACCCAGGTAATCGTGAGACCGAAATCAGGGCGGATAGAGTCTTTTAGCTCGTTAACTTTTTGCCTCTTGCAGGTATTTGCATAGTCGGAATAGGATTCGTCCAACAAGTTTGGGTTTGCTTGCTGCAACGATTGTTGTCTTTGCATGTCCTCCCCTTAGATACTCAGGTCCCCAAGAGCGGTTTTCACCAGACGGCAGGGGTGCCGCATTTCCCCTGTTCGCGGAGCCGGATGTGACTGAGAGGGCGAAGCTATGAGCAGTGGCGTACAAGTTGCCTATCAGATTCCCCAAGCAATCCCATTTGCCTGCGAGCCGCAGTGGTACGCGATCCGCACCCGTTCCCGTCATGAAAAAGTGGTCTCCGAGCAGTTGGAACAGCAAGGTATTGAAAACTTTCTGCCGTTGGTGAAGCGCACTCGCAAATGGAGCGACCGGATGAAGGAAGTGGAGATGCCGCTGTTCTCCGGCTACAACTTTGTCCGCATTGTCCTATCGTCGCCGCAACGCCTGCGCGTTCTGCAAGCCCACGGAGTCGCGGGATTCGTCGGCACCCGCGGTGCGGGAATTGCGATTCCGGAAAGCCAAATTCGCGACATCCGTACGCTGCTGGCCAACGATGTTCCCTTCGAAGAGCATCCCCTGCCGAAGGTGGGCGAACGGGTAAGAATCCGGGGTGGATGTCTGGATGGGGTAGAGGGAGTTCTGGCCGCACACAACGGAGACCTGAGCCTGACGATTTCGCTCGAGCCCATCCAGCGTTCGATCTCCATTCGAATTCAAGGGTACGATCTGGAAGCAGCCTAGCCTTCCCCCGCAAGCTTCTCACAGGTTCGCATTCAATTCGGGGTGCAAGTCTGCGGCCGACCGGGGAGTATCGGTGGGCACAGAAAGCATCAGTGGGGGTTCAGAAGGGCGGTGAATTGGCCGCTTGGTTCTGAGACACGAACATATATGAACGAAGTGGAAACAAGAATAGAAGACGAGAGCAACAGCGAGCGGAATCAGGCAGTGCCAGTTCCGGAGGCGGCGGTGAAATACAGCCTGCAATCTGCGGAGCCGTCCCTGCGGTTTTTCCGCGATGAAGCGGAGATCCGCGCCATCAGCAGTGCTCTCCACCAGACGGGGTGGAATCGCAAGCGTGCGGCGCGATTGTTGTCCATCAGCTATCGCGGACTGTTGTACAAGATTCGCCGTCACAACATCGCCCCTCCCGTTAAGAACAGCTAGATCAGCAACGTCTGGCGACGGTTGCCGGAGTGCTGCGTAACGGTCTCGAACTGTTTGCAGCCGATGTACTGGCGAGCCGCGAAATGTGGGCGATAGGCGGTAGTACCGTTGTTAGAATGGTGCGCACCTGCGACGGCGAGAACGAAAAGGACTCGAAATGTTTCTGAAATTCTATGGATTGCGGGAACAGCCCTTTGGCGTGACCCCCGATCCTCGTTTTCTCTACTTAAGTCCGGGGCATCGCGAGGCGCTGGCTTCGCTCTATTACGGCATCGACTCCGGTCGCGGCTTCATGGCGATGGTGGCCAAGCCGGGCACGGGAAAAACCACGCTGCTGTTTCATCTGCTGGAGAAGTTTCGTAACAACGCACGCACCGCGTTTATTTTTCAGACGCAATGCAGTTCCCGGGAGTTCCTGCGCTTCCTGCTGGCTGAAGTCGGTTGCGACACGGCGGGACTCGATTTTGTGCGCATGCACGAGGAATTCAGCAAGCTGCTGCTGCAGGAAGCGCGCGCCGGCAAGCGCTTCATCATTGTCGTAGATGAGGCCCAGAACCTGGATCCGTCGGTGCTCGAAACGATCCGGCTGCTCTCCGATTTCGAAACGCCGCGGGCCAAGCTGCTGCAGATCATTCTCTCCGGGCAGCCCGAACTGGCCGACAAGCTGGCCAGCCGCGGACTGGCCCAGCTCAAGCAGCGCATCTCGCTGCTCACCGCGCTCGAGCCGTTATCCGTCGAGGAGAGCACCAATTTCATCAACCACCGTCTGCGCATCGCCGGCTATGCCGGTGCGCCGCTGTTTACCGCCGAAGCGATGCGAGCCATTGCGCACTTTACGGAAGGCATTCCGCGGAACCTGAGCAACTTGTGCTTCAATGCGCTCTCCTTGGGCTGCGCCCTGGGCGAAAGGCGGATTGGGGTTCCGATCGTGGAAGAGGTCATCGCTGATCTGGATATCACGAAGCGAGTTTCAGAACTGGGTTCGGATCAGGGGTTGCATTTCACCTCGTCGCGTCCGCATCCTGGTCAACTGCACACACTCAACCACGTGGAAGCGCGCACGTTCATGGAGGAACTGAGCGCGCAGCTGAGCGATTGGAAGCGCGGGCTGGACGACTCCAAGGTGGGGTAGGTCAAGGCCCGCAAGCTTCATTGATTGTTTTGATTACACACGGCGGCGGAGTCTTTAGTCTCTGAGATGTTGTACCACTTGCAAGAACTTGTCCTGCTGCATAGCATCACTTTAAGTTTAGGCTGTAAGTTCTTGCGTGCTTCAGGCTCGTGGAATTCCCCCCTTGCAAGTCATGATCAACAGCATTAAATAGATCTTGCAGACATCCCGATTCACTTTTATGCCGCCCCTGTCATAATCGCCAGTTCACCGGAAGAGGTCGAGCAAGCGGGAGTGATTCTTATGAGGAAATCGAAATGGATCGTTATCCTGGCGTCGGTTTTTTTTCTGACCGCGTGCGCGGGCCTGGCGCAAGATAGCCTGGCGCAAGCCAACCCCACGCCGGACGCCAGCAATTCAAATACGTCCGCCCCTTCGGCGGTTTCAAGCAATTCTGCGGGATCGGCAGCCACGCCGCAATTCCAGACGCGGAACAACCGCTACCGGATCTCGGCGGGAGACTCCTTCGATCTGACCTTCGATCTCAGCCCTGAGTTTAATCAGAATGGCGTGACCGTGCAGCCAGACGGTTTTGTCACGCTGCGCGGCGTGGGCGACCTGAAAGTGGAGGGGCAGAACGTACCGGAGCTGACCAGCACGCTGCGGACGGCTTATGCAAAGATCCTGCACGACCCGATTATCTCCGTCGTGCTTAAGGACTTCGAGAAGCCTTATTTCGTAGCCGACGGGCAGGTCGGCAAGCCCGGCAAGTACGATCTGCGCGGAAACGTGACCTTGACCGAGGCCATCGCCATTGCCGGCGGCTTCACCGAAAAGGCCAAGCATTCGCAGGTTTTGCTGTTCCGCCGGGTCGACGAGAAGTGGATGGAAGCGAGAATCCTGAACGTCAAGAAGATGGAGAAATCGGGCAACCTGGCAGAGGATCCGTTTCTTCATCCCGGGGACATGCTTTTCGTGCCCAAGAACACGCTTTCGAAAATTGACCGCCTCATTCCGGCGGCCAGCATGGGATCGTTTTTCCCGATCCCGTAAGGTGAGCGCAATCTTCGCGGAGGCAATGTGAGCGAACAAATTTCAACCGGCGGAAACGCGCCCTCCAGCATCACGATGAAAGACATTCTGGGGATCGGCTTTCGCCATAAGCAGAAAATGATCGTCTGTTTCTGCGCCATTATGGTGGGTGCGGCGCTGGTTTCCATTGTTACGCCGCCTACCTACAAGGCGCACACCAAGCTCCTGCTGAAGCGCGAGCGCGTCGATCCAGTTATCAGTCCGGGACAGGAAGCGCCCGTGATGATGCAGAACGAGATCAGCGAAGAAGAGCTGAACTCGGAAGTGGAACTGCTGGAGAGCGACGACGTGCTGCGCCAGGTGGTGATGAACTGCGGGTTGCAGAATCGCCGTCCGTCGATCTGGCAGCGATTGGGATTGACGCAGGCCGATCCGCAGGAAGATATCGCCAAGGCAACCTCGCAGCTGCGTTCTGATCTGCAGGTTTCGGCCATCGCCAAGACGAACCTGATCAGCTTGAGTTATTCCTCCGACGATCCCAAGAAAGCGGCCAACGTTCTGAAGAATCTCGACGAGATCTACATCACGACCAACGCTGAAGTGCATCGGCCGCACGGGCAATACAAGTTCTTCGAACAGGAGGCCGAACGCTACCAGGCCGAGCTCAAGGAAGCCGAGCAGCAACTGAAACAGTTCGCCTCCGAAAGCGGCGGAGTCGCACCCCAGGTGGCGCGCGACAATACGTTGCTCAAGCTCTCGGAATTCACCGCGTCTCTGGAACAAACCAGGGCCGAGATGGCAGCCACCGAACAGAAGATCCAGACGCTCGAGAAGCAGTCGGGTCAGTTGCCCTCGCGCATCACCACTCAGCTACGCGAAAGCGATGATGCTCAGGTTTTGCAGGGGCTCAAGAGCACGCTGATGACGCTGGAACTGAAGCGTACCGAGCTTTTGACCAAGTATCAGCCGACTTATCCGCTGGTGCAGGAGGTAGAGAAAGAAATCGCGGATACGCGCCAGTCGATCGACACCGAATCAACCAAGCCAGTCAAGGAGCAGACGACGGACTCGAACCCCTCCTATCAGTACGTCAGCACCGAACTGCTCAAGGCAAAGGCTGACTTCAGCGCCGAGCAGGCACGGGCCGCGGCGACCCAGACGATCGTGGCCATGTATCGCCAGCAAGCGGAACAGCTGGAACAGAAAGGCATCATTCATCAGGACCTGGTACGGGCCCAGAAGGCGAGCGAAGACAACTTCCTGCTCTATCAAAAGAAACGGGAAGAAGCGCGCTTGTCGGACGCTTTGGACGCCCGCCGCATTCTTAACGTAGTGGTAGTGGAGCAACCGTTCGTCCCCGTGCTTCCTGCCAGTTCGGTGTGGGCCATCATCGGTTTCGGGATCATCATCGCGGTTCTGAGCAGCATGACCGTGGCGCTGGCCGCAGATTACCTGGATCCGTCGCTGAGGACGCCGTCGGAAGTTGTCAACGAACTGAATGTTGCGCTCCTGGCAGCTGTGCCTTATCGGCGGCCCGCTGATGTGAGCAGCCACGGCAACGAAAACGGCCATTACGACGGATATGGCGAACCCAGTGGTCGACCCGTGGCCGTTGGCGATGGCGCCAGTGCGGAAGAGAGACTGTAAGTGGGGACGAGAAGAGGGAAACAGGCATGAGCCGGAATTTTGAATTGCTGCAGCAGATCGGCCGAGAACAGGACCTTTTCCAGTCTTCGGGGCCGGCCAGAGAAGTGTTTACCGCCGCTGCCGATCCAGCCACGGATACGGTCGAGCCGGCGGCGACGCTGCCTCCGCTTCCGGCCACCTGGGACAACGCTGGAGGCGATGAAGTGACCGCGCTGGTGCAGCGCGTGTTCTTTGTGGCCGGTAATGAAAATCTTCAAACCGTGGTCTTCGCCGGGACGGAGCCGGGCAATGGGTGTACCTGGCTGTGTACCCGCGTGGCCGAAGCGTTAGCCAGCCGGGTATCGACTTCCGTATGCCTGGTGGACGCGAACCTGCGCGCACCGGGATTGCATATGGAGACCAACATTCCTAATCACCACGGGCTCTCGGAGGCGTTATTGCAATCCGGCCCGATGAGCAAATTTGTGACTCCACTGTCGGCCAATCTTTCCGTCGTCAGTTGCGGTTCTGAGCCGGAGAAAGCTCAGGCACTGTTGACCTCGGACCGCATGCGTGCCCGCTTGAACGAACTGCGCGGGCTGTTCAGCTACGTGCTGATCGATGCCTCTGCCATGAACAGCTCGGGCGAGGCGGTGGCACTGGGCGGATCCGCCGACGGGGTGGTCCTGGTCTTGAAGGCGAACTCCTCGCGCAAGGAAACGGCGCGCGGCGCCGTACGCGAGCTGCAAGCCGCCAGGGTTCGGGTTCTGGGCGCGGTGCTGAACCAGCGCACGTTCCCGATTCCACAGGCGATTTACGACAAGCTGTAAGAAAAAGATCTTCGGTTTTAAGCAACGCAAGACAACACTCCCCCTCGCAAGTTCATCATGGCCTATCTTCTGCAACAGTTCCTGCGCGAGAGCGCTTTCCGGTACCCAGACAAAGTCGCGGTTTCCGCTCGCGGCCGCAATCTTACGTATCGCGAACTGGAAGAGCGATCCAATCAGCTGGCCCACCTGCTGGCCGAGCGCGGGGTAAAAAAGGGAGACCGGGTCGGTCTGTTCTTTCCCAAGTGCGTCGAGTCGCTGGTGTGCATGCAGGGAGCGCTGAAGGCCGGCGCAGTGTACGTACCGCTCGATCCGCAAGCCCCGGCGGAACGCATTGCCTACATTCTGCAGGACTGCGGCGTGCGGGTTCTCCTGACCAGCGCGGAAAAGCGCAAGGTGCTGGACGCCAATACGCTGCATGCGCTGGAGACCTGCCTCCTGGTAGACGGCGCTGCCAACGGTCACGCGCACGGCAAAGTGAACGGCGGCGACTTAAACGGAGGAAGCATGCTGCCGTGGTCGAGCCTGGCAGGGTTTCCCGCGCAGAGTGCGCCGGCGGTCACGCTGACGGAAACGGACCTGGCCTACATTCTGTACACCTCGGGTTCGACCGGGCGTCCCAAGGGCGTCATGATTTCGCATCAGAATGCCCTGACCTTTGTGGAATGGTGCAAAGAGAAGTTTCAGGTTCGCCCGGACGATCAGCTTTCGAACCACGCGCCGCTGCACTTCGATCTGTCCGTGTTCGACGTCTACAACACTCTGGAAGCCGGCGCCACCGTGCACCTGATCACCGAAGACATCGCCGTGTTTCCGGCGGCACTGGCGAGCTTCATCGAAACCCGTGGCATCACCATTTGGTATTCCGTGCCATCGGCGCTGACACTGCTCCTGCTGCACGGGAACTTGATCGCGGAAAAGCTGCACAAGTTGCGCATCGTTCTGTTCGCGGGCGAAGTATTCCCCATGAAGTACTTGCGGGACCTTGCCAATCTGCTGCCCCACGTTGATCTTTACAACCTGTACGGCCCGACCGAAACCAACGTTTGCACGTATTACAAGGTGGACCGGGCTCAGCTGCCGACGCAGGAGAAGCTGCCAATCGGGATCGCTTGCGAGAATTTCGAAGTCTTTGCCGTGAATGAAAAGGGCGAGATCGTAACCCGGCCGGGCGAGAGCGGCGAATTATACGTGCGCGGCCCGGGCGTGACATACGGATATTGGGGAGACGGGGAGAAAACGAAGAAGATGTGCGTGCCCAACGTCTTCCAGCGGAATTTTGAAGAGAAGATGTATCGTACGGGAGACCTGGTGCAGTTGGCCGAAGACGGCAACTACAGCTTCCTCGGGCGCCGCGACAGCATGATCAAGAGCCGGGGATACCGGATTGAGCTGGGCGAAATTGAGACCGCGCTGCTCAGCCATCCCGCGGTGCGGGAAGCGGCTGCGATTGCGGTTCCCGACGACATCATCGGCAACCGCATCATGGCGGTGGTTTCCCCTCATGCGGGGAGCTCGCTGCAATCGGTGGAGCTGCAACAGCACTGCGCCACGCGCATTCCCAAGTACATGATTCCCGATGCCATCGAGTTCCGGGAAAGTTTGCCCAAGACGTCCACGGGGAAGATTGACCGGGTGAGCCTGGTACAGAACGATCACAGTGCAACCAGCGTACCGGCACAAGTTTGATAGAGAGGTTGTGTAGTTCACAGATTCTTAGGGCAAGAGCAAGACGGAGACGAGCCAAAGTGAGCAGCATTCGGCGGCAACTTTTATTGAACGCACTCAAACTGTTTGATTTGGTGCTGATGATGGTGTCGTTCGGCCTGGCGACATTCGCTGTGGCGAACAAGTACTACGCCGGCACCCTCGAGCAGTTCATGGCCATGAGGATCAAGCTGGGGAATTTCCTGATCTTCGGTGGATGCCTGCTGGCCTGGCACATTGTTTTTTCCGGGTACAACATCTACGCATCGCATCGCATGTCGCGGCGCCGCGAGGAGTTGTTCGACATTTTTAAGGCGACCTCGGTGGGCACCCTGCTCATCGTGCTTGCGGCTGTGATCTTCCGCATTTCGATGGTGACCGGGACGTTCGTCGTCGTTTTCTGGTTGAGTACTACTGTCCTGACAATGGCAAGCCGGATCGGGCTGCGATGGGTGCTGGAACGGATGCGCCTGCGCGGGCGGAATCTGCGCCACATGCTGATTGTGGGAACCAACCGGCGCGCGGTGCAATTTGCCCGCAAGATCGACGCCACACCCGGACTGGGATATCGGATCGTGGGCTTTGTGGATCAGGATTGGGACGGTCTCGAGGAATTCAAGCACACCGGCTACGCAATCGCGTGCCATCTCTCGGAGCTGCCGGCTTTCGTTCGGAACAGCGTCGTGGATGAACTGGTGCTGGCGCTGCCGGTGCGGTCGCTGCACGCCCACGCTTCCGAGATCGCGGAACTGTGTCAGGAACAGGGCATTGTCATGCGCGTGTTCAATGCCTTCGATCTCCAGTCGGTGCAGAGCCGCGTGGAGGACATCGATGGGCATAAGTTCATTACCCATTACCGCGCGGATTTTGACGGGTGGCAGGGCATCGTCAAACGGGTCTTCGATATTGTGGTCTCGTTCGTGGTGCTGCTCCTGCTGGCCCCGGCTTTGCTGATCACGGCCATTCTGATCAAGCTGACTTCGCCCGGGCCGGTCATGTTCGTTCAGAAGCGGATCGGCTTCAACAAACGCCACATCAACGTTTATAAGTTCCGAACCATGGTCGTGGACGCGGAAAAGCGGATGAAGGAAGTGGAACATCTGAACGAAGCGAGCGGCCCGGTTTTCAAGATCAAAGACGACCCGCGGATTACTCCGATTGGCAGGTTCCTCCGCAAAACCAGCATTGACGAACTGCCGCAACTGTTCAATGTGCTCAAAGGCGACATGAGCCTGGTGGGACCGCGGCCGCTGCCGCTGCGCGATTACCAGGGCTTTGACAAGGACTGGCAACGCCGCCGTTTCAGCGTTCGTCCCGGCATCACCTGCCTGTGGCAAGTTGCGGGGCGCAGCTCGATTCCATTTGAGCAATGGATGGTGCTCGATCTGCAATACATCGATAAATGGTCGCTGTGGCTGGATCTGCAGATCCTGGTGCGCACCATTCCTGCGGTCCTGAGAGGCTCGGGCGCTGCCTGATCCGGGCGGACGCCGCCATCCCTGATCTAGAATTTGTGATCCGAACAACTTTTTGACTTATGCCTTCACCGAACGAACTTGCGACCCAGGGGGCTGCCGCAGGGAATTCTGCGGGCGAGTCCGGGTCACCGTCCGATATTCCGCAACTGGTCAGTTCCCGAGCGACGAGCACGCCGAACGCGGTCGCGGTGGCGATGGGTTCGGAAGTACTGACCTATGCTGATCTGGATCGCCGGGCGAATCGATTCGCGCACCATCTGAAATCGCTGGGCGTGGGACGCGAGGGCCTGGTAGGACTGCATGTCAAGCGGTCTCCCGCATTCATCGTTGCGGCGCTCGGAACGTTGAAAGCGGGGGCGGCGTATCTGCCTCTCGATCCGGAATCGCCGGTGGAACGAACGGCATACATGCTGGGCGACGCAGGCGTCTCGGTGGTCGTCACGTGCGGCAGCACGCTGGCCGAGATTGGCGGCGGTCCAAGGGCGGTGGTCGATCTGGATCGTGACGCTGCGAAGGTCGCCGGTCAAAGCGCGCAAGCACCGGGTGCAGAGATTCAGGCAGACGATCTTCATTCAGAAGATCTGGCGTATGTGATCTACACTTCCGGCTCTAGCGGGCGGCCCAAAGGGGTTGAGGTGACGCATGCGAACCTCAACAATCTGGTCGCTTGGCACAACCGCGCATTTCAAGTGACTGCGGCGGATCGCGCCGGCTTCCTGGCTGCTCTGGGGTTTGACGCGGCGGTGTGGGAGCTGTGGCCATATCTAGCTGCAGGAGCCAGCGTGCACTTGCCGGTGACCGGTGTGCGCAACAAAGACGTGCGGAATGACGCGGAGGCACTCCGCGGCTGGCTGATGGAAAATCGCATCACCATGAGTTTTGTGGCGACGCCGATGGCGGAGCAGTTGCTGGCGCTCGATTGGGCGCCGAATACGCCGTTGCGGATCCTGCTGACCGGCGCAGACACGCTTCGCCGCCGACCGTCGCCAACTCTGCCGTTTACACTGGTCAATAACTACGGACCGACGGAGTGCACCGTCGTAGCAACTTCCGGCGTCGTGACGCCGGCCGGAACCACGAAGTGGCCCACGATCGGCCGCGCGATCGACAACACGACAGTCTATATCTTGGATGAAGAGATGCAGGTAAGGCCGCATGGCGAGGCCGGAGAACTCTACGTCGGCGGCGCGGGCGTGGCACGCGGCTACCGCAATCATCCGGAACTGACGGCGCAGCGGTTCGTGCGGGCAGCATTCGTTGGCGAGCACCCAAGTTTGTATCGCACGGGCGATCTGGCCCGCGAACTTCCCGACGGCGAAATCGAGTTCCTGGGACGCGTGGATGAGCAGCTGAAGATTCGTGGCTACCGCATCGAGCCCAGCGAGATCATCACGGCCCTGAATGCTTGTTCTGGAGTGGTGATGAGTACGGTGGTCGCGCAGGAAGAGCCGAACGAAGAAAAGCGGCTGATTGCCTACGTCGTGCCGGCGCCGGATGCCGCGCTGACGATTGGCGGGCTGCGCGAACACCTCGCGAAACTTCTTCCGGATTACATGATTCCCGCTGTGTTTGTCGAGCTGGCGTCCATGCCCATCACTGCCAACGGGAAAGTGGACCGCAATGCGTTGCCGCAGCCGACCAGCGCCAATATGCTGCGCGAAGAAGCTTACGTCGCACCGCAAACGGTGATTGAGCAACGGCTGGCTACCTTGATTGCACCGCTGCTGCGCATCGAGCGCGTGGGAGTGAACGACAACTTTTTCCTGCTCGGCGGACATTCGCTACTGGGCACACAGCTGATTACCCGCATTCGCGAAGCGTTCGGCGTGGATTTGCCGCTGCTCAGTCTGTTTGATCATCCCACGCTGGCCGGCATGGCCTGCGAAATTGAACTTCTCATTCTGGAAAAAATCGAGCTCGAGAAGATCGAACGCGAGAAGATCGAAGCCGCGAATGGAGAAGCGCTCCAACCCGCTGCCGGCCCGGCTCCGGAGAGCGCGGGACGATGACGTCGGGTTCTCCCACACCACCTTCACCAACCACCGGAGTCGATCGCTCCGGCGCCGCTCTCAGTCTCTACCACCTGCTCGATCCTGAAGTCCTGGCCAATCCCTATCCTTTGTTTCACCGTTTGCGCCGCGAAGATCCCGTTCACTGGGATTCGTATCTGCATGCCTGGGTCGTGACCCGGTATCCCGACGTGCTGCAGGTGCTGCACGACTTTGCAGCGGCCCGCACGCCCACGCCGGAACAGCTGGCCGAGATGGGCCTGGCGCAGCTGAAACCCATCGCGCAACTGATGGTAAAGCAGATGCTGTTCATGGATGCGTCCGCACACGTGCGCCTGCGCGGCCTGGCGTCGAAGGCGTTTACACCGGCGCGCGTGGAGACGCTGAAATCGCACATCGCGGACATCGTCAACCGCCTGCTCGACGAAGTACAGGCGAAGGGACGAATGGACGTGATCGCGGACTTTGCCGATCCTCTGCCGGCAATCGTCACCGCCGAACTGCTCGGCGTTCCTGTCAGCGACCACAAACAACTGAAAGCCTGGTCGGCCAATTTCGCCGAGATGCTGGGCAATTTCCAGCACAATCCGGACCATGCGCAGCTGATGCTGCGCACCGTGGAAGACATGACCTCGTATTTCCTGCAGGCGGTGCGGGAGATCAAGGCACATCCCCGCGAGGGATTGATCCATTCACTGTTGACCGCGGAAGTCGACGGCGACCGGCTTACTGAAGAAGAAGTGGTGGCCAACACGATCGTGACCATGGTCGGCGGGCAAGAGACGACGACCAATCTGATTGGCAATGGCCTGCTCACGTTGCTGCGCAATCCGGAAGAGATGGAGCGGCTGCGCGGCGACATGTCGCTGATTCCCCCGGCGGTCGAGGAGATGCTGCGCTACGAGAGCCCGAGCCAGCACACGGCGCGGCTGGCTCCGGCCGACGTTGAACTTGGTGGAAAGCTGATTCGCAAGCGCCAGGCCGTGATCGCGGTGATGGCAGCGGCGAACCGCGACCCGGAGCGTTTCCCAGATCCTGATCGCTTCGACATCACGCGTGCCGATAACCGGCACGTCGCGTTCGGTTATGCGGCGCACTTCTGCTTTGGCGCGCCGCTGGCTCGGGCGGAGGGTCAAATCGCGTTTCAAGCGATGTTGCAGCGGCTGACGAATCTGCACCTGGAACCGCAGCGCCTGACCTGGCGGACGAATCTGGGACTGCGCGGACTGACTGCTCTGCATGTCAGTTTTGGAGACGCGGCGAAGGCGGGTCCGGGAAGCGGGAGCAACGAGCGGGAGGCGCGGGCGATTGCAGCTCAACCGCAAGCTGGCGCGGCGGCACACGATAGCATTCCTTTGTCGAATCAGTGCCTGCACCAATTGTTTGAGGCCCAGGCCGAGCGGACTCCGGATGCGCTCGCACTGGAACACGGAAACGAAAGGCTGAGTTATCGAGAACTGAACGAGCAGGCCAATCAGCTGGCGCACTACTTGCGAGGGATGGGTGCGGGTCCGGACACACCCATCGGAGTTTGCCTGCCGCCCGCGATTCCATTCGTGGTCGCGCTGCTGGCCGTGCTCAAATCGGGCGGCGCGTGTCTGCCTCTGGATCCGGAGTATCCGACGGATCGGCTGCAATTCATGCTGGAAGATACGAAGGCGCCGGTTCTAATAACCAATGAGGCGCTGCGCTCGCGGCTGAACTGTGACCGGGCCGGCACAAGAATGCTGTCGGTGGATTCGGAGCGCGATGCAATCGGGAAACAGATCCAAAGCAATCCCGACCGCAGCATCGCTCCGGCAAACTTGGCTTACGTGATTTATACCTCGGGCTCCACGGGTAAGCCGCGTGGAGTTCTGCTACCGCACGCGGGACTGGTTAATCATGGCTTGGTCTCGGTGCGGCTGTATGGTCTCACGCCCAGCGACCGCGTTCTGCAGTTTTCCTCCATCAGCTTTGACATTGCGATTGAGGAGATATGGCCGACGTTCATGGCTGGCGCTGCGGTGGTGCTGCGGGCGCCGGACTTCTCGCTGGCGGCGGCCGACTTTCTGCGCCGTAGTCGCGAACAGGGCGTGACGGTTTTCGACCTACCCACGGCCTATTGGCACGAATTAGTGCAGGCACTGGTCGAAGGCGCGGGCACTCTGCCCGCAAGTTTGCGGCTGGTCATTGTGGGAGGAGAAAAGGCCTCGGCTCCCCTGCTGAAGACCTGGCGGGCGCACACCGGCGCCAGCGTGCGCTGGATCAACACCTACGGGCCGACCGAGGCCAGCGTGATCGCGACCGCCTATGAGCCACCTGCCGGTGAGGTTCCCGATCCCTTGCCGATCGGGAAACCGATTTCCAATGTCCGCACTTACATCCTTGACGGCAACCTCCAGCCGGTTCCGGTCGGCGTTGAAGGAGAGTTGCATATCGGCGGAGTGGGCGTAGCGCGCGGATATCTCAATCGTCCCGAGCTGACCACGGAAAAATTTGTGCCCGACCCGTTTTCGTCCGGCGCGTTTTCAGGCAACTCGTTTTCAGATAACCCCGGCGCACGGATGTACAAGACCGGCGACATGGCGCGCTACGGGGCGAATGGAGAGATCGAATTTCTCGGACGCCGCGATTTTCAAGTGAAGATTCGCGGCTTTCGGGTCGAGCTGGGCGAGATTGAAGCAGCCCTGGCGCGTCATCCCGGGATCGGGAACGTAGCGGTGATTGCCAGGGAGAACGGAAGCAGCAAGCAGCTGGCGGCATGCTTCGTGCCGGCACCGGGACAATCGCCGGCAATCTCGGAACTGCGCGCCTTCCTGAAAAACCAGCTTCCCGAATACATGGTGCCGTCGGAGTTCATTCGACTCCAGGAATTGCCGCTCACGCCAAACGGAAAAGTGGATCGCAAGGCGCTGGCAGCGTTAGCGCCGGAAAAAGAATCCTCCGACGATTACGTTCCGCCGAGCGATCCTGTGCAATCGCGGCTGGCCGCGATCTGGGAAGAAATTCTGGGAAAACGTCCTGTAGGCGTTCGCGACAATTTCTTTGAATTGGGCGGCCATTCGCTTCTGGCGTTGCGCCTCATGCGCCGCATCGAACGGGCGTTTGAGCGCACGCTGCCCCTGGCGGCTCTGTTCGAAGCGCCGACAATCGAGCAGTTAGCGGTGGTCCTCGACCAGCAGGTCTCGACCGTTGGGACTTCGCTGCTGGTGCCGATCCAGCCGCTAGGGAAGCGCCCCGTGTTTTTCTGTGTCCACGGACTGGGCGGAGCCGTGTTGCGCTTTGCCGAGTTGGCGCGGCACATGGCGCCCGATCAGCCTTTTTACGGAATCCAGCCGCAGGGAATCAACGGTGACGCGCCCGTTCTGGATGACGTCGGGCAAATGGCAGCGCGCTACATCCGCGAGCTGCGGAAGTTTCAACCCGAGGGACCGTACTATATCGGGGGATATTCGTTTGGGGGGCTGGTTGCGTTCGAGATGGCGCGCCAGCTGAAAAAAGATGGCGCGGAGATCGGGCTCGTGGCGCTGCTCGACACCTATCCGGGCAAGGTGAAATCGAAGGCGGTTCTGCTGGGCACGCTGCTCGGCTTACCGCTGGAACAGCAAGTTGCCTATGTGAAGGGCAGGCTCAAGAGGTATCGGCGGGGATTGCGGCGCAGATTCGACAGCCTGTTTTATCCCGAGTCGCTGAAGCAGGTTCATCGCAGCCTGGCTCGAGCTGAAGTTAGGTACCAGCCCGAAGCGTATGAGGGCACCGTGACCTGGTTTCGTGCCAGCGAAAAAGCGCTGCGCGGACTGGACCGCCCGGAGAGCGATTGGTCAAACTGGGCCTCAGGCGGAGTGGAAATCCATGAGATCGACGGCGATCACGGCGCCATCCTGAAGGAGCCGATGGTGAGAATATTCGCGCAGGAGCTGCGCGCGGCGTTGGACGAGGCACAGCGGCAGCAACCCGCGAAAACGCGAGCCACGCCGATCGAAACGCAAACTCTTTCCGGGCAAGCCGGCGCCGTGCCGGTCTTTACTTCGACGTAAGGATTCCGCGCAGCACATCCACGTTTTTCGTCCCGCGTGATGTCTGAAACCCCCTCCCTCGTAGCTCGCAGCGGCGATGGCTGCGTGGTACACAAGAAACTGGCAAATTTAAATAAGGGCCTATATAAATTGGGAAATCACGAAGTGTCTACATCCAGCCAACAACAAAGCGCGACAGCCGTTGCGGATGCGCCGACTCCGGTGCCGAAGGGCGGATCCCGGCTGCAGCGAATCCTTCCCTGGATCATGAAGGGTGGCCTCGCGGTGGTGGATTATGGGCTCATTTCCGGCTCGAACTTCCTGCTGGGAGTCCTGCTGGCACGCTGGCTTGCACCGGCGGATTACGGTGCGTACGCGCTGGCCTTCAGCATCTTCATTCTGATTGCATTCCTGTATCAGGCGCTGCTGCTGGAGCCACTGTCGGTTTTTTCCGGGACGAGCTACCGCAACAACATCCGCGGGTATTTGAAGGCCACGGTCTGGGTGCACTGGGGGTTGTGCTTCATCGTTTGCGCGTGTTTAGGCGGCACTGCGCTGGCGGCCAAGATCTGGTGGCATAGCCCGGCATCGGCTGGCGCTTTTCTGGGCCTGACGCTTTCTACGCCATTCATCGTGGCCCATGCCCTGGGTCGCAGAGCTTTTTATCTGAGGACGTCTCCCGCGCCGGCCGCGTTCGGATCCGTTTTCTACTGCATCCTGGTCACCTGCGGCGTGTTTGTGTTGTACCGGCAGGGGTGGCTCAGTTCCTTTACGGCGTACCTGGTGATGGGATTGGCGTCGCTGGTGAGCAGCATTGTCATGTTGTTGCAGTTGAACGCCAAGCTGGAACCGGCCACAGGCCAGCCCGCACTGCGCGAGACCTGGGGCAAACATTGGGACTATGGCAAGTGGGCGCTGGCCACGTGCGTGGTGGGATGGATTCCGAATTATGTCTACATTCCGCTGGTGAGCAGTTTTTCAGGGATGACGGCCGCGGGCGAACTGCGCGCGGTTATGAATTTTGCTGCTCCGCTGCTGCAGACGCTGGCCGCGCTTTCCATGCTCATTCTGCCGCGTGCGGCACGCATTCAGAGCGAGCAGGGCCGTCACGCCGCCCGGGTGCTGTGCGGCAAGTTGACCGCGCTCTTCGTTGTGGGCGGAGTGGCCTACTGGGCGGTGCTGATTCCGCTGCGGCCGATGATCTTTCATCTCGTGTACGCCGACAAGTACGCCGAGTCGGGCTATCTGGTGCCGTTTCTTGCGCTGGAGAGCGTGATTTGGAGCGCGGCCCTTGCGCCTGCGATTCTGTTGCGGGCGATGGAGTCGCCGCGATCGTTGTTCTTCTCCAACGGCGCGGCCAGCGTGATCGCGGTTATCTTTGGCGTCCCGGCGACACGATACTTCGGTCTGCGCGGAGTGGTCGCCAGCCTCATCGCCGCCAATTCGCTGTATATGATTGTGACATTTGTTCTCGCCAACCGCAGGCTGGCCACGCTGAAAACCGGGAACGTGAAGTTTGAAGCGCCGCTGCCGGCGGATTTCCCGGCGGATGACGGTGCGTATTGACGACGGTGTCTATTGAAATCCAGTGATCAGGAAAACGGCGGTTCAGGGCAGAAGGGCGCGAGTTCTGCGAGGAAGCCGGTCATCGTCACCACCAGCTGGGATGACGGCCATCGCGATGATCTGAGAGTCGCCGAGCTTTTGCGGGCCAGGAAACTGCCAGGAACTTTCTACGTCACAAGCGGGGGCCTGCGCGACAGTTCCAACATGTCGGCCGGCGATCTGCGGGATCTGGCCGCTGCCGGCTTCGAGATCGGCGGTCACACCGTGAGCCATCCCGTGTTGACCGAAATCAGCCGAGACCGCGTGCGGCGGGAAGTCGTCGATTGCAAGGCTGAGTTGGAAGCCGTTCTGGGCATGGAAGTGGTTTCGTTCGCGTATCCCAAGGGCGAGTTTAATGCGGCCGTGGTGACTGAGGTGAAGCAAGCCGGTTTCCGCTGTGCCCGCGGCGTGCGGATGCTCTCTTTCGCGTGTTCTTTCCCGCCATTTGAAATGCCGGTGACGATTCAGGCGCACCCGCATCGCTGGCCGACGTACTGGAAAAATCTGATCAAGCGCGGCGAGATTGTGGCGCTGGCCAGGTCCTCCATCGTGATTGGCAAGTCGGCCAACTGGGTCGAGCTGGGCAAAGCCCTGTTCGACTGCGCGCTCCAGGAAGGCGGAGCCTGGCACCTTGTGGGACACTCCTGGGAAACCGAGAAGCAAAACGGCTGGACTGAGTTGAAAGAGATGCTGGATTACGTGAGCGGAAGACCGGGCGTCCGTTATATGACCAACGGAGAGCTGGGGCAGTTCGTGGCCGCTCAAAGCAGACCAGCGCAGAAGAGCCCAGTGTAGAAGAGCCCAGTGGAAGAACGAAGATGTCCCAGACTGCACTGAACGAGCAAGAGCGCCAGCGATTGCTGGAGAAGTATGTGCGGGAGCGCGCGCAAACTGTGCCGACCCGCTCCGCGATCGCGCGCCGCAGCCCGGGGACGATTGCCCCGCTTACGTTTACGCAGGAAGAGTTGTGGCGTCGCGAAACGGAGACTCCCGCGATTGCTCCCTTATACAACGAGTGCGTCACGGTTCGAATGGTTGGGCCGCTCGACCTGGTCGCGCTGGAAAAAAGCCTGAATGAAATCGTCAGACGCCATGAGATCTGGCGGACGACTTTTGAAACGCGGGCCGGACAGCCGGTACAAATTGTTCATCCCGCCGCGCCGCTGCGCCTGCGGAGTATCGATACAGGCTCTTTTTCCGTTTCTTGGAGGGGTCGTTCCCAGACGGATGGTACGACATCGTGGAATGCCGAAGTCGACGAGGGCGTTCGCCGCAAGTTTGCGCTCGAGAGCGAGCCTCCGATTCGCGCCACGCTCGTGCGAGCCGGCGAGACCGAGCATTGGCTTTTGGTCGCAGCCCATCTGATGGTGCTCGACGGCGCGTCGGCGTATCAGATTTTTCCTTTGGAGCTGGCGGCATTATATCGGGCATATGCCGCAGGGAAGTCTTCGCCGCTGGTGGAACTACCGGTCCAGTATGGGGACTTCGCCCTCTGGCAGCGGGAATCGGGAATGTCGGAGTTTGCCAGCCAGGCGCGGTATTGGCGCAAACAGCTGGGGGAGTGGCCACAGACCACAGACTGGCCCATCAGCAAACCCCGCCCGCAGAAAAGACGGTACGGGGGAATGATTCGCCCGTTTGCGTTCTCACCCGAACTGAGCGCCAAGCTGAGGGAGTTCGCGAGAAAGGAAAACAGCAGCCTCTTTCTGGTTTTGCTGGCGGCGTTTGCCGTCCTGGTACACCGGCACACAAGGCAGGAGAAAATCGCGTTAGGCACGCCGGTTTCCTCGGGACGAAACCAGAACGAAGTGCTGAACCTGCTCGGCTATTTTCTGAATGCAGTGACGCTGCGCCTGAACTTCGAAAGCGACCCAACGTTTCACGAACTGGTGGCACAGACCAGAATTGTGCTCTCCGACGCGATGCTGAATGCCGACGTGCCGATTGAACAGTTAGCGCGAGAGATTCGGCAGGAGCAGAATCCCAGCCCCAGTCCCTTCTTCCGGGCGGCGATCGGCATGCAACCGTCTATGCCAAGTCTCGCTGTGGACTGGGATGTGACCACCATGGATGTCGAAAGCGGAGGATCGCCGTGGGAGTTTTATCTGGCGTTCATCGATCATCCGCAGCAGGTCGGCCCGCGACCGATCCCGCAACCCATCATGGGCCGCCTGCAGTTTGATCCTGAGTCGATCAATGTGCAGGAGGCCTTGAGAGTCCTCGCCGACCTTCAAGCATCACTTGAAGAATTGATCGGGAGTCCCCTGCGGCGAGTCTCCGAGATTCGTTTATCCTGATCGCTTCCCCGTAACATCGCAGGCTTGCATGTCTGACGCAGAAGACCGTCGAGCGGTTGTGCAGAAAGAACCGAAAGGTCGAGGTGTGTCTGAACTGGAACGAGCCCGGCTCGACCAGGCCCTCTTGACCAAATACCTCGGCGACTTCGACCGCAAAGCCGGCAGTGCGCAGATTTCGCGGCGACCGCCGGAAGAGCGTGCGGCCGTTTCTTTCAATCAGGAACAGATCTGGCTGCATCAGCAGATGGCCGGTGACATCCCGTTCTACAACCAGGCGATGACGATTTACCGGCACGGCCCGCTGGATGTGCAGGTGCTGGAGCGCTGCCTGCTTGAAATCATGCGCCGGCACGACATTCTGCGCACGACGTTTGACGTCGTCGGCGACGAACCCGTGCAGATCGTTGGGGCGGTGCCCCGGGAATTTCCCTGGCAGATCATCGATCTCCGCGCCCTGCCGGAGGCGGAACGCGAAGGTGAAGCTCTACGCCTGGCCGCCGCAGATGTGCGTCGTCCGTTCGATTTGAAAAGCGGGCCTTTGCTGCGCGCGCTTCTGATTTCTTTCAGCGATGAGCATTATCGGCTGTACATGACGTTTCATCATCTGATTTTCGACGGCGTGACGGCGTACCAGATCCTGCTGCCCGAATTGGAAGAACTCTACGACGCGCTTGCGGCGAACCGCCCGTCGCCCCTGCCCGAGCCGGAATTTCAGTATGCCGACTTCGCCTGGTGGCAGCGCCATCAGCCCGATCCGCAAGTCTGGGCGAACGACCTGGCCTATTGGCGGAAGCAGTTGGGCGGACAGCCTCCGGCCTGTGAGTGGCCGAACGATCGCCCGCGTCCCTTGGTTGAAACCCACCGCGGCGCCATTGAACGATTTGTGCTGCCCCTCGAGTTGGCACAGAAGATCAGAGCGGCGAGCCAGCAGGCGGGAGTCACGGTGTACGTCACGCTTCTCGCGGGGTTGATGGCGCTGCTGTACCGGTATACCAGCCAGACCGATCTGGTGGTGGGCTGCCTCACGTCCGGCCGGGAGCGCTCGGAGTTCGAGCGGCTGATGGGATATTTCGTGAATCCGCTCGCGTTGCGCGTCGACTTAAGCGGAGATCCGACGTTTCGCGAGTTGCAGGCGCGCGTGCGAAAAGTTTTATTTGACGGCCTGACTCACCGCAGCGCGCCCTTTGTGCAAGTCGTGAAGGAAGTTCAGCCCCGGCACGACCCTGGCCGCAATCCGCTGTTTCAGATCAGTCTTTCGCAGCAGCCGCAGTTGCAACATGGCGGCCATGGATGGAACCTGGCGACCGACGAAGTCTCGACCGGTGGCGCGGAACTCGACCTGATCATTGTGGCGGACGATCGCGGCAGCGAGATTTTCGGCCCGATCATCTACAACACCGACCTTTTCGATGCTGCGGGCGTGCAGCAGATGGTTGGGCACTGGCGCACGTTGCTCGAATCAGCGTGCGAGCAGCCCGACAAAGCGGCCAGCGAACTCTCCCTGCTCACCGAAGGCGAACGGCGGCAGATTCTGGTCGAGTGGAACGATACCGCGAGGCCACCGGCGTCGCAGCCAGTGCACGAGTTGATCGAAGAGCAGGCTCGCAAACTCGGGACGGCAACGGCAGTTGAGTGCGGGACTGCGTCCCTCACCTATGAGCAACTTAACAGCCAGGCGAACTCTCTGGCTGAGGCTCTGCGCAAGCTGGGTGTCGGTCCCGATGTTCCGGTGGCCATTTGTGTGGAACGCTCGCTCGAAATGATCGCGGGGATTCTTGGGATATTGAAGGCAGGGGGCGCCTATGTGCCTCTCGATCCCAACTACCCGCAGGAACGGCTGAAATTTGTTCTTTCTGACTGCAAGCCCAAAGCGGTGCTGACGCAGACGACGCTCGCGGGCGGGTGGTCGAGCGAACGGCCAACGATTCTTCTGGATTCGGCGGACTGGAAAGCAGCGAAGGCGGCCAAAAGCCGGCCCGCAGTGGCTTTGGAAAATCTCGCTTACATTCTGTACACGTCGGGTTCGACGGGTTTCCCCAAGGGAGTGCTGGTCACTCACGCGAATCTTGCGCACTCCACGCAGGCGCGGTTTGATTACTATGGCCCGCTGACGGGCCGTTTTCTCTTACTCTCTTCGTATGCTTTCGACAGTTCGGTGGCCGGTATTTTCCACACTTTGGCGAGTGGAGGAACACTGGTCCTCCCGACTGAGGAGTTTCAGTGGAAGGCGGACCAGCTGGCGGAGCTGATCGCTGGCCACAAGACAACGCATACGTTGTGTTTTCCGAGTCTTTACCGTGAGCTGCTGGATCATGCGTCGTCCCAACAGGCGTCGTCCCAACAACGATCGGCCGAGCAATTAAGTTCGTTGCAAGCCGTGATCGTGGCCGGGGAAGCTTGTCCACGGCAGCTGGTTAACTCGCACTATGGCATGTTGCCGCAGACCTCGCTGTTCAACGAATATGGCCCGACTGAAGCTACGGTGTGGACCACGGTGTACGAGTGCGAGCCAGGGGAATCGGACGAGTCCGTTGCGATTGGCCGCCCGAAGGCCAATACGCAGGTGTATGTACTGGATCGTAACAGCGGGCCGGTGCCGGTGGGGATTCCTGGCGAACTGTATATCGGGGGCGACGGAGTGGCGGCGGGATATCTGAATCGACCGGATCTGACGCGATCGAGTTTTGTGCCGAATCCCTTCACCCATGATGCGACCGCGAAGGTGCGCCGAAAGTTGTATCGCACGGGCGATCTGGTCCGTTATCGGCGCGATGGAAACCTCGAGTTTCTGGGCCGAACCGATCAGCAAGTGAAAGTCCACGGGCTGCGGATTGAGCCGGGAGAGATCGAAGTCATGTTGCTGCAACATCCCGATATTCGGGAGGCTGCAGTAGTTGCTCTCCCCAATCATGCGGGCGAGACGCAACTGGCGGCCTTCGTCGCCATGCGCGAAGGCTATATGAGTTCCGGGGACGAGCTGCGCAGGTTCCTGAAGAATCGGCTGCCGGCCTACATGATTCCGGCATCGTTCCACTTTGTAGACTCGTTTCCGCTTACACCCAACGGCAAGATCGACCGCCCGCGCCTGCGCGAGTCCGAGCCGGCGGGTACCGCCAGACGAGGCGTCTCGGCGCCGCGGAACGAAACCGAGCAGCGGCTGCTTGGGATCTGGCAACGCATTCTCAATATCGACAGTGTCGACGTCTCGCAGGATTTCTTTGAGTTGGGCGGCCACTCCCTGATCGCGGCGCGACTGCTGGCCAACATCGAGAGAGAATTTGGACGAATGCTGTCTCTGGCTTTCGTTTTTCAATGTCCGACCATCGAGCAGATGGCGGAGTCCCTCGAAACTGCGGGGCAGAGCTTGCGGGAGCGCGCCATCGTGCCGATTCAGCCCAGGGGATCGCGGCCGCCTTTGTTCTGGATTCGCGGTGGTCCTCGTTTCCGTTTGTTGGCAAAGAAGCTGGGGCCGGAGCAGCCCTTCCTGGGGTTGGATCTGCCTTTTGCCGATGGAACGGGCCTTCCCGTCCCATACCGGATGGAGGACATTGCCGGCTTGCTGATCCGAGCCCTGCGCGAACAGCAGCCGCGTGGTCCGTATTATCTGGCCGGCTTGTGCGTGAATGCGGTGCTGGCGTACGAGGTGGCGCGGCAGTTACGCCAGAGCGGAGAAGAGATTGCTCTGCTCGCCATGTTCGACGGCCACAATCGCGCGTATTACAAGAATCCGTTTGCCGACGGACGTTATTCGCAGCGGATCAAATATCATTTCGCGAATCTGCTGCAGATGGACGCGCGGCAAACGCCGGCGTATCTTCTGGATCGCCTGGACGAGGCGCGGCGCAAGATCGAACGCATCACCTGGCAGTTGATGTCGGATCGCAGTGACAAATTGCGCAACACGGACTCGATCGTCCATCCCGCATTTCATCGCTACGAGCCGCAACCGTACCCCGGGAGGATCGTTCTACTGCAGTCGAGCGACTGGCCGGCGGGCGAATACTTTGATTTCAAGTTGGGATGGGTCGATCGCGTGGGCGAGATGGAATTTCACCGCATTCCGGGAGATCATCCCTCGATGTTCACCGAACCGAATGTGAACCTGGTGGCAAAACATCTGCGCAGCTATCTCAGCATGTGACCGGTCCCGCCGGTCGGATGGACCGGTGTGAAGGGATGATGCGCAACGTTTTTCGAATGCCTGGAGAAATCATGTCGAGAGTCTGGTTGAGAAAGAAAATCAGGTTCGCAGTCGCGCTGATTGCACTGACTGCGAGCGCGGCCGTGGCGTGGGTCGTCCAGCCGTATCTGGTGGAACCGATCAAGGTTTCCTCGGCGCACCTGGCAAAATCGATGGAGAATGCCCTCGATCCCGCCGGCGTCCTGGTGTCGCACGACGTCAACGGCAAGAAAGAACCGATCTGCGAGATCTTTTGGGCCAAGATGGTTCCCGAGGTGCCGTTGCCGGAACATCCGCCCACGCAGAACGGCTATGCGCGCGTCCGCCAGGGAGCGTGGGTCGGGGTCATTCATTTACTTCCCGAAGCGATCGAGGACTATTTCGAGGACTTTGAAAACCAGGAACTGAAGTCCGGGTACTACACCATGCGATATGCGGTGTTGCAGGCTGGCATTGGAGAACATGGTCCCCGGTCCGGAGACTTCGTTGTGCTCAGTCCAATCGCGCTGGACGCGAACCCGACGAGACTCTTGAGCATCGATGAGATGGTTCGGCTGGGCAAGGCAGCATCCCATGGCGACCAACCGGCGCGAATCCAATTGGTGAAAGTGGATGAATTTGGCAGTTCCTTGCCTGAGGTGGTAACCGATCAAGATGGCGGCGGCACGCTGCATTTTGAGCTGAAGCTGGCGCGGAGCAATGCAGCACCGGGCGAGGACCTCAAAATAGCCCTGCTGGTAATTCGGCCAAAACCGGATCTGGGAGGGTCGTAGGTCCCGCTGCTACCGAGGGGAGAGCGCAAGGATTTGCGCGTCAAAAGTCAATAGAGACTTTTGACCCTAGAAAGGGGTCCCCTTGCGTGGAATGGGCCGGGGCGCATAATGTGTTCTCAAGCGGTTTCGCTACTTTCTGAAATCCCCCCTTTAAGTGAAAAGAAGGCTTCTTTGAGAAGTTTCAGTTTACGCGGTATGAACACCCCCCCTTACAGACAGATTCGAGAATGTCGGCGCCAGGCCGCGTGTTGATTTTCGCCGACGGATCGAGCCTGAAGTAGGGCGTCAGCTCCCAGGCGATTAGCGCGAGCTGCCGCAGGCCATTTGAATTTGTGTGACAAGGGAATCTGGGAGACAGAGTTACCCGGTTTTCACCTTGGGAGTCACGATCTGTGACTCAGAAGGCGGAGCTGTAACCGGCCCGTGCAATCATTGAATATTCGGCGCCATTTCAGTTCGTAGAAACTATTCACAACCTGCTTTGCTCCGAACAGACGGAGACTTCGGACACCAACTTCACCATGCCCACCCTTCGCAAATTACGGCACATGATGGCGACGACCTCGCTGCGAGCCCCGCTGGTTTGGTATCGCCACCAGAGCTTGAAAGCGAGTGATGCTTTTCTGGCCTCGTATCCGCGGTCAGGCAGCACCTGGCTGCGCTTCATGCTGTTCGAGTCGCTGCTCGGCGAGGCCTCGGAATTTGGCTCCGTCAACCAGGCAATTCCCGATGTGAAGTTGCACCGCGCCGGCTTGCCGCTCATGCCCGGTGGATCTCGCCTGATCAAGACCCACGAGGTCTATCAGCCGCAGTATCGGAAAGCGGTGTATCTGGTGCGCGATCCGCGCGATGTCGCTCTTTCGGAATATGCGTATCAAACCGCGCTCGGTCTGGTCGACCAGAATCTTGACGACTATCTGAACCGGTTCCTGCGTGAGAGCGTGAATCCATTTTCATCGTGGAGAGCGCACGTTGAAAGCTGGCTGAATGCGCCGCTGGAGAAAGAACAACTCCTGGTGATCCGCTTTGAGGATCTGCGTGCCGATACGGTGTACACCATTCTCCAGATTGCCACCTTCCTGGGCTTGACCCCGGAAGAGAAGCGTATTCGCCAAGCCATCGCCGACAACACCATCGAACGAATGCGCGCTAAAGAGAAGGAAACGCCGCAGCGCGCCTCGAAACGCGGCCAGTTCATCCGCAGCGGCTCGGTGGGCGGATGGCGCGCCAATCTCAACCCGGCACAAGTGGAGCTCTTCCGCGAAACGCTTGGCGATGTTTTGACGCGGATTGGTTACCCTCTCGATGCGAAACCAGTGGAAGCCGCTGTCAACGCCTGATGGTCGCGGCGGCTGCGACACCTTAAATTTCATGGAACAAGCGATTCAGAGCTTACCCGTCACGCAGGCGCCCACGTTCAAGGTTTTGGGCGTAGGCATGCATGCGGTGCAGATTCCGGACGCCATCGCGATCCTGGAAGGCTGGATTGAGAATCGCGACAGCTGCCGCTATGTGGCGGTGACCGGGATGCATGGCATCTCGGAAGCGGTCGAGGACCCGAACTTCCGGAACATGCTCAATTCCGCGTCGCTGCTGGTGTGCGACGGAATGCCGCTGGTGTGGCTGGGGCGCTGGCACGGCTACCACATGCCGCGGCGGGTGTACGGCCCAGAGTTGATGGAAACGTTCTGCCAGCAGACGGGATCACGCTACCGGCATTTCTTCTACGGCGGCGCGCCCGATGTGCCGGAGAGCTTGGCGGCCGAGATGCAACGCCGATTTGGCATCCAGGTCGCCGGAGCGTACTCGCCTCCGTTTCGAACCTTGACTCCGGAAGAGGATCAGCAGGTCGTAGCCATGATCGAGGCAGCGCGGGCGGACGTCTTGTGGATTGGCCTGAGCACGCCGAAGCAGGAGAAGTGGATGTATCAGCATCGCGACAAGCTCACCGTGCCCGCGGTGATTGGCGTGGGCGCGGCTTTCGACCTGAACAGCGGCCGGCTGGTGCAGGCGCCGCGGTGGATGCGGGAAAACGGCCTGGAGTGGCTCTTCCGCCTGGCGGTTGAGCCCCGCCGTTTGTGGAAGCGGTACCTGGTGCGGGGACCGATCTTTGTGTGGAACGTGGGTTTGGAACTGCTGAACGTACGGCGGTTCGATTGATTTTCAGGTAGGGATCGCGGTCGGGCATTCCAGGAGTTCTTGCGCGGCCGCGATTTTGCAATTCAAGTTCGACCGGTAACGATCACAAAGGCCAAAGGGAAAACCAATATGAATCAGAAAAAGCGGGTACTGGTAACGGGTGCAGGGGGCTTCATCGGACATCACCTGGTTCGTCGGCTGAAAGCGGAGGGCTACTGGGTGCGCGGCGCGGACTTGAAATATCCAGAGTACGAGGCCAGCGCGGCCGACGAATTTGAGATTCTGGACCTGCGTGAGATGGATAAGTGCCTGCTTGCTACCCGCGGCGGCATCGATCAGGTTTACAACCTGGCAGCCGACATGGGCGGCATCGGGTACATCACCGCGTATCACGCCGCGATCAGCCGGCACAACATCCTGATCAATGCCAATATGCTCGAAGCCAGCCGTAAGAACGGCGTGCAGCGCTTCCTGTTTTCCTCTTCGGCCTGTGTATATGCGCAGAGCAAACAGAAAGACGCCGATGTCGCGCCCTTGAAGGAAGAAGACGCGTACCCTGCCGATCCCGAGCCGGGTTATGGCTGGGAGAAACTGTTTGCCGAAGAACTCTGCCGGTACTATCGCAAGGACTACGGCTTTGAAACGCGCATCGTACGTTTCCACAATGTGTACGGTCCGCTTGGCACCTATGACGGCGGCAAGGAGAAAGCTCCCGCCGCGATGTGCCGCAAGGTGGCATTGGCGGCCAATCACGGGGAAGTCGAAATCTGGGGCGACGGCGAGCAGACCCGCTCCTTCATGTACGTCGACGATTGCGTCGAAGGCTTAATGAGGATCATGGCCTCCGACTATCATGACGCGCTCAACCTCGGCACCGACGAACTGGTGACCATCAATCAGCTGGTGAACATGGTGGCCGAGATCGCGGGCAAAAAGCTTGAAGTCACACACGATCTTTCCGGACCGCAGGGTGTGCGCGGACGCAACAGTGAAAACAGCCGCACGCGCCGCGTGTTAGGCTGGGAGCCTTCAATTCCGCTGCGGCAAGGCCTGGCCGTGACGTACAAGTGGATTGCCTCGGAATTGAGCAAATCCAGTTCACGTCGAACCGAGGTGATGGAGCCGACGGCGGGCGACTAGAACGCCCGCTCAGAGTCGACGGACCATAGGCATGATCGCAGGGCAGACAAATGCGTCGGGCAATGGGCACGGCCGGAACGGGAAAGGCCAGAGGGCCCAAGGCCCGCTCATCGTCGTGGGGATGTGGCGTTCGGGCACGTCGTTGTTGTACGCGTTGCTCAACCAGCATCCCCAGATCGCGCTCATGTATGAATGCGATTTGCCGCTGCTGTGGCCGCTTTTTCTCGGAAAGCGCGCGAAAAAAGACTGGCCGGAACGCTGGCAATTCTGGAATTCCGCGCCCAGCCGCCACCGGTTGGATCTCGATCAGCTGCCCAGAAATGTTTTTGGCCTGGCCGAGGCGTGCCGGGCCGCCTGGAAGCTATACGCCGGTTCGGTGATCGGCGGCTGCAAGTCTCCGAACTACTTCGACATGCTGCCCGAACTCGCCACGCAGTTTCCGGATGCCCGATTCATCGTAATCCGGCGGGGCCCTCTGGACGTCTGCCGCAGCGTGGTTCGTGCGGCCCGGGGAGATTCGTTCTTTGCCCGGCGCGGCATGATTCTGCGTGCGCTGTGCGGCTCCTACGATCTCAGCGCCGGCGTCGAGAATCTGCGAGCCCGGCGCGTGCCCATGCACGAGGTCGAGTACGACACGTTGGTGAACGATCCGGAAAAAACGATGGCAGGCGTCTGCCACTTTCTGAACCTGCCGTCGTATGAGGGGATGACCGATCTTCGGCATGCGGATCGGTCGGCGATTTATCAAGGCGCTCATCATGAGATGGTCAAGGGCGGAGAGATCAAGGCAGACAAGAAAGAAAAGGAAGAAGTTCTGTCGGATCGCACGCTGCACAAGATCCAGCGCTACATGACAGTTGCCGGGACGGGGAAAAGCTCGGCGGGATTTGCGGTGGAGAAGTTGCTGGATCATGTGCTGTATCGCGGGCTGCGCATGTTCGATCACGCTGTGGCGTGCATCTACTGCTTCGCTCCGTTGTGGTTGCTGAGGAAATATCGTGCTACAAGGGCGCATCGTCCGGATGCAGTGGCCTCGAAAGAGACTCTGGTGGGTGTTTCGGCCAAGGAATGAAATGAGATTCCTGATGGGTGGGCGTAGGGGACTCGAATGCTGATTTTGGGTGTTTCATCATTCAAGAATGATTCCGCTGCGGCGCTTCTCCGCGACGGCGTGATCGAAGCTGCGATCGAGAATCAGAAACTGGAGCCCGCCGCCAGCCGGTCTGTGCCGGAAGCAGCGATCCAGTTCTGCCTCGAGAGAATGCAGAAGTTCGCCGGCAGCCCGGACGCCATTGCCATCGCCGCCGACCCGCTGCGCGGTTGGGCACGCCGCGCGTTTTCTCGACCCCGCATGTCGGTGTCGCCCATCGCGACCGCTTATCAGGAAGCAAAGGAACTGGATCGACTCAGCTGGGAGTGGGCCCGCGTTCGCGCCCTCAAGCGCAGGTTTGCGACGTCTTCGACCAGGGTGATTACTGTGGATCACCACCTGTGCCATGCCAGCAGCGCTTTTTTTCTGTCTGGTTTCGATCGCGCCGCGATTCTCACCCTCGACGGCGAAGGGGATGGACGAGCCGGCATGGTTGCCCTCGGGGAAGGAAATCGCATCCGGATCCGAAAGAGTCTTTCCGTCGCCCATTCTCTGGGCTGGGTCTACTCGCGGGTGACCGACCTGCTGGGATTTGTGCCGCATCGCGAAGAGCACAAAACGCAATGGCTCAGCATGGAAGGCGAACCGACGTTAAAGCAAGAATTCCTGAAGATGATGCGCCGACCGGGCAGCCCGTTCCCCCACCTTGACCTGCGTTACTACCATCGCGAGCTCACCGGAACCTTTGAGCCGTCGAAGTTCTTCTATGAACGTATGGGAATCGGCGGCCAGGGAGCTGCTCTGAGTCTCGACGAGAAACGCACACTGGCGGCGAGTTTGCAGGCTGCGGTGACAGAGGTCGTCAGAGACCTGGTGGCGCATCTGCTGAAAGAAACCGGAGCTGCGAAAATCTGCCTGGGAGGCGGACTGTTCCACAACACGCTCCTGGTGGCTCATCTGGAGCGCGAGTTCGGCGCGGGCAACATTTATGTTCCTCCCGCTCCGGGCGGTGCGGGATGTGCGCTGGGAGCAGCCGCCTGGGTATGGCACGAGCAGATGAACCAGCCGCGGGGGCCGGAAGTCAGTTCGGTGTACTGGGGTCCGTCCTATGCACGGACCGAAGTCAAGGATGTGCTTGACAACTCCAAAGCCCGCTACGCGGTCCACAACACCACAGGTCGCAAAGTGGAAATTGCGGCGCAAATTCTGCAGGCGGGCAACATTGTCGGCTGGTTTCAGGGAGCGACGGAATTCGGTCAGCGGACGCTGGGAAATCGCAGTATACTCGCCTCGCCCTGGGCGCCTTACGTGATTGAGAACCTGAATGACTTTGTGAAACACCGCGAAGCCTTCCGCCCCTTTGCCGTCGCGGTTCCGGAAGAAGAGTGCAGCAAGTACTTCGACGCGTCCCCTCTGTGCCGTACCATGAACTCTCTGGCATTGGTGAAGCCGGGCTGCGACGTTTTGCCGACGGCGCTGCAGTTGCCGGGCGGCATAGTGCGACTGCACGTGGTGGAGAGGCGCGTGAACCCTGTTTTCTGGGAGCTGTTGCAGCGTTTTGGTGAACAGAATCCGGCGCCGCTTTTGCTGAACACGTCGTTCAATCTGCCGGGTGAGCGTCCGGTGGTGCGGCCGAAAGATGCATTGCGAACCTACTTCTGCTCCGGTATTGACGCGGTCTTCATCGACAATTTCCTGCTGACGAAATGGAGTGCCGCGCAGGTGCTCAATCGTACCGTCGCCAAAACCTCGCCCGTCGCCCTGAGTCTGTGAAGGACGAGTGTGTGAACCATGAGCGGAAACGCTAAGGATTGCGGGTACTGAATGTTCGATAATCTACGAGGCGATTTTCAGGCTGCCCTCGGCCACCGCACGCTGGAACGTGGAATGTGGCGGGTGCTGCTGCGGCTGGAAACCCCGGCCATCGTTTGCTACCGATACTCTCATTGGGTGAGCAGTCTGCGTACGCCGGTGGTTCGTCCTTTGCTCTTGATTCCGGGGTTAATCCTGCAGCGCATGGTGCAGATCTTCCTCGGTATCTTTATTTCGCCGGACGCTGAAATCGGGCCCGGCCTGGTCATTCACACCCCTTACGCCATCAACGTCGCGCCTGTAAAGATCGGCGCCAACTGCACGATCCAGTCGGGTGTGCTGATCGGTTCGGGCGTGCGTAGCGTGGGCGACAACGTTTATTTCGGGGCAGGCTGCAAGATCATCGGCGATGTGAAGATCGGCAACAACGTGGTGGTCGTGGCCAACAGCGTGGTGCTCACCGACGTTGCCGACAACACGACTATCATGGGCGTGCCCGCCCGAATCAAACTGCGAGGCGGACGGCCTCGAAAATTTGCCTGGGGCGGCAACATGCCCCAGAAGGCCAACGGCCAAGCGCAAGCCGCACCGAGCACAGCGCCGAGTCAAGCGGCAACCAGCGCAGCGCCGGCGAATCATAATTCCAATACTCCTGTTCTGAAGTGAGGCAGCGAATCGTGGATTTTTCCTGGAGCGACGAACAAACCGCCTTCCGCAAGGAAGTGGCCCGCTTTGCCCGCGAAGAACTGCAGGACGACGTTATCGAGCGGGACCGGCAACAGGAATTCTTCTGGGATGGCTGGCGCAAATGCGGCCGCTTCGGAATTCAAAGCTTGCCGGTTCCGGCAGAGTTCGGAGGAAGCGGCAGCGACGCTCTGACCACGGTGGGTGCTTTGGAAGGGCTGGGATATGGCTGCCGCGACAACGGACTCTTGTTCTCGCTCAACACGCACATGTGGGGTGCGGAGATTCCTGTCGCGTCGTTCGGCAGCGAAGCGCAGAAACAGCGGTATCTGCCGAAGCTCGCGAGCGGGGAATGGCTTGGGGTGATGGCCGCGGCGGAGGCAGGAAACGCGAACGTTCTTCAGACTCGCGCCCGGCGCTCCAGCAACGGATACGTTCTGACCGGAGCGAAGACTTTTGTCACGCAAGCAGCCGATGCCGAACTGATCGTGGTTCTCGCGGATTTGGAGTCTGCTTCCGGCACGAGCGCAACTTCGGCATTTCTAGTGGAGAAGGGAACTGCCGGCCTTACCGTGACTCGCAGGCTGCGCAAGATGGGGCTGCGGACCTCGCCCATGGCGGAATTATCACTGACGGACTGCGAAGTGCCATTCGAAAACCTGCTCGGCAATGAAGGCCAGGGCGGCGAGATTCTGAAAACGTCGATGGAATGGGAGTCGATCTGCGGGCTGGCCAGCTATATCGGCATCATGCAGCGTCTGGGGGAGACTTCGCTCGAGTATTCGCGCGAGCGCAAGCAGTTTGGCCAGCCGATCGGAAAGTTCGCCGCCATCGCCCGGAAGATTACCGACATGGAAGTGCGTCTCGAGAGCAGCCGCCTGTTGCTCTATAAAGCCGCCTGGCTGAAAACCCGCGGTCAGGACTCGAGCCGGGAGGCGGCCATGGCAAAAACGTATCTGGGCGATTCCTGCGTGCAGAGCTGCCTGGATGCAATTCAGATTCACGGCGGCTACGGTTACATGACGGAATTCCAGTTTGAACGCGACCTGCGCGATGCGATTTCCGCCCGCATTTATCTGGGATGTCTTGAAGTTCCAGCTTGAAGTAATGTTCCCCCCGGATTAAAACCCTGCTTTTTTCTCGGAGGAAACAACGTGCGCCACAACAAACCGGATTTTGACGTAGCTGTTATTGGAGGAGGGCCGGCAGGCGCCAGCATGGGCGCTTACCTTGCAAAAGCCGGCGTCAATTGTGTGGTTTTCGAGCGCGAGCTTTTCCCTCGTCCGCATGTGGGCGAGTCGCTCGTCCCCTCGTCCACCCGCGTGTTTCGCGATCTGGGATTTCTCGAACAGATGGAAGAGGCGAAATTTCCGCACAAGTTTGGCGCAGTCTGGACGGCTGAGGACAAGAAAGGCGCCTACGATCACGACTGGGACGGCCTGTCGCCGGATTGTCACGCCGATATTCGCTTCGAGGAGCGCAAGCAGCAGGGCGTCGACGCGAACTACACTTACCACGTCGATCGCGGCAAATTCGACCTGCTCCTGCTGCAGCACGCCAACAAGCTGGGAGCGGCGGTTTATGAAGGCGTTCGCGTGAGCCATGTCGACTTTGGCCCGGAACACCCGGTGGTCCATTTTCAGATGGGCGCCAACGCCAAACTGATGGGCGTCAGCGCCAAGATGGTGATTGACGCCAGCGGGCGGCAAACTTTTCTGGGCAACCAGTTAAAGCTCAAAGTCAAGGACCCGGTATTCGACCAGTACGCCATCCACTCCTGGTTTGACAACTACGATCGCAAGATCTTCGCCAAGCGCGACAGCCACCGCGATTACATCTTCATTCATTTCCTGCCCATCTCGAACAGCTGGATCTGGCAGATTCCGATCACCGAAACTATCACCAGTATCGGCGTGGTGACGCAGAAGAAGAACTTTGCCAAGGCGCGGGCCGAGCGGGAAAAATTCTTCTGGGATTCGGTGCGCAGCCGCCCGGCGATCGCCGACGCTCTACAGGCGGCCGATCGCATCCGCCCGTTTAAGGATGAGGGCGACTACAGCTACGCCATGAAACAACTGGCTGGCGATCGCTTCATTTTGGTCGGTGATGCCGGCCGTTTCGTCGATCCGATCTTCTCGACCGGCGTGAGCATCGCGCTGAACAGCTCCCGCTTTGCGCATCACGATGTTCTGGCGGCGCTCGAGAAAAATAACTTCTCCCGCGAGAGCTTCTCGAATTTCGAGAACACCCTCCACCTGGGAACGAAAAACTGGTACGACTTCATCAGCGTCTACTATCGCCTGAACGTCCTGTTCACGTACTTCATCAATGAGCCGAAGTACCGTCTGGACGTGCTGAAGCTTCTGCAAGGCGATGTTTACGACGAGGCCGCTCCACCTGTTCTGACCAAGATGCAGACTATGGTGGCTGAGGTGGAAAACAATCCCAAGCATCCCTGGCATAAGCTGCTGGGAGACCTGACGGCGAATTCGTTCCGGCCGCCGCAGGTCGAGCAGATGCAACCCTCGGCGATGTAGCCATATGGGCCGGCGGATTTCTGTGCGGATCTGGCCGCCGATGCATCCAAGACGGATCTGAGATAAAGGGAGATCGTGGAGTTTTCCTGGACAAAAGAACAGCTGGCGTTGCGCCGGTCGGTCATCCAGTTCGCGCGCGCGGAACTGGCGCATGATCTGTACGAGCAGGATGCCCGCGAAGAATTCTCCTGGGACGGCTGGAAGAAGTGCGCGCAGTTCGGAATCCACGGCCTCCCGATGCCCAAAGAATACGGCGGCCGCGGGGAAGACATCCTTACCACCGCATGCGCGCTCGAGGCACTGGGCTATGCCAGCCGCGACAATGGGCTGATCTTTTCCATCAACGCACACATGTGGAGCGCCGAAATTCCCTTCCTGATGTTCGGGAACGAGGAGCAGAGACGGTGCTATCTGCCGAAACTGGTCAGTGGGGAATTCGTCGGCATCCACGCCATGACGGAGCCCGGGGCCGGGTCAGACGCTTTCGGGAGCCTGCGCTCGCGGGCGGAACGCAAAGGCGACCGCTACGTGATCAACGGTTCCAAAACGTTCATCACGAATGCACCGATTGCCGACGTAGTGATCGTGTTTGCCAATCTGGAGCCTGATAAAGGGCCGCGGGGCATCACGGGATTCATTGTCGACAAAGGCACGCCCGGGTTCGAAATCAGCCGCAAGCTGCACAAGTGCGGCTTGCGCACATCGCCGATGGCGGAGTTGGCCTTCGTCGACTGCGAAGTCCCGGCCGAGAATCTGCTCGGCAAGGAAGGCGCGGGTGTGGCCATCTTTACCGCGTCCATGGAGTGGGAACGCATCTGCATTTTGGCCAGCCAGCTTGGGACCATGCAGCGGTTGCTCGAGAGCTGCGTGCGGCACACGCTCGAGCGCAAGAAATCGAACCGCGAGTATGCATCGTTCTCAGCCAAGATCGCGGAAATGGAAATCCGCCTGGAAACCGCGCGGCTGGTGCTCTACCAGGCGGCCTGGCTGAAGAGCCAGGGCAAACATCCGTTGCGCGAGGCGGCGATTTGCAAGGCTTACGTCGCGGAAGCGTGCCTTCAGACCTGCCTTGATGCGGTCCAGATTTTCGGTCCCGCGATCAACGATTGCCAGATCGAGCGGGAGTTGCGGGATGCCCTTTCCGGCCGAATCTATTCCGGCACCAGCGAAGTGCAGAAGTCCATCATTTCCGGCCTGCACGGCCTGTAAGGAATTTTCCAAATACGTTTTGTAGCGAGGGGGAAGAAACATGGCTGTCGAACAATCCGATACGATCAAAAGTCAGCTCCGCGAATTCATCCAGGAAATTGCGGACACCAAGGGAGTTTCGTCTTTTACCGACCAGGAGTCCCTGACGGAAAACGGCGTGATCGACTCTCTCAGCATTTTCCGTCTGGTGTCGTTTCTTGAGGACAGATTTGGGGTTCGCATTGGAGACGAGGAAATCAACTACGATAACCTGCAGAATGTCGAAGCCATCGAGCAGTTGGTCGTCTCCAAACAACACAGGACAGCGCGGTAGGAAAGCAAAAATGCAGGAATGACTCCGCCGCGCGGCGTGCATCCTGGGGGAGAGACATTGAGCACAGTTGAAATGATGAGTCCGGTTCAAACCGTCCCGATCAGCGGCAGGAAGAAATTCGTATTCGCAGTGATCAGCTTCTTCCTCGCCATTTTTCTGCTGCTGGGCGCGGGCGAGGTGACCCTGCGTGTCTCTTCGCTATTTTCCAAGTCGTATCGGAGTTCTCCCTTCCGCCGGTATGATCCGGTCCTGGGCATATCGCTGATCCCCAACAAGGACGTGACCCATGAGCGGGGCTGCTTTCAGGGGCAGATCCACGTCAACCAGTGGGGCATGCGCGACCGGGATCGCACGCTGGCGAAAGCAGCGGGCGAGTTTCGCATCGCCCTGGTGGGCGATTCGCTGGTGGAAGGTCCCCAGGTCAAGATGGATGAGGTGATGAACATCCGCATGGAAAAGCTGTTGCAGCAAAAGGGGTACAACAACGTCACCGTGTTGAATTTCGGCGTGGAGGGCATCGGAACCACGCAGGAATATTTGATGTATCGCGAGCAGATCCGCCAATTCCATCCCGATCTCGTCATCCTGGTGTTCGTGGCCAACGACGTCATGAATAACTCGTCCACGCTGCAGCCAAAGTGCTACGGAATCCATACCTGGTATTGCCCTTATTACAACCTGGGTCCAAATGGAGATCTGATTTTGCAGCCGGTGCAAACCCGGTACTTCAATGGCCTGCGCTCCTATCTGGAAGAGCATTCTCTGCTGACCTACTACGTCGAACGCAGTTGGGCGCGATATGTGAATTACACGCCCTATACCTGGGATGGGATTTATTTGGCCTGGCAGGTTTATTCCGATCAGTCGACGCCCGAGTGGGACCGTGCCTGGCTGGTCAGCGAAAAGGTCTTGGAACGATACAAGAGAGATGTGGAAGGCGATGGTGGAAAACTCGTGATCTTGTCGCCTCCTCAGCTCTACGAAACCGATCTGAACTGGAGCACGTATTTCCCGCAACAGGAAGGGAAAATTCCCTCCACTTTCAATCCCAAGGTCTACCCCGAGAAGCTGGCCGAGATTGCCAAGCAGAGCGGGGTGCCGCTGGAGTCTCTAACTCCCTATTTTCAGAATTACCGCGATACCCATCATTTGCCGCCACCCTACTTTTCGTTGAGCTGCGATCATCACTATTCCCCGCTGGGACACCAGGTTGCCGCGGAGGCCATGGTGCAGAAGCTCGAAGAAGGCAAGTGGCTGCCACCCTCTAACCCGGCGCAAGTAGTCTCGAGAAACAACCTGCACCAAAATTAGGGCACCGGAAGTACATGACCTCAGTACCAGCATCAAGTTTGATTATGTCGAGTGCCAGACTTGTACCTGCAGAAGACCGGTTCGTCGTACCTACGACACGATCGTGCATGGCCCAATATGGGCCTTTTGGATGCCCTACCGGCATCTGTTCGCGAAAGGTGAACGCCCGTATCGTTCACCTAACCCCGAAGCCTCCGAACGCAGGAAGCAACGGGGTGTGGCGGCGCACCAGCCAGTGGTCGCCACAACTTATTCGCGAGGTTTACAATGTCTGCCCCCCACAGACTGCAAAAATTCTGCATTCTTCTCTCTGTTCTTCTACCGGTACTTTCGTGGTGCCAAGCCAACGTCAATGAAAGCCTAGAAACCGCAACCATCTATGTGAATGGGAGCACCGGTTCCGACAGCAATCCCGGAACCGAGAGCGAGCCGCTACAGACCATCAGTGCGGCCTCCAGCATGGCCCAGACCAACAACTACAAGAGCATCGGAACGAAGATCATCATCGAACCGGGAACCTATCGGGAGTCGGTGACGATCGGCAAGAACTACCGAACGACATCTCTGCCGATCACCTTCAGCGCGCAAACCAACGGGACCGTGACCATATCGGGCGCCGATGTGTGGACCGGCTGGACGGAATATAGCGGCAATTCCAGCATCTATACCAAGTCGTGGCCGTACCAGTGGGGCGAATGCACGGGATCGCCGACCGGCCCTCCGCAGCAGGAAATTGTGCTCCGCCAGGAAATGGTGGTTGTGAACGGGACACCCCTGACCGAGGTGCTTGCGCTGGCTTCCATGCAACCCGGAACTTTCTTTCCCGACCAGGCCAACGCCACGCTCTACGTGTGGCCCCCCTCGGGCACGAACATGAGCACGGCTACGGTGGAAGTGGCGACCCGTCCCACTCTGTTTACCGATATCGGGCAGTCTTACATTGTGCTGCGCGGCCTGAACTTCCAGTATGCGAATTCGTGCCGCATGTACTCCGCGGTATACATTGAGAACAACGCCACCAACGTGCTCATCGATACCGACACCTTCCAGTGGAACAATGGCAGCGGGCTCTCCATGACGACGCCGCAGTACTTCACCGTGAAGAACAGCACGGCGAACCACAACGGCCAAGTCGGCATGGCGAGCTATCAGGTGAAGTACGGGAGTTGGCAGTCCGACGTCGCCAATTACAACAACTGGCGCGGCGCACAGGGCGCTTTCTACAGTTGGGATTCCGCCGGTTTCCATTTCATGCTGGACCACGATGGAACCTTTAGCGGCCTGCAAGCTATTTATAATCAGACGTTTCCGGTGCACTTTGACACGGACAACGCGAACGTTAATATGAGTTCCGTGACCGGCGTGGGCAACATCAGCGGGTTCCTGCTGGAAAAGAGCGAAGGGCCGACCTCGATTTCGGGTCTGAACCTTTGCCAAAACGCCACAGTATCCATCCCCAACACCCCTGGCGGTCTAATCATTCGTGATTCCACTGCCCTGACGCTCAGCGGGAGCACGATCTATGGCAACGGCGGGAACGAAATCACGTTGGCCGGCATCCTGGGCGGCATCCAGGTCACGAACTGGGAAACGGGCCAGCTTTATCAGCTCGTCACCAAAGACGTGACCATGAGCGCAAACAACTTTGCTGGTTCCACGGCCGCGCAGGTGTTCGCCGACGGCTTGGGCAGCTCCGACTGGAACACCTTCAAGTCGACCCTGAGTTCGGGTCACAATGTCTGGTGGGCCGGCTCGAATGTGAATGCTTATACAGTTCCGGAACCGCGGTCTGGAACCTTGCTCGACTTCTCCGACTGGCAGTCCACGACTGGGCAGGACTTGAACTCAACGTGGTCGTCGGTGGCAAATCCGTCGGCCTGTCAGGTTTCGTCGGCGCCTGACTTCATGCTTGTGCCGAGCAACGTCAATGCCTGGGTGGTCGGCTCGACCGGTGCGGCCAGCGGCACCATGACGACGGTAGCGATGGGCAACATGAGCGGAACGGTCAATCTCAGCGTGCAGGGTCTCTCGGCTCCCGGCGTAAAGGCCAGCTTCCAGCCGGCTTCCATCGGGACGTCGGGAAGCTCCGTGCTCACGCTGACCAGCAGCCGGAGCACGCCCGCCGGAAACTATACTTTCACGGTTGTCGGTACGGTTGGCAGCGTCACTCACACGGTCACGCTGTCGCTGACGGTACCCAGGATGTCGACTCTCGTGTCGACGGGCAACCTCAGCTTTGCGGGACAGGGCGTGGGCACAACCAGCACCGCCCAAACGGTCAGCCTGAGCAATATCAGCGGCTCTGCCCTTGCCATTAACAGCATCCAGGCGGGCCCGAATTTTGGTCAGAGTAATAATTGCGGCAGCAGCCTGCAAGCGGGTGGCTCCTGCAACATCAACGTCACATTCTCTCCGCACTCGACCGGGTCGCTGAGCAGCGCCGTGACCATTGATGATGGCGACCCAAACGGTCCTCAGATGGTGAACCTGTCTGGAACTGGAGTTCCGTCGGCGGATGCCAAGATTTCGCCGACGCTACTGGGGTTTGGCTTGCAAGGTCTCGGCTCCAAAACCACGCAGAAGGTGACCGTTCTGAACAAGGGCGGCGCTGCGATGTCGATCAGCAGCATCACGATCACCGGGGCCGAAGCTGCCGATTTTTCGCAAACCAACAACTGCGGCGGCAGCGTGGCGGCGGGCGCATCCTGCACCATCACGGTTGCGTTCTCGCCCGCGGCCAGCGGCAAAGATGGTGCCACACTCAACATTCAGGACAATTCCAGCACGGGCTCACAGCAAACTGTGACCTTGCAGGGAAGTGGAAAGTAACTTATTCCCAGTGTTCGGCCTCAGCAATCTGGGTTAAACTAACAGCAACTTGATGAGCGACATCGAGGGCCCCTCACGGGGCCCTGTCGCGCACATGCGCTGCTCATTCCCTGCGCCTCTCCCCATCAACGGCAGGGAAGAGAAGTAGATTCCCCCGAACAGAAAAACGGTTCACGGGCTCCCGGCACGAACGGGCTGTAAGTACGAGTTTCAGCTGCAACAAACGAAAGGATCGTGATTTGCGGAGGGTGGTTTGGGGGGCTGTCCAGCGGAGGTCCTTCCTCGGCGCACTCTGCGGTCAGAAATCAGAAAAATGGAGAATAGGCAAATGAAGAAGGTCTGTGGCTTCTCTCTCGCGGGTGGGGTTGTGATGAGCATCTGCCTCCTGTTTTGTGCAGCGTCGGCAGCAGGTCAGAATATTCCTGCGCCCACGCTCAATTTCGACGGCGTCTACGCCAATCCGGAAAACGGCGTTCCCAACCCTGATGTCAATGGTGCGGTGGGCGCTACTCAATATGTTCAATTTCAGAGCGAAGTAGGATTGGTCGCTGGCGTCACGGGCACCGGCAACTATGCCGTGTGGAACAAGTCCACCGGCGCTCTGGTGTACGGCCCTTTCTCCGCGGCATCGCTGTGGAAGGGCTTTAGCGGGCCGTGCGCCACGATACCGAGCAGCCAAACCCTGGTGCTCTACGATCAACAGGCCTCGGTTTGGATCGTGGCGCGTCACGTCTATCCGAACAATTCGAACACCGTGCTCTGCTTGGCGATCTCGCAAACTTCGGATTTTACGGCCACAACCACGAAGGGAATTCCGAAGTTCAATCGCTACTCCTACGTGCTGACCTCGCTCTGTCCAACCTGCACCAACAACGATCAGATGGATAGCCCGAGGCTGGGAATCTGGCCGGACGCCTACTACATGTCGTTCAACCTGCTGGCCAATGCTGCGCCGCATGGCTTCCTGGGCCCCCTGGTCTGCGCCTTTGACCGCACCAGCATGATCGCGGGCTCCAAGACTCCTGCGGCGCCGGTCTGCTTCCAACCGTCGACTACCTACGAAAGCCTCTCGCCGGTGACTCTCGATGGCCCGAACGCACCCCCGACGGGGTCGCCCAACTACTTTATGAACCTGGGCGGATCGGACACCCTCAACGTCTGGCAGTTCCACGTCAATTTCGCCACCGAGGCCGACTCGACGTTCACCGGACCTACCACGGTGACGATTCCGCCCTACAACAATGCTTGTGCCGCACGCGGCGGCTTTTGCATACCGCAATCGCCAACACCCCCGGCGGGATGCACTCCGCAGCCGAATTGCTACAAGCCGTCGAATCTGGACGCTTACGGAGATCGGCTGATGTATCGGCTCTCGTATCGCAACTTTGGCACCTACGAATCCATTCTGGCGACGCATACAGTGAATCCGATCTCCACCGATGCATTAGCGGCGAGCCGCTGGTACGAGATTCGTACCCCGGAGACTCCTGCTCTATATCAGTGGGGCGAGTTTGATCCTGACACCAACGATCGCTGGATGCCAAGCATCGCCCAAGACGATGTAGGCGACATGGCAATCGGCTACAGCGTCTCCAGTTCCACCATGTACCCGTCGATCTCCTACACGGGCAGGCTCGCGACTGATCCGCTCGGCACCTTGGAAGACGAAATCAGCATCATGCAGGGCGCCGGAAACCAGGTCTTCAATACCTACTGGGGTGGTTACAGCAGCATGGCGATCGATCCCACGGACGATTGCACATTCTGGTACACCAACGAGTACTACACCCAGCAGGGGTCTAAAATCTGGAATACGCGCATCGCATCGTTCAAGTTTCCAGGTTGCAGTGAGGCTCAGTAGACGATACCTTCAGGGCCGCAGGCGGTGTAAACCGGGTTTGCGGCCCTGTACAACCCTCGGCGATCGGCCTAGCTAAGACCGGCCCGATCCCTTGGCAAGGATTTTTGGGTTTGAAATGAACGATTTTGTCACCAGAAGCAGCGTTCTTCCGGATGCAGTGCGGCCGTCCGCTCCGGGCATGGCGAGGCCGGTGAAGCTGGGTCTCATCGTGAGCTTTTTGCTTCTTGTGCTTCTGGGGTCGGTGATCAGTCTGGCCGCCAGCAACCTGATCAGCCGCTACGGGATGCCGATCGTTGTCGCTCTGACACTGCTGGCACCGCCGACGCTGGTTTACGTTGCGTGGAGCTGCTCGCGCGGCTACAGCAAGCTGAAGGTGCTGTGGCGCCAATTGCGCTGGTACCACGCGCTGTGGCTGTTTGTTCTGGCCAGCAGCTTTGTGATCCGGTTACGTACCGTCGGCAGTTTGCAAAGTAATCCCCTAGATGCAGCGGCGTTGTACCGCGTCGTTTTAGTCGCCACTACAGCTTCCGTACTGCTGGTTCGCCTGGTACTTCGCCGGACAAACTGGATGAGTTCGATGTTTCGCGGGCTGGTCCTGATCATGACCATCTTCGCGCTGATGTGCACGCTTTCGACGATCTGGTCGATCAACGCTCCTTTTACGCTGTACAAGTCTCTGGAATATCTGAACGACGTCGCCCTTCTGGCGGCAATCCTGGTAACGATCCGTTCGATCGAAGCGTTTGAGGCTTTGTTTGACTGGACCTGGTTCCTGATCGGACTTTTGGTTGTGTCAGCGTGGGTTGAGGCTCCGATCTGGCCGCATGAGGCATTGGAAGAAGGCTACATGGCGGGCATTCTCAAAGTCCGCCTCACGGGCATTTTCCCGGGCCAGGGCTCGAATGGCTTGGGCAGTTTCGGCGCCGTTATTGCCATGGTGGCTTTTGCTCGCCTGTGGCCTGTCGCCGGACGGAAATTTGACAAACTCTGGTACAGCTTCGTGTTTCTGCTCGGAGTTGCCACCATGGTTTTCACCCAAACCCGGGCTGCCATGGCCGGCTTCGTAATCGGTGCTCTGCTGGTGTTGCTCTTCACCCAACGAGTGGGCAAGAGTCTGGCGGTGGGAATCTTTGCGACCGTGTTGTTGGCTATGACTGGTTTAGGCAGCACAATCCTGGCGTTCCTGCAGCGCGGACAGAGCCGGGCGGAAGTGCTGTCGCTGACCGGCCGCGTGCAATGGTGGGCGGTTGCGTGGGACGTTTTCAAGCAGCGGCCCTTCAGCGGCTGTGGCGCATTCGCAGCGCCCTTTGCCGTCTGGGGAAAGATGGGAGAAGAGGGATTCGGACCCCTGCATAGTGACTACGTTGAAACCTTGGTAGGGAACGGCATTTTGGGTCCGCTACCCATCATTATTGGCGTCGTGGCGACCTGGTGGATCTTAATGAGGTTCTTGCGGCATCTTCCTCCAGGGTCGATGGAGCGGCAGCTGGCAGTCGAGTCGCTTGCGGTGCTGGCGATCGTAACCACGCGGTCGGCGGTCATGAATCTCATCATTTTCCATCCGCCGGTCCACTATTTTGTCATTCTTGGTTACGCGGAATATTTGCGACGGCGCGCCGCCAGCCGTCCTGGTCCCGCTCCGGAAGGCTGACGCAGGGCCACGCCTGTACTGAAGATCTGACTCATTCCAATGAAAAATCATCAAGTAAGCGTTGCCGATGGCGGAATCGGTTGCCGCATCGAACTCGCCGCCTTGAGCGGTCTGGTGCGAGTGTTGCGCCGGGCGGAGTATCGCGGGCTCTATGCCGCCGCCAACCTGGTGGCGAAGGCCTTTCCGGCGCAGAACACGGCCGTGCTTAGCAACGGTGACAGGAAGTTCAAGATTCATTTGAACGATATTTTCTACACCCGCCTTCTGGACGGATTCGTGTACGAAACCGAGATTGAGGCTCTTCTGAATCAGATCTTGACTCCCGATTCGACCTTCATCGACTGTGGCGCGAACCAGGGATATTGGAGCATTTACGCGGCCCAGAAGATCAACCGCGCGGATCACATCGTAGCCATCGAAGCTACGAACATGCCTTTTCAGCGGCTGCAGGAAAACCTCAGGCTCAATGGCAACTCCTTCACAGCGATCCGGAAGGCGGTCTACTCGCAAACTGGCGTCGACCTGGAGTTTGAGACGCATCCCCTGCGGCATGGCAGCAATAGCTGCGTTCATCACCGGGGCAAGCCGGGCGAAGGTGGTTTTCAGCGCGAGGTCGTAAAGTCGGTGACCATTGACGATGTCGTGGCGTCAATCCCATCCAGCAACGGCGATGTCGTGGTCAAGATTGACGTGGAAGGCGCGGAGGTCGAGGCCCTCAAGGGAGCTCGCAACGTGATGCAGCGCGGCGGACTGTTCATTTACGAAGAGCATGGCAAGGACACAACTTGCGCCACTACCGATTTTCTTGTCCACGAATTGACGGCTCAGGTATATTTGCTGCGCGAAGGTCTTGAACCGATGCGCGTCGAGACGGTCCCGCAATTGGCCAGCCTGCATTTGAATCCGGGGTACGGCCACAATCTCCTGGCAGCCGCTCCGGACTCCGCGCTTCTGAAGCGGGCTCTAGCATCGCAGGCCAACGCCGTCCGCTCTTAATCGTCTTTCGAAGTACCGTTTTCCGAAACATCAGGGCCACTGGTTCCCCCGCTGTCACTTTTGAGTGCTCGAGGCTGAACATGGAAACCTGCGCCACCGTCCTGCAATTCCTGGCCACAAATAAGACATCAACCGAAAGCGAGTTCGGCCTGCGACGCGCGCGCCTGCTGCTCGCACTGGCTCTGCTCGGCGTCGTGTCGGTGGCGGCAGTCCAGGCCACGGCAACGGAATCAGTTACCCCGACTTCCATTACATACCCGACAGTCACCGTGGGCCTCAGCGCAGGCGACGTAATCTATGTCACTAACACCGGCACTAAGCCGATTACCGTCACCAATGTCACCGTCACTCCGTTCCCCACGTTTTACATGTCTGACGGCGTGTTCCCAGCGGAAGAGATTCCGAATCAGACCTTGAATTTCTCCTTCCGATTCTTGCCGACGGCAGCGGGAAGCTACAGCGGCCAGGTCCAACTTTTCTTTTCCGATGGGACGAATTTCACCGTGCCACTCTCGGGAGTGGCCGTGACGACAACGGCGGTCTCGACCCTCAGTCCGAACTCGCTCACCTTCGCGAATCAGGCGCTGGGCGCCATGAGCAGCTCGCAAACCGTGACCATCACAAACACGGGGGCCGCGCCCTTCCGGGTGGAGTCCGTGCGCACGTTTCCTCCATTCTCCGTCCCTCCATTTACCCGATATGTCACGGTCAATCCGGGTAAGTCGTATAAGGTGCAGGTCAGTTTCTTCGGGACGAACGTCGCCTCAGCCACCGGCACTTTGACCATCTACTACGATGTCTTGCCCCCCAACGGAGCAACGCTGTCAGGAACTGTCACCAGCAACGGCTCGCTGGCGACCACGATTTTCCCAACCCTTCCGGCCAGCACGCAGGATGTTGCCTATTCGGCGACGCTCACGGCGGCGGGAGGAACTCCTCCCTATTCCTGGAGTCTTGCGTCAGGATCGAATTTGCCGTCAGATTTGTTGAACCTCTCGAGCAATGGAGTGATCAGCGGCTCGATCGATACCAATGTCGCGACGGGAAGCTACTCGTTTACGGCACAGGCGAGTGATTCCAGCACGCCGCCGAACGTCGTCAATCAGACTTACACGTTGCCCGTGGCCACTCCCACGGGAGCCAATTGCGGCGACATCTCATTCAACGATCCTGTTGCGGGAACTCCGCTGGTTCCGATCACCGATCTTGGTACGGGTTACTACGAAGGCGTGCAAGGCGGGCTTTATCCCGGCGGGACGAATCAACGGCCCTCGGCGCAAGACCAGTATGGCGTCATGCTCGCCAATTCGATTCAGCCGCTGGACACCAACGGCAACCCGAGTCCGACGGGGAAATACGTTTTGTTGTCCCTTGGACAATCGGACAACGAGATTTCGTTCTCGCAATTTGTGACCAACGCGATGGCTGATCCCTCGACGAATCCGAATCTCGTGGTCGTGGATGGCGGCCAGAGCCGGGCGGCAGCCGAGCTGCTCTCGGTGTCTACCAATGGCCACTGGAACGAGATCATCAATTCGTTGCTGCCGGCTGCGGGAGTTTCCGCCAATCAGGTTGTCGCAGTTTGGCTGATGTGTATCGATTCGCCGCCTTCAGGCACATTTTCTGCGTCCACCGCGCACCTTCAAGCTGAATTGGAGACCATCGCCCAGATTCTGTTGCAGAAGTTTCCCAACATTCTGCTGACGTACGTTTCCAGCCGTTACTACGCCGGCTATTCCAACGGAATAAAGGGCACCGATCCCGAACCCTACTCGTACGAGCAGGCGTTCGCTGTGAAGGGCATGATTGCCGACCAACTGAACGGCGATCCGAACCTGAACTACAACCCATCGTTGGGCCCGGTGATGGCACCCTGGCTTTCCTGGGGACCGTATACCTGGGCGAACGGATTGCTTCCGCGCAGCGACGGTTTGGTCTGGACTTGCCAGGACCTGAGAAGTGACGGGATTCACCCCGTTCTGGCCGGAAGTGAAAAAGAATCAAATCTCCTCATGAATTTCTTTCGCACCGACGATACTACTGTGCCGTGGTTCCTGGCTCCTCAGTAAAGGGCGATTTAGCTGGTATGGCCTTGGGAACAGTGATAGAATTCATCAAAGTTCTGTCATCTCCCCCTAAACTGTTCGGCTCGTTCTGATTGGACTCCATTTTGGCGTGTGAGCGGATGCTGCACACATTCCTGGGAGCGTTTTGCAAGGGCCCGCTGAGGTTGCAAAGGTTTGCGGAAGCCAATTGGAGCAGGTGCGAAAACATTTTCACCAGGTCACCCAAACGGCGCGTATCTGTTTGATTTTACAGGGACGTAAAGGGTAGATGACCTGCTTTATTGGTTGCAATCCCCTATTGCGGACTAAGTACTAAAGTTTCCAACGAACTCAGGATTGTCCCTCCGGTGTGACTGAGAGGGCGGAGCTATATCAGGGCTCGGTTTCCCCACACAGAATCACAGGACAGCTACCAGGATTTCGAATGCCAGGTAAGAAAAACAGTCTTCTCAAGTTTCTAAGATTCCTTGGATGGTTTGCGGTGGTGGTGGTGGCGCTGGAGCTGGTCCTGCGTCTCTTCGGCTACGGCAATTACGTCAGCTACCGCCCGGACGAGCGCCTGTTGTGGGTGCCGGTGCCGGGTCACAATGTCACGGAGGCGAAACACAAGCCCATCACCATCAGTGAGGATGGCTTCCGTTACCAGGAAAAGCTGGGACCCAAGAGGGATGGGCAAGTGCGCGTCTTCGCCTTTGGTGATTCCGTCACCATGGGTTGGGGCGTCGCCGACAACGCGACCTTCAGCGCGTACCTGGAGCAGATGCTCAACTCCAAATGCCAGCAGCACACTTTTCAGGTTGTAAATGCCGGCATCAATGCCTATCCGAATTCTCTCACGCTCGAGAGGATGAAGAAAGTGATCGAAGATGGTTTCCGGCCCGACATCGTGGTGATCGGTTTCAGCGGGAATACCCGCATGGAAGGCCTGGTCGATACCCAGGGAGCCGTCCGCGAGAAATTTCTGAGCCGCGTCAGATGGAAGGGATGGCTGCGCAAGAGCGCGATCTACGACTTCGTGATTGAAGATCTCTTGCGGACTTTGGTGTATTACCGGGTGCGGCACATGCTGGTGGCAGGTTCGCTCGATGTCAAGCAAGCCGGTGAAGAAATCGATGTGAATCAGTTCACGTCCCGACTGAACGATGCTTACCAGGTGTGCCTGAGGAACAACGTAAAAATGATTCTGCTGGTGACCGGTACCGTGGGAGAAACCGTACCGGAGCACCCCTTCCAGGCAGCGATGCTGGATTTCGGCCGGACGCACGGCATTCCGGTCGTGAACATGATGGAAGCTTGGAAGTCGATGAATCAGGATAAGATTTTTGAGGACTGGAGTCATCCCAATCCGGGTGGTCACGCGCTAATTGCCCAGCAGCTGTTCCACACCATCAATGGGATTGGCGGCTACTGCCCGACGGAATCTGCGGTTTCTACTGCAGGATCATCGTCAGCGGCACAGAAGGCAATTCCGCAACCCGTTTCCGCGACCAATGGAGTGCCGGCTCGATACGACCAGCCGGCGAATTGAGCCCATGCAAATGAACGTAAGAGTGTGGATTTCGGTTGAATCGGTCAGGCCGCCATGCTACGGTTCGGTCTCTCCCCGTCAAAACCGAGCGCGGCACGTGACAAAAAGTGTCATCCCCCAGAAAAAATACCACCTGAGATAGAGAGTTTCTTCTCTTTGCAGGTTTTTGGAACTCACATATGCTTAAGAAACTTTGGACTGGCTTAAAGCAGTTTTGGGCAGCATGGACACGGGTCGCCAAGATCATTGGGAATTTTCAGGCCCGCGTCATGCTAACGGTTCTTTATGCGGTCGCGGTCGCGCCCTTCGGCATTCTGGTTCGGCTTTTGGCGGACCCGCTGCGAATCAAGCACCGCCCCGACGCTTGGCTGGATCGTCCCGCTGAAGTCGAAGACTTGCAGTGGGCTCAAAAGCAGTAACCGCAGTTTTGCGCCCCCCCCAACGCTTACATGCAGCTCACGAATCGCCCAGGCTAAGCAAGCCGGTCGAGTCGCCTGAGTTTCATTCGAAACCATTATGGGAGCCGTCGTGGAAAGCTCAACCTTGACACCGCCAGAAACATCGACGTCAGCCAAGCCTGAGGGGCCGGTTACGCCCGAGGTCAACACGCAGCCCAGCCTGGGTGCGCGCCTGCTGGGGCAGCTGGCCATTCTGATCTTCACCATCCTGGTGATGGCGCTGGCGCTGGAGATTTTCCTGCGCATCGATTTCTATCACAGCAAAGATTTCTCCATGGAGATGTGGAAGTACGCAGTGCGCCTGAAGCATCCGGTAGCGAATCCGCAGCTCAGCTTTCAGCACGTGCCCAACGGGCATTCGTTCCTCATGGGCGTGGACGTCAAGATCAACTCGCAGGGGCTGCGTGATGACGAATATCCCTTCCAGAAAGCGCCGGGCACTTATCGCGTCCTGATGCTGGGCGATTCGACCACGTTCGGCTGGGGCGTGCGGCATGAAGATACCGCGGCGAAGTTTCTCGAGCACAAATTAAATGCAAATCTGCCTCCTGGTTACAACAAAGCTGAAGTCATTGACGCCGGCGTTGGAAATTACGACACCGTGCAGGAAGTGACCTACTATGAAACGCAGGGGAAGGCGTTCAATCCCGATCTGGTGGTGCTGGTGTTCTTCATCAACGATCCGGAGCCGGTGCCGATCGAGCACAAAGGTCTCCTGATCGACAGTTCTTATCTGATTGCGTTCACGACGAACCGGTTTGATGGACTTCTGCGGCGCACGGGAAAGCGCCCGGATTGGAAACAGTACTACTCGTCGCTCTACGACGACGACAAGCCGGGATTCCAGGCCTGCAAACAGGCTCTGCACAGCTTGGCCGCATCGACCCGGGTGAATGGAAGCCAGGTGCTGGTTGCACTCCTGCCCGAGCTGCATCAGATCAATGGCGACACCTATCCGTTCAAAGCCGCGCACCAGAAGATCGAGGGTGTGCTGGCGTCCGACAAAACGCCTTCGCTCGAATTGATTGACGGGTTAAAGGATCACGGGCCGGAAGAAACACTTTTCGTTACCCCGCAGGACGACCATCCGAACGCCAAGGCGAATGATCTGATTTCGGATCAGATCCAGCACTGGATTCGGCAGAATCTTGCTGAGCAAAATCGGCCTCAGCAGAATCAGGCTCAGGCGAACCCGAGCGCGGATGGAAGTTCACAACGACAGTAGAGTTCGGTTCCACATAAGTTCAGTTGCATATCAGTTTAGAACCAGCAAGTTCAGTTCGAAACAACAAGGAGGATGTGCCATGGGTTTTATCCAAACCGCCAAGAATCGGTTCGGAATTGTCGGTGAGTTGCTCTCATTCTTTGCCAAGAATAAGCGCTGGTGGTTGCTTCCGGTCGTCACCATGGTGCTGCTGATGGCCGTGCTGATCATCCTGGGGCAGAGCTCGTCGATCGCTCCGTTTATCTACACGCTCTTCTAGGCATAGCCTGAGCGTGTTGAGCCGGTTCCTGAATGACCGGCGATCTCTCCTTGGTGGAGAGATCTGGCAGCAAGTGAGGTTGCTCGGGATCTCGCACTCCCCCTGAAAAACTCAAGCTTTCGGCGTCGGCCGGGCTTTCGGTTGAGCGGCAAGCACGCAGCCGCGGGTACGGGCCGCCCCCCGCTGCAGGGTTGGACCGAACGTGATCAAGAATGCTTCTGCCGACGAGAGCAGCCGACTCGTCCAGGAGTGGAACAACCGAAAAGCGTAACTGATGCCGGAATTCGACTCGAAGCTCGACGAATAAACCGACGTACGGTGGCATAACCATCATGAGGGACTGAAGGACTGTATGAATATTCTGGGTATCTCTTGTTACTACCACGATGCGGCGGCGGTGCTGCTGCAGGATGGCCAATTGGTCGCAGCCGCGGAGGAAGAGCGGTTTACGCGAAAGAAACACGACTACGACTTTCCGAAAAATGCGATTCAGTTCTGCCTGAAGACCGGCGGGCTGAAGGGCTCGGACCTGGACTACGTCGTGTTTTTTGAGAAGCCCTTCCGGAAGCTGGACCGGATTCTGGCGACGGTGCTGGCGACCTATCCGAAATCGTGGAAGGTGTTTCGTGAGTCGATGATCTCGTGGGTGTTGGACAAGCTCTGGGTCGGCAGCACGCTGCAACAGGAACTGGGAATCCCGAAGGAGAAAATCCTTTTTTCCGATCACCATCTTTCGCACGCGGCCAGCGCGTACTTGTGCTCGCCGTTTGACGAGTCGGCAATTCTGACGGTGGATGGCGTCGGCGAGTGGGTTACGGCTGCGGCCGGCGTGGGCCGGGGAAATTCGATCAAGCTCGATCAGCAGATCGAATTTCCGCACTCGATCGGCTTGTTGTACAGCGCCTTCACCGCTTTCCTCGGCTTTGAGGTCAACGAAGGCGAATACAAGGTGATGGGCATGGCGCCGTACGGCCAGCCCCGCTATGTCGACAAGGTCTGGAAGCTGGTCCGGCAGCATCAAGACGGCTCATTCTCGCTGGATATGGACTATTTCTCGTTCCATCACTCCACGGACAGGACTTTCAATTCGCGCTTCGCCGACCTGTTTGGCGAGCCACGCGATCCGCACATGCTGTTCTTCACGGAAGGCACGGGCTTTCCGACGTATTTCGGAACGCCTCCGGCGAACGTGAAAGAACTGAGCAAGATCAACCAGCACTACGCCGACATCGCCGCCAGCATTCAGAAGGTAACCGAAGACTTGCTGGTGAACATGGCGTCGGCCCTGCAAAAGAGGACCGGGCAAAAGCGGCTTTGCATGGCCGGCGGCGTGGCGCTGAACAGCGTGGCCAACAGCCGCATCCTGCGTGAGTCCGGATTCGAAGAACTCTATATCCAGCCGGCGGCAGGCGATGGAGGCGGTGCGTTGGGCGCGGCCCTGTGGGCCTACAACACGCTGCTGGGCCATCCCCGTACTTTCTGCATGAACCGGGCGGACTGGGGCCAGGAGTATTCGCAGGCAGAAGTGTCCGAGTTCCTGACCAAGAACAACATCCCGCATCGCCGTTTCGATTGCGAAGATCAACTGCTCGATCACGTCGTGAATCGTCTGTCGAACGGAAAAGTCATCGGCTGGTACCACGGCCGCTTTGAGTGGGGTCCGCGAGCCCTCGGGGCGCGCAGCATTATCGCCGATCCGGGCAATCCGCAGATGAAGGACATTGTCAACGCGAAGATCAAGTTCCGCGAGCCTTACCGGCCGTTCGCTCCATCGGTTCTGGCCGAGCACGCCGAAAAGTACTTCGAGCTTCCTCACGCCGCGCAGCATTATCCGGCGCGTTACATGCTGTATGTCGTTCCGGTGAAGGAGAATCACCACACGACCCTGCCGGCCATCACGCACGTAGACGGAACGGGACGTCTGCAGACCGTGTTCAAGTCGGAAAGTCCGCGGTATTACAAGCTGATTGAACGCTTCGGCCAGGCGACAGGTGTGCCCGTGCTTCTGAACACCTCGTTCAACCTGAAGGGCGAGCCCATCGTCACCACTCCCGCCAACGCCTTCAACACCTACATGAAGAGCGAAATGGAGGGCCTGGTGCTGGAGAATTTTGTGCTCGAGAAGGAAGCAGTGTAAGAAGGCCGGAGCGCCGACCGGCTGAACGGCGCTCCAGCAGCCGCGTTTTGCGGTAACAAAAACCAGGTGGTTTCATGGCCGATTTTGCTGTGGGTGGTGGGTTGGTAATGAAGAGATGACGAAGTGGCAGTGACACGCCAATTGTTGTCGGGCGAATCCCCAACCAGGAGAAACATATGACGGACTTCAAAACAATGGTTCCCAGAGCCTGCTTGCTCACTGTATGGCTGCTGGCGGGCGCTTATGCGCTCGCTCACGCTCAATGCACGTCAGGCGACTGCCAGGTGGGTACGATTGCCGGTCCTTATAACGCGGCCCAGGTGGCCGAGAATACGGCGACGAACTTCCCCGTTTGCAAGTCGACGGCGTGCACATCGGGGAAGTGGACAGCGGACCAAATCGAGGGCATCGATGCCCAACAAAATATCGGCACGGCCTATCAGTTTTACGACACTGCCCAAAATCTCGACACTAACATCGCAGTGAGCGTGAACGCGACCGGAAAAAACGCGCAGGTTCTCCAATGGGTCAATACACAGTTTGTCCAGGCGTTCAACAAAACAACTGGAGACCCGATTTTTTCGTCGTCCGGCGGAAGTACGGCGGTTCCGCGCCCGGTTTCGCGTCTATGGTCGAGTACAACCCAGAAGGAATGCGGGGACCAGTCCGGCAACGTTCAGGTCATCTACGATCGCCTGGACAACGAGTTCGTCATTGAGCGTCGCGTTGCTTATACCTCAGGCGGAGTTTCCCATTATGCTTTTTGCTTCGCCCTGAGCTCCAGCAGCGATATTTCCAATTCCAAGACCGAGTGGTACGCCTACGAATTCAAAATGGATTCGGTCATTCCATGTCTGCCCTCGTCGAGCAACTGCACGACCGGCAGCCAGTATTACTATTTTCCCGACTGGCCGCGATTCGGCACCTGGTCGAATGGTTTCTATCTCACCTTTGATTTGCAAAACTCGACGGATGGCTACGTGGAAGCCGGTTTTGAGGCCTGCCAGTTGGACCGGGCCGACATGGCTAAGGGCCTGCCTGCGAACCCGATTACCTGCTACACCTACATGGTGCCCACGGCGGAGTTGCCCTCGCTGATTCATTCGGTTGATGTCGCCGACATCGACAGCGCGACCGGACCGGTGAGTGGGGAGCCGGAATATTTTCTGGCACTGGTCAATCCCAGCAACCTTCAGCAAAAAGGCAATGGATTGACCTGGTGCACTAGCCAGACGGTTCCTTGCCAGTCCCATCAACTGGCGCTGTTCACATGGGGTTCGAGTGGACTGAGCGGGCCGACTTTCCTGAACGTCAATTCCTATACGCCGGGTTGTTACGATACCACCGGCCCGGGGCGTGAGACGAATACCGTCTGCGTCCCCGAACCCAGTACAAACTCCAGCGATGTTATGGCGTATGGTGTCGGGGGTTGCGGTGACTTTGTTACGCCCTGCGTGGATTCGCTCGGTGACCGCCTGGCGAACCGGCTGACCTACAACAATCTGTCTTCTTCCGGAAGCGGCCCCAACGGCGAGTACCTCACCGTATCGCACGTAATCATGGAAGACCCAAATACTCAGGCCGTTGGAGTCAGGTATTACATTCTGGGCGTGTCCGATGGAACCGCCACGGTCTTGGTTAACAGCGGTGGCGCGAGCGGTCCTCCAGATCTGGAGGATACCGCCGGTATACTCTCTTACTTCATGCCCAGCGCGGCCCTCGACCAAAATGGCAATCTTGGAATTGCATATACGGTCTCAGGACCCTTCTGTACAACCTGCGAAGGGCAGGCCGATCCTGCGGTTTATTTCGATGTTTTGCCGTGGGGAGCGACCAGCTTCGACAACCCTACCCTGATTATTGCCGGCACGGGAGATGAGGAAAATACCTATCACTGGGGTCAGTACGCCGCAACGGTGATTGATTCATCCGACGGTCTGACGTTCTATGGAGTCGGCGAATACTTTAATACGAGCCAGACCGGCCACAGTAACTGCTCTCAGCCTTCGAGTGATTGCTTTACGTGGCAGACGCGCATCTTCCGCGGGAAGTACGGAGTTACGTTCTAAAACAGAAACTGTTCTTGCCAAGCGTTCGAAGCCGGAAGCAATGGTTGAGATCTAGCTTGGTCGCGGTGTCAGAGATCATAACACTGGCTTATGGACGGGCCCTGATAGCACTTTCGGACCCACTTTCCCCCCGATTGTGCCATTGCCAGCGGCCCACGAATAGTCCGAGGCTATTGATTCGTCCGGGACGGCATCTTTATTCCTGCTCTTCGTAGAGAAGCCATTCTTGTTGGAATGGGGGCCCCTATTCTCGTTTTGATGCCAAGAGGGAGAGAAGTTGATGAAAAACAGATCGCGCTTGACGGTGGTGCTGTTGAACGGGTGTTTGTTTCTGGGCGCGCTTGTTCCCTTGCATGGACAAGTCAGTGTTCTCACGCACCATTACGACATCTCGCGTTCGGGTCTTAATCCCAACGAAACCCTCTTAACCCCCGCGAACGTCAACGTCAACCAGTTCGGGCCGCTGTTTTACCAGGGCGTTGATGGCTTTGTTGTAGGCCAACCTCTCTATCTTCCGGGCGTCTCCATACCCAGTCAGGGCACACACAACGTCGTCTACGTGACCACGCAGAACGATAGTGTATATGCCTTCGATGCCGACAGTCTCCTGGCTCCGTTATGGACGACCAGTCTTCTGTACCCATCCGGGAGCGAAGCCGTACCGGTCATCGATCAGGGATGTGGTGGCGGCAACGTCACGCAATTTACCCAGATAGGAATCATGGGTACGCCCGTCATCGATCCCACCACCAACACGATGTACGTGGTGGGCAAGACGATTGTCCCGTCCTCGGGTGTACAGGCCTTTTACTTGCATGCTCTGGATGTCACCACGGGCGAGGAGAAGTTCGGTGGACCTAGCCAGATTACCGGTTCGGTGGCCGGAGCGGCGGGCACGGTAACATTTACGCCGCGTTATCAGATGCAACGGCCGGGCCTGCTGGAGTCGAATGGCACGATATACATCGCATTTGGATCCATGGGTTGTGACCTCTATGCGCATGGCTGGATGTTCGCGTACAGCGCCAGCAACGTGCAGACGCAGCTCGGTATATTTGCGACCACGCCGGACTCGCTTGCGAGTACGGAAGAAGGATCGATTTGGCAGGGTGGCGGTGGTCTGCCTGCGGATAGCAGCGGCAATGTCTATGCCATGAGCGCCAACGGAGACTTCGACGTCGAGGACGACGGCAACGATTACGCAGATTCCTTTCTCAAGCTCAGCTTAAACGGCGGGTTAAGCGTGGTGGATTACTTTACACCGTACGACCAGCTGCAAATGAAAAACCAGGACCTCGATCTGGGTTCAGGTGGACCAGTCTTGCTTCCTCCGCAACAGGGATCGGTGCCGAACCTGATCGTGGGCGCCGGTAAGCTGGGCACGATCTATCTGGTCAACCAAGACGACATGGGCCACTACAATTCCAGCGGCACTGGCGATACGCAGATTGTCCAATGGCTTCCCGGCGTCTTGGGCGGACCGATGTTCGGGACGCCGGCGTATTGGAACAATATGGTTTACTTCACGCCGGCCAATGCCACGCTCAAAGCCTTTGCGCTCAGCACCAGCACGGGTATTGCCCAGTTTTCAGCTACGCCCGTGCTGCAGACCAATAAGCTGGGCGGAGTTGCTACTCCAGTGATTTCGGCCAACGGCACGACCAACGCAGTCCTTTGGATGGTTCAGGCCCCGCCAAAAGCGAACGCGGTGCTCACTGCCTGGAATGCTTCCACCCTCGGCGTACAGATTTTCCCTCCCTCTTCTGTAAAGAATCCAAACAATTTGAACAACCAGGCGGCGCACTTTGTTACTCCCACCGTAGCGAATGGCAAGGTTTATGTCGGTACACAAGCGTCATTAGTCGCTTTCGCGCTGTATCAGGCCCTGTCGCCCTACGCCGGCAACAACCAGAGCGGCACCATTGGAACGACTCTACCTACCGCTTTACAAGTGCTGGTTGCTGACCCGTACTCGGGACACGTTGATTCGGGAGTGACGGTTACGTTCAGCGACAATGGTGCGGGCGGGACCTTTGGCAGCCCCACCGCCGTGACCAACAGCTCGGGTATAGCCACGACGACCTACACGCTGCCGCAAACCGTTGGCAACATCGCGATCAGCGCGAGCGGTTCAGGAGGCTCCTTTTCCAACTACGGGCCCACAACATTTTCCGAGACTGCAACTTCACTGCCTCCGGCGAGCCTCAGTTGTGTCGGGGCGAATCAGAACGTGACTGTCGGGAACCCGTTACCCCTGCCGATTACCTGCACGGTGAAGGATGCCAAGGGTAATCCAGTGTCGGGGGCGTCGGTAGGTTTCAGTGATAACGGTGCGGGGGGCAAGTTCACAGGAAACCCGCTGATCACCAATAGCTCGGGCAAAGTCAGCGAAGGTTATACGACTCCGACCAAAGCGGGTACCGTGAAGATCACGATCACGGTGTCAGGAGTTACACCGCTGACCATTTCGGAGAAGAACGCGGCGGGGCCCGCAGCCAGCATCACAATCCTCACCGGCGACAATCAAGTGTCGGCTCCGGGAACAACGTTGCCTACACCTCTAGAAGTCAAGGTTACCGACAAGTATTCGAATGCCGTCTCCGGAGTGACGGTGACTTTCTCGGACGGCGGCGCCGGGGGTAGTTTCTCCGCCTCCAGCGTCAATACGAATGGCGTAGGAGACGCGAGCACGTATTACACCCTGCCCGGCAGCGCGGGAACGGTGACGATCACCGCTTCGGTGAACGCACTGAGCCCGGGTATCTTTAGCGAGACAGCCAATTAAGGCGGTTGCATTTGGCGCTGCCAGCCCACTGCGGCGCCCCACTGTTCACTCACGCGATCTACCTGTTTTCGAGGAGAACGGGCTTCGCCCCGATTCGAACGCCGACAGCGGTAACCTTCGCTTTCTCGCCGCTCAGGCTTCTGAGCTGAGTGAAGCGGTGATCTGGAGAATAGGTGGACGTGCCGCAGGTACCGTCCTTGCAGGTTTGCGAGGTGTCCCAGACCACCAGCGCTTCGTACCCGTCGGCTCGCGTGAGACTACAACTCCAGACGGTGCCTTTGGTTTCGCAAGGAGTCATCCGGGCGTTCACGATCCAGCCGCGCACCTGCTGGTAAGCGAGGGCAGCCTGGTTGGGGGCGCCGGACTCGGTCTCCAGTTCACCCCAGGACTTGCGTTCCCCGCGGGGCCGTCCCCAGGAAAACCAGGAAACGAACTGCAGGTTGTCTTCGCTGGAGACACCGGCCTGCAACAGGAAATAGCGCGTCACCCAGGCCGCCTGCATGTCTGGATCGGTGATGGTATCGGGTCCCCAGCTACCCTCGGTGTTAAACATCGGCTTGCCCGCGAGTCCGTTTTCGTCAAACACGGCGCGGTAATTCCGAATCTGAGTCAGGATTGAACCAGCGCAAATGGCCCAGCGCTCAGCGCCGCAGCCAGGCGTTTGATCCTGTTCAGGCATGGGAAATGGGACTACCAGCCGTGTTCCCAGATAGCCGTGGAATGTGCCTCCGTCGGCATATTTCGCGCCTCCGGCGCGCAGGTAGGACGCAATCCACCCCGTAGCATGGCTGTCGGGGCTGGTGGCCACTCCGATAGCGGATGGAGCCAACAGCATCGAATAGGGGTCCCGGTGGATGATGGGGTAAGCAACCTCAGCTAACTTGACCAGATCCTCTGGCTTGGCTTTCCAATAATTGCCGGTCACCTCATTCCAGAGTTCGTAGTACTTGATATGAGGTGCTGTTTTGCCGTTGTAGTGCTCGACCAGCGCGGTGACGAAATCCCGCCAGTCATCGATGTTATCCGGTGGGCCGGGACACTGACGCAGTCCGAAGTTGGTGTTGCAGTTGCTCTGCTGGGAAACGGCCCAGCCCGGCGTCATGCCCAGCGTCAGAACAATATTCACCACGCCGTTGGAATCCACGAGACCATGTCTGCGAGCCGCCTCTACGAAGCCGTCAAATATGACCCAGCGGTAGTTCCCGCGGGAGAGTTCTCCCCGCGACCAAACCAGAGCAGCGGGATGCCCGAGAGTGCCGAAGGGGACGGACGGATAGTCCTCCGATTCGGACACGTTCATAGCGAAGAAAGTCGCTGGAATTGGGTTGGAATTTGAGGCCGGGCGGGAATCGGGTTTGACCTGCGGCGCTTCGTCTCGCTGCCCGTTCATGGCCCATGCGGTGCGAATCCAATGCGTGCTGAATGCGCAGGCCATCAGGCAGACAATTGCCGAACCTTGCAGTAGCAGTCGTTTCATAGCGGCGAGAAGGTTACCTCCATCGCTTCAGAGTCAAACAGTCGTGCCTTCAGAGAGCAATGCCATCGTGGCGCGCAGACGGCTAGTTTTGAAGGAGAATTGGTTTCAATCCGACCTGAACGGTGCCGCCGCTAATCGGCGTGGAGTTACCCGAAAGGTCCAGATATGACGTGTAGGTGCTCGCAACCGACTGTGCGGATGTCGTGCACACGCCGTTGCTGCAAGTCTGGGAAGAATCCCAAATGATTTCTGCCTGATATCCATTGCTGCCGGTCATGGCACAGGTCCAAACGGTGCCCGTCGGTGCCGAACAAGGCGAGGCCAAATTGCGGTCAACGACCCAGTTGGAAACCTGGTTATAGGCCACGCCGACGTTCGTCAAAACGTTGTTGTTTTCCAGTTGACCGTCGGTGGCGCCCCACGTGAACCACGAAACCATTGCTATGTCGTAGGTGTTGTACATGGAGGCCTGCAGTGCATAGTACTGCGCCAGCCAGGCAGCGGCGGTATCCGCATTCGAAATGGTGGCGTCCTCGAAGCCGCCTTCGGTGTTCAGAAGCGGCATGTTGTTCATGCCGAAGCTATCCATCAGGTTGCGATAGGCCTGAACCTGGGCCATGATCGGGCCGCCGCAATTGCTGTCACTCCCGCTGCAGTCTTGGGTGGGAAGCGGGTACGGGACATAGTTCAGGTTGTAAACGAAGCCGTGGAATGACACCGCGTCGGCAAACTGATTTCCGCCGGCATTAAAATACGCCGTCAGGAAGGGTATAGTCGCAAACGGCCCCGTGGAGTAAACATTGCCCGCCATGGACGGCGTGACCACCTGGGAATAGGGGTCGGTCTTGATGATCGGATAGGCTGCTGCCGCGAGCTGTTCCAGTTGTTGGGCCGTTCCCGTCCAGTACTCGGAATTGGGATCAGCTTCGTTCCAGATTTCGTAGTACTTAATGTGAGGGGCGGTCGTGCCGTTGTAGTGATTGACCAGCGCCTGGATGAAGGTGGTCCAGTCCGAAATATTGGTGGGGGGAGCGGTGCAACCGCTAGTGCCGCTGCCCGTCCTGCAAGTGGATGTATCGCTGGTGGCCCAGGGCGGGGTCATGCCAAGAGTCATGACCATCAGCGCGGTTCCGTTGGCATCTTTCGGGGCGACGTTTTCTGCGAAACCGTCAAACTGGCTGAAATCAAAGGACCCCGAACCACCCGCCTCGATCGTCTGCCACGCCAGCGGTACGGGGTGGCCGAGGGTTCCGTAGTTCAAACCGTAGTTCTGCGGTGCATCGGTCGGAGTCGTGTCATTCACGGCGAAGAAAGTGATCGGAACCGATCCAGCTGGCGGAGGCGGAGGCGGTTGGGTGATGATGTGCGAACCTTCGGAAGCCCCGCCGCAGGCCGTCTGCAGGCAGAGGAACGCGGCTGCGATGATTAAACCCAACAGGGTAACTTGGCAGCGATAGGCTAACGATCCTGCTCTAAGATGCATCGTAGGGGAACCTCCTGAACGCACGTGTACCTTAGCCTCTCTTCCGGTGGAACACGCGTGAGTCGATTTTGTTGCGCTGCGGGCCGCAAGTAAACTGACCGAGGGTCCAGCGCCCGATCGCCCACTTGGACATTGGGCCTCAGCCCAAGTCGACCGCGAGACTAAGTGACTGCGATTCAACCAGATAGCGCCGCCACCCGAGCCGTTGGCGGCGCCAAGCTGTTGTTTCAAGTATCTGGTCGTGGGGAGTATGGCGTCAAGAGGTTTCACTGCCCGTCTTTACAATCTCGAAACAGAAATTTAGTGCCAAGATTTTTGGCGAATGTATAATTGTTGCCCGAGATTGGTGTCTACCCCTGGCAGTTAAACTCGTTTCCTCCTCCCCGCTGATTCAAAATAGCAAGGCCAACTTCGAAAGGGATGCCCATGAGAACCAGTTTCCACTGCAGGGCCAATTCAACTGACACATTCCGGCGTACGCTTTTCGCTGTAGCACTGCTGGCTGCGCCATCGATGTGGGCGCAGAGCCCGGCCGTTCAGTTGACACCTTCAACGCTCAAGTTCGGTAGTGTCCAGGTGGGCACCGACGCGATCCCGCAAAGTTCCACTCTCACCAACACCGGCACTGCAGCTCTGAATATCACCAACATTGTTGCCAACCTTCCATTCACTCGCGCCTCGAACTGCCCGGCTACGCTGCCGGCGGGACAGAGCTGCATCATCAACGTCACCTTCACACCCACGGCAGCCGGATATTCGAGCCGATCCATCACGATCGAAGACAATGCCGGGACAGGTTCGCAGAAGCTGTCGGTGAACGGAACCGGAACGGTGCCCGGCATAGGATTCTCGCCCACGAGCCTGAATTTTGGCGTAGTCGCAAGCGGGGCCAGCAGTTCGGCTCAGACGATCACCCTGACCAATCAAGGCACGGCGACAGTGACGTACTACAACGCCACCGCATCGGGCAACTATAGCGTCACGAATAACAACTGTGGAGTCCTGGTCTCGGGAGGGCAATGCACGCTCAGCGTGACCTTTAATTCCTTGGCCGGCGGCACGCAGCTGGGAAGCCTGACCGTCACGGATTCCGATCCGTCGAGCCCGCAAGTCGCCGCTTTGAGCGGGAGCGGGTCGAGCGGCAGTGCGTCAGTGCCAGCCAGTCTGACTTTTGGCAACCAGCAGGTTTATACAAACAGCGCGGCACAGAATCTCACCCTGACCAACGCCAGCGCCACTACACCATTAAGCGTGTATTCGGTCGTAACGACCGGGGACTTTACGCAAACCAATACCTGCCCGGCGCAGCTGGCGGCTGGAGCGAACTGCCAGATTTCCGTGGTTTTTTCCCCCTCGGCTTCCGGTACCCGAAACGGCTATATCACGATCAACGACACCGATCCTTCCAACCTGCAGACGGTAACTCTCAAGGGCGGTGGCGTGGTGGGGAATGGCATTGTGACCGTCAGCCCGACGTTCGCCTCGGTCACTCCGATCGGAACCGTGCAGTTCACGGCCTCAATTTCAGGTACGGTGAGTTCCAACGTCACCTGGTACGTCGGGGGTGTACTGGGCGGCAATTCCACCATAGGCACCATCTCCACCGCGGGGCTCTATACTCCGGGCAGCACGCCCGGCGCGTACCTGGTCAAAGTGGTCGACAACGCTAATACCAAGCAGTACACGTACGCCCGAGTGGTGGCTACGAACTACAGCGGCACCTTCACGTTTCACAATGACAACGCGCGCGACGGACAGAACACGAACGAGATCGTATTGACCACAGGGAACGTCAACTACAAGCAGTTTGGAAAAGTCTTCAGCCAACCGGTGGACGGACTGGTTTACGCGCAGCCCTTGTACGTTCCCGCCGTCAACATCCCCAGCCAGGGGACGCACAATGTGGTGTACATCGCCACGGAGCACGACAGCATTTTTGCGTTCGACGCGGATTCGGTGGGTAGCGGGGCGCTCTGGCAAACCAGTCTGATCAATCCCGGTGCCGGAGTCACTACTGTCCCCGCTCAGAATGTGGAGCTGGCTCCCTGCCAAAGTGTAGGACCAGAAATCGGCATCACGGGCACCCCCGTGATCGATCCGGCAAACGGCACCATGTATCTGCTCGCGCGCACGCTGGAAACTTCCGGCGCGACGTCCACCTACGTGCAACGACTGCACGCGCTCGACATTACGACGGGTGGGGAGCAACCCGGCAGCCCAGTGGTGATTTCGGCCAGCGTCGCAGGAAATGGCGTAGACAGCACGAATGGAGTCGTGTCCTTCGATCCATTTCTTCAGAACAGTCGCGTGTCTTTGCTTCTGGTCAACGGCGTGGTTTACATGGCATGGGCTTCCCTCTGCGATCGGCTCCCCTATCACGGATGGGTCCTCGGTTATGACGAAAGCACGCTGGAGCTGACTGAAGTGTTCAACTCCAGTCCGAACTTTGGAGCCGCCGGCGTCTGGCAGGGCGGCGGAGGAATCGCGGCAGACGCTGAGGGCGATCTCTACCTGAACACCGCCAACGGCCGCTTCGATATCCCTGCCGGCGGCGTGGAGTGGGGCGATACGATTCTGAAGCTGAACCCGACGAGCGGCCTCACCGTCGCCGACTATTTCACCCCCTTCAGTCAGTACACCGACGATTCGGAGGACTTGGACCTGGGCTCGGGCGGTGTGATGCTGTTGCCGGACCAGACCACCGGGCCGACTCATCTGGCTGTCTCGGGAGGAAAAGACGGGACTATCTATCTCGTGAATCGCGACAACATGGGGCACTTCAGTCCCATCAGCAACAGCAACGCCCTGCAGGTACTGCTCAACGCAACGGGCGAGCTCACAAACACTCCGACTTATTTCAATAACCAGCTCTACTACTGGGCTTCGGGAGACTACATGAAGCAGTTCACGCTGCAACAGGGACTGCTGTCCATAGCGCCGGTTTCCACCGGCAGTCTGAAGTCGGGCTATCCGGGCGCGGTCATGGGCGTATCCGCCAATGGCACGGCAAACGCGATCCTCTGGGCCTTGGAGACCGATAAGCACGCCAATCTGGGCCCGGCAGTTCTTCGCGCTTACGATGCCGCCAACATCTCCCGCGAGCTTTATGACAGCACTCAGGCGGGACCGCGCGACAAGGCCGGCGTAGCGGTTCGGTTTACCGCGCCGACCGTGGCTAACGGAAGGGTGTATATCGGGACCGCGACTGAGATGGATGTTTACGGCCCGCTTCAGTAAGAGGCCGGTTAGAGAAACCAGGATCTCTCAAGGCGGGAACGAATCTGGGGTTTGGGGTTGCAACTAAAAAGAATTCCACTTTAAGCGAATTGAGATGGGGGAGGATCTATGTTGGCAATGCACGGTGGGGTGCTTCGCTGTGGTCGAACACACAATCAGTTGCACATGATGGTCGCGCTATTGTTCGCATGTCTGGTCACGCCGGCTAGCGCGCAACTGTTGCCGGCTCAGAAACAGCCGCCGCAGGGCATCTCGCAGATTCAGCATGTCGTATTCATTATCAAAGAGAACCGGTCCTTTGATGAATACTTCGGCACCTTTCCCGGGGCGAACGGAGCGACGACGGGAGAGCTTTCGACCGGCCAGTTGGTTCCGCTCGGCCACACGCCTGATATGACGCCGGCGGACATCGGGCACCGGTACTTCGATGCCCACGCTGCCGTCAATGGTGGTCTGATGAATGGCTTCGACACGGAATATGGAGGCAACATCGTCGGCGAAAACCTGGCCTTAACCCAAATGACGCAGGCCGACATCCCCAACTATTTTGCCTACGCCAGTAATTTCGCGCTGGCCGATAACACATTTGGGTCGATCAACGCGCCCAGTCTTCCCAATCATCTCTACACCATTGGCGCGCAGTCGGGAGGTATTTTTAGCAATCCGGCAGTGGGATCCAATGCATGGGGATGTGATTCGACCGCCAACACGACTGTCTTGCAGATGAATCCCGAAGGCATCATCAACGAAATCTTCCCCTGCATCGACTTTCAAACGCTGGCCGACGAACTGGAGAGCGCGGGAATCACTTGGGCAGGCTACGGACCGATCCAGGGCGAGTCTGGTTTCCTGTGGAACACCTTTGATGCGATCAAACACATTCGCTACGGGCCGCTTTGGTCGAACGTGGTCTCGGACACGACATTCATTACCGACGTGCAGAACGGCACGTTGCCGCAGGTGTCGTGGCTGGTCACCGGACAGTACAACGAACATCCGCCGGGCAGCGCGTGTCTGGGCGAAAACTGGACAGTGGAGCAATTAAACGCGCTGATGGCGTCGCCTTATTGGAGCTCGACCGCGGTTTTCCTGCTCTGGGACGAGTGGGGAGGATTCTACGATCACGTGCGACCGCCCATCGTGGATAACCTGGGACTTTCGCCGCGTGTGCCCATGATCGTCATTTCGCCGTACGCCAAGCCCGGCTACATCGACGGCACGCAATACGAACCTTCATCGGTTCTGGCTTTCATTGAGACACTCTTCGGCCTGCCGGCACTGACGGAGCGGGACGCGAATGCAAATAACATTACCAATGCATTCAACTTCAGCCAGGCACCGCTGGCCCCGCTCACCCTGACCCCGCGCAACTGCCCGCTGGTGTCTTCCGCATACAATCTCGGCTATACCGCGGTCGGCACAACCGGGCCGTCGTTTTCCCTGACGCTCAATAACAGCCGTAGCGCTTCGTTGAAAATCTCCAGCATTGCCACCAGTAAGGGGTTCACTCAGACCAACACCTGCCACTCGTCTTTGGTCCCCAATGGCGTCTGTCTGATCAACGTGGCCTTCAGTCCTTCAGCCGCCGGGCCGGTCGCGGGCTCGCTTACGCTTACCGACAGCGATTCGACGAGTCCACAGGTGGTCACGTTGAATGCCATTGGATCAAATGTGAAAATGTCGGCGCGCTCGCTGAACTATGGGGGCACCCAGGAGGTTGGGGTGGCGTCGGCTGCTAAGGCCGTGACCATTACGAATATGGCGAGCGGCGCATTGAGCATCTCCCTTCTTCAGGCGTACGGAGATTTTGCCCAGACGAATGACTGCGGCACCGGTCTGACCGCGGGGGCAAGTTGCACGGTGAACGTCACTTTTACTCCGACACAGAGCGGAGCCCGTGAAGGAGCCCTCTATTTCCAGAGCAGTGACGCCGCCGCCGTGCAGATGCTCTACTTGGTGGGCACGGGTACGGGTGTCGTGTACTCGCCAACCAGCGTGAAGTTCCCCACCACGTCGGTCGGCACCACAAGCAAGGCCATAGCTCTGACGATGAAACTCTCCAGCGCGGCGCCCTCGGCGCTGACAATCGGAACCTTCACCGCCAGTACCGGCTTTGCTGTTGGAACCAATACCTGTGGGACCTCGCTGGCGCCAGGGACGTCCTGCAGCATCAGTCTTACATTCACTCCCAGCACCGCGGGAACGATTAACGGTACGCTTTCGATCACCAGCAGCGACTTTGCCAGTCCCCAAACCGTCAAACTGCAGGGGACCGGAGACTAGTAGCGGCTTCTGGCTCGCAGTGAAGTTGCTCAAGGACTTGACTGGAAGAGAGCGTATCGAGTAGTAGATGGGGTAATCGAAAGGCCGTTTCCCTGGCGGGAAACGGCCTTTACGTTTTTTGCGGGATTTCGATAACGGCGTATTACTCAAACGAAGGTTTTTGCACGTTCGTAGATTTCCATAAGTTTGGGATAGTTGTTTGCCGCGGTGTACTTGGACTCATATTCCTTTCTTGCATTTTCGCCCATCGCCCGCATCTCGGCCGGATGACTCCATGCCCACTCGACTTTGCGAGCCAAGTCCTCGGAATCACCGGGATTGAAATGCAACCCGGAGTAGTTGTCGCCGACGATCTCAGCCATGGCTCCCAGTCGGCTCGCGATCACCGGAGTGCGGCAAGCGAATGCCTCGGCGATCGTCATCGGAAAATTCTCATACCATTCGCTGGAGAAAACCAGAAAGCGGGCTTTGTTGATGGCTGCCAGGGTCTCCGCTCGCGGCGTTTGGCCCAGAAAACGGACGTTGGGAATGTTGTCCCGGGCGGCTTGCCGCTCCAGATCCAACTGGTCCGGTCCACCTCCAATAACTCTGATGGGAACCGCAGCGCGCAAACACTTCCAGGCCTTCAGCACGGTGCTGACGCGTTTTTCCGGTGACAAACGGCCCACGAAGAGCGCGTAGTCTCCGTCCCCGGTGCGGGCACCGGGGTCAGGATCAACAAAATTCGGCTTGACGAAGATGCGCTCGGCCGGAAGGCCCCCTTCTATGAATTTGCCCCTCGAGAAGTTGGTCAGCGCGATGTAGCACGAGACATCGCGTGTCCATGTACCACGCCTGCGGTGAAAAGCCAGCATGAAGGCAGTAGCAGCGGTTGCGCCTTGCGATTTTCGGTAGCATCGATGTTCGACGGAGCGCAGCAGCGAAGAAGTGATGCACTCTTCACAGACTTTGCCGTCGCGGAACAATGTTGCCGCCGGACAAAGTAATCGGTAGTTGTGCAACGTCTGCACCACCGGAACTTTCGCCGCGGAACACGCCGAGTAGATGGAGGGCGAGATCATCGGAAAGGTATTGTGGACGTGCACGACGTCAGGCTTCTGCCAGCGGAGAAGACCAAGGAACTCCCGCCGCGTGTCGAACGACCAGACTGTATTTTGAGCGAGTTTGATCCGGCGCAGGCCGGCAAATTCGTTGACCTCAAAATTGCTTCTTTGGTAGACGTGAACTCGATGGCCCTGACTCTTGAGCATGCGATGTTCTTGGGCGAAGACGACATCTTCGCCTCCCGGCTGTTGATAAGTGTTATGAACGAGCAGGATATTCATGGGATATCAAGAGCACCAGCTGCAACTCCGCCGAACCGCTGCAGGCGGGTGATTCCTGAAGGTGCGGGCTGCCGCGTTTCATGCCGCCGATATGTCGCCGGATTCTACTAGCTGAGCGGAAACACTTTCCACCACTCGTTCTTTGGCGGGGGAACTCTTCGGACAGATTACCTGTAAAAGCGGCGTGGTCATAAACGTAGTGACCAGGGCCATCATGACCATCATGGAGAACAACGCCGGGGAGATGACCTTGATATCGAGTCCAATGTTCAAAATGACCAGTTCCATCAGCCCACGCGTGTTCATTAGCGTTCCGAGCCCCGCGGCGTCACGCCACGACATGCCGCTCATCCGGGCAGCCGCCATGGAACCGCCCAGCTTGCCGGTGGCTGCGATCAGAATGATCAGCCCACAGTAAATCCACATGTTTGCACCCTTGAGCAGACCGATATTGGTGCGCAGACCGCTGAAGGCGAAAAACAGGGGCAGGAGCAGCGTGACCGTGACGGTCTCGAAGCGATCCAAAACGTAGCGCACGAATTTAGGCTCTTTCGGCATGATCGCTCCCATCAGGAAAGAGCCGAACAGCAAGTGAATTCCGAGCCGCTCGGTGCACAGGGCGGAGGCCAGCACCAGGAGCAGCATCAGGGCCATGAAATTTTCGCTGATCTCGCCATGCCTGCGGAAGGTGCGTTCGAAGCCGCGCAGCAGAAACCGCACGCCATAAACCATGAGCAGTGCGAACAGGAGAATTCCCGCAATCGTCATCCAAATGGGAGTGGTCTGGCCGGCGGCACGGATCAGCACGACGATGTAGGCGAGGATGCACCATCCTGTGACGTCATCGACCGCGGCGCATGCAATTGCCACGGTGCCAAGGCCGCTCTTCAGCATGTCCCGCTCGGTTAAAATGCGGGCCAGAACCGGGAAGGCCGTAATGCTCATGGCCGCGCCCATGAAGAGCGCGAAGTGCGTGAACTTGACCGATTCATTGGACAGCCGCGGATAGAGATAGAGCGACAGCAGCGCCGCCAGCACAAATGGCGCCGTGATGCTGACATGGCTGGTCAACACGGCTGCGTGGCCCTGATTCTTGAGTTCGTTGGGATTAATGCCCAGGCCCACGAGAAACATGAATACAATCACGCCGATCTGGCTCAGCGCATTCAATGGGCCCAGGCTGGAATGGGGAAACAGATACGCGGAAAACTGCGGCGCGATCCAGCCCAGAAGGGAAGGTCCCAGCAAAATCCCGGCAAACATCTCTCCCACCACTCTGGGTTGGTGAATCCTCCGGAAGAGCGCGCCGGTCAGGCGGCATACGGCCAGAATTACTGCAATCTGCAAAACCAGGGTAAAGAGATTCAGCGCAGCTGGGGACGTGCCTGGGACCGGCTGCACCGGCACTGCTCCGCTGAGCCAGTTGGGAGCGGTCAGCGTTTTCCCCGCCTTAAGAATGCCCACCAGCCCCAACAGAGGCAGTGCTACGAAAAGTGCGTAAGCAATCGCGAAATTGCGGTTAACGCGCCACATGAACTGGGTGCACTCGGTTTCGGGGTCATCGCCTTCCAGGCAGGCGCTTGTCCCGAAGTCTTGAAAATTGCCTCACTGTGGAGCAGGGATCACGTCATGGGGTGGGCCGACGTAGTTTTGCTGCGTTCAGAACAGCTACCTTGGAACCCTAGGGGAGTAAGAAACAAGGACGACTAACGTTCTTAGAGGATGCCATACGCCTGGGAGGCTGTCAATCACAATGCGAGCCTGAGGCTCAGTGTGCAACCAGGCATAAAGTGCTTGATTTGAGCAAGTTACAAGCTGTACTCACCGGGATGATCGGTCCGCGGCGAGCCCTCGCGGCGCAGCGCGCCGGGCATCGCCATCCTGCTACAATCGTCCGTTTGCCTATTCTCCCGTAACCCGTCTAACCACCGCGCAAAGGAGGTTGCCCTTATGTCTCGCATCTCCCTGTTTCGGAAATCTGCAATTTTGTCCGCATTGCTTTGTGCCACCACCGTTTTCTGCCAGCAGCCGCAGGAAGGAAGGCTGATGCGTTTCCCCGACGTCCATGGGGACAGGATCGTCTTCGTCTACGCCGGAGACCTTTGGTTGGCATCGGCGAGCGGCGGCGCTGCTCGCCGCATCACGACTCACCCAGGACGCGAACTGTTCCCCAAATTTTCTCCGGATGGCAAATGGATCGCCTTCACCGGTCAGTATGACGGCAATTTCAACGTGTACGTAATTCCTTCCGAAGGAGGACAGCCGCGCCAGCTTACGTTTTATCAGGGCAGTGCTCAACCGCTCAGCGATCGCATGGGCATCCACGACGAAGTCGTGACCTGGACGCCGGACAGCAAGCGGATTCTCTTTCTTTCGCGTCGTGACGCTTCGAATGGCTGGGTCAAGCGGCCATTCACCGTCTCAATCGACGGCGGTTTGCCGGAGCCGTTGCCCATGGATCAGGGCGGCCTGACCTCGTTCAACGCCGACGGCAGCAAGATCGCCTATAACCGCATCTTCCGCAACTTCCGTACATGGAAGCGTTATACCGGCGGCCTGGCGCAGGACATCTATATCTACGACATCAAGAATAATGTGTTCGAAGAGAAAATCCCCCACACCGAGTACACCGATACTTTCCCCATGTGGCACGGCAATACCGTTTACTTCACATCGGACCGTGGCTCAGAACATCGGCTGAATATTTATGCATACGATTTGGCGAGCAAGCAGGTCGAGCAGATCACGCACTTCACCGATTTTGATGTCATGTGGCCGAGCCTGGGCGATGCGGCCATCATTTTCGAAAACGCTGGCTATCTCTATCTTCTGGATTTGAACACGCGGCAACCTACGAAGCTCACGATCACACTGCCGGGCGAACGCGACCTGATGATGAAGCACTGGGACAGCGTAAGCAAGCAGATTACTGATTTCGATATCGCTCCCGACGGCAAGCGCGCCGTCTTTGCCGCTCGCGGCGATGTGTTCACGGTGCCAGCGAAAGAGGGCGCGACGCGCAATCTCACGCGCACGGCCGGCATCCGCGAGCAGAAAGTTTCCTGGTCACCCGACGGGCGATGGATCGCCTTCGTCTCCGACCGCACCGGCGAAGACGAGATCTACATCACGCCGCAGGACGGCATGGGCAATGTGGAACTGGGCAAGGTAAACGAGGAGAAGGACAAAGAGAAGGACAAAGAAGCCGTCGCCAAAGAAGCTGCGCGCGAAAAAGAGCGCGGCAAAGACAAAGAGCAGCAGATCACCAGCGGCTACAAGGGGTTCAAGTTTCCCCCCGCGTGGTCTCCCGACAGCAAGCGCCTGGCCTGGGCCGACAAGGACCTGCGGCTCTGGTGGATCGACATCAATGAAAAGAAGCCGGTGGAAGTGGACCGCGGCAAGTTCAACGAGATCACAAACTATTCCTGGTCGCCCGACAGCAAGTGGCTGGCCTACGACAAGCAGCTCGAAAGCGGAGTGAGCGTCGTTTCCCTCTACTCGACCGTCGACAAGAAGATCACCGCCGTTACGACCGATCTCGCCAATAGCAGCGGACCGATGTTCGATCCGGAAGGCAACTATCTCTACTTCACCTCCGACCGCGATTACAACGAGGTTCTGGGCAACTATGACTTCGAGTTCGCCAATCCAAAGACGACGCGGGTTTATCTGGTGACGCTGCGTGCCGATGCCCCTTCGCCGTTTCCCGCGCTGAGCGATGAAACGGCCATCAAGCGGGAAGAGCCTGCGGCGGCGGCTTCCGAGCAGGGAAAGGAGACAGGCAAGAAGGAAGAAGAGAAGAAAAAGCCAGAAGAAAAGAAGGAGGAAAAAGCCGCCAAGGAAGCGAAAGACATTGCCAAGAATTTCCGCATCGATCTGGAGGGCATTCAGAATCGCATCGTGGCGCTGCCCATTCCCCCAGCCGTCATCCCGAGCATCAATGCGGCTAAGGGCTTTCTGTATTACTCAACGCAGCCAGTGCAGGGGCTGTCAGGTCCGCTGCCCGGCGAGGAACCGGCGATCCGCGCCTATGACATGAAGGAACGCAAGGAGAAGACGCTGATCGAAGGCATCGACAAATGGGCGCTGTCGTTCGACGGCAGCAAGATTCTCTACCAGGCCAAAGAGACCTACGGCATCATCGACGCAAAACCGGACGGCAGCCCAAAGAAAGTTGGCGACGGCGGGCTCAATCTGAGCGGCCTGCGGGCCGAGATCGATCCTCCCGCCGAGTACAAGCAGATTTTCAACGAGGTCTACCGGCAGGAACGAGATTACTTTTTCGAAGCCAGCATGAACGGCAATAACTGGGACGCAATTCGCGACAAATACGCCGCACTGGTTCCCTACGCCGCCAATCGTTACGACCTGACCTACATCATGGGAGAGATGATCGGCGAACTCTCCAACTCGCATACCTATGTTGGCGGCGGCGATCAGCCCGATCTTCATCCCATCAACGTTGGCCTGCTGGGCGCGGACTACGAACTCGACGCAGTCAACGGCCTGTACCGCTTCGAGAAAATTTATCCCGGGGAGAACTGGAATCCGCGGACGCGCTCGCCTCTCACCGAGCCGGGAATTAACGTGAAGGAAGGCGATTACCTGCTGGCAGTGAACGGCCGCGCATTGAAAACTCCACAAACACCGGATGAGCTTCTCGTCAACACCGCCAACGCGACCACCGCGATCACAGTGAACTCAAAGCCCACGGAAGACGGGGCGCGAACGGTTCCCGTCAAACCCATCGCGGATGAAGACCAGCTGCGCGAGCTGAACATGATCGAGACCAACCGCAAGAAGGTGGATGCAGCCACGCACGGTCTGGTCGGCTATATCTACATCCCCGACATGGGCGACGCGGGCCTGAATGCGTTCGTGAAGCAGTGGTTCCCGCAAATTCGCAAACAGGGAATGATCGTCGACGTGCGCTACAACGGGGGCGGCTTTGTCGATCAGCTCATCTTCGAGCGCCTGCGCCGTGTTCTGGTCGGCATGGGCGCCGCTCGCAACTTCGAAAGCGGCACGACGCCGCCTGTCGTTTTCCACGGCTACATGGCCTGCATCACCAACCAGTACGCCGCCTCCGACGGCGACATCTTCAGTGAGTTCTGGAAGGTGTACAAGCTCGGTCCGCTCATCGGGGAACGCACGTGGGGCGGGGTGCGCGGCATCCGCGGCAACATCCCACTGCTCGACGGCGGGTACATCACGCGCCCCGAATTCGCCGATTATGGCCTGAACAGCCAGTGGGTAGTCGAGAACCGCGGCGTGGCGCCCGATATCGAAGTGGACGATCGCCCGGACGACGTGGTTCGCGGCAAGGACGCGCAGCTCGAGCGCGCGATTCAGGAAGTGATGAAGCAGATCGAAGCCAATCCGAAGAAGCTGCCGCCGCGGCCTCCGGATCTGCCGGCGTATCCGACCGGGCCGGGAATGTAGTCAAAGCTGATTTGAAAGGGCGCGGCTTCCAGCCGCGCCGGAAGCTGCCGTACCGTAGAAGAGCGGCCCTTCAGGGCCGCGTTGAGCGCGTTTCAATGAGGGGCTTTAGCCCCCGACGTCGATGACTCTCAGAATGGAATATCCTCGTCCGTGATGGGGCCGGTCGCGGCCGGCTCAGGCTCGGGCGTGCGCTGATCGAAATTGTTTCCGCCGCTGGCCGAGGAGGAGGAGGAAGATCCGCGCGAACTGCCGGCGTACTCGCCGCCTTCGCCGCGTCCGCCGAGCAGGATCAGGTCGCTGGCCACGACTTCGGTCATGTATTTCTTCTGGCCGGTCTGCTTGTCGTCCCAGGAGCGCGTCTGCAGGCGGCCCTCGATGTAGACCTTGCCGCCCTTCTTCAGATATTCGCCGGCAATTTCCGCCAGCCGCTGCCAGAGCACGACGTTGTGCCACTCCGTGCGGTCCTGCCATTCGCCGGATTTGTCTTTGAAGCGCTCGTTGGTGGCGATGGTCAGCTTGGCCACGGGCGTGCCTTGCGGCGTGTATTTGACTTCGGGATCCTTGCCCAGATTGCCGATCAACTGAACGCGATTCAGACTTTTTCCCGCCATATCGGTGCTCCTTCGCGTGGGGCGGGCACTCCTGCCCGCTGGCATCGCCCAAATCACGCGTCTGTGCGGTTCACTATAGCAGAATGAGGCCGGTGGATAGGCGGGAGATATGGCATCGTGCGGAGCGAAGTATCATTTTGGGCCGCTCGTTAAGCTCCATACTTTGTCATTCCGAGCGGCGGAGCCGGGAGGAACCTGCTTTTCCTTGCAGCGCCGAAGCTGCCGGCGAAAAGCAGGTTCCTCCCCCCGCTTCGCTCGGGGTCGGAATGACAACTGATTCGGCAGCGGCCAAGAGCGTTATCCGGGGCCCGCGCTTGGGCCTAAGGTCCGACGAGGGTTTGCTATAATGCGTCCCATGCCTCCTGCACCCGGAGCGACCAAGGCCGTCGGAATGGTGCCCGACGAGCTCAAGTGGGAACCGAAGTCCAAAGGCCTGGCCACGCCGCGCAAGAAGAAGCCCAAAGAACTGGCCGTCATTACCGAGTGCTGCACCGGATGCGCCGGCTCGCCCGCCTGCGTGGAGTATTGCCCGGTGGAGGACTGCATGTTCTGGGTGCCCGACGAAGACCATCCGCCATTCGGCCGCATCCAGGTCGATCCCATTCTCTGCATCGGCTGCAAGAAGTGCCTGAGCAAAGGCCCCGACGGCTGCTTCCTCGACGGCTGCCCGTGGGATGCCATCGTGATGGTCGACATCGCGGAAGTGGAAAAAGAAGTCGGCGTGATGGCGATCTAGAACCAGCGGTCAGCTACCGGCTCTCAGCCGTCAAAATCCCTTTTCAATCTCAAGGTTTGTCATCCTGAGGACCGCGATCTTGCGGGCCGAAGGATCTATGCAACTTGCCACGTCTGCATAAGCTGCCCGCAAGTGCATAGATCCTTCGCGCATAGGGCGCGCTCAGGATGACAAGGAAATCAATTCGCCGTGGCGCGTGTCCGGATGGCCTTCTCCGTCTCAACCGCCTGCTGGCGCACGTCATTCGAAACATCCGGCAGGTCACGTTCGTAGGGACGAATCGCGGGGAGATCGTCGAGT
>CAYOUY010000302.1:0-12501 GCA_964407245.1 uncultured Acidobacteriaceae bacterium
CCTTCGCGATCCGGACGAACTAAAACCTCGTTGCGCGGCACGACCTCGCCGGTGACCACCAGCGAATCGTTGAAGCAGGCGTTCTTGATCTTTGTCGCCGTGACCGCCATGCCTTCCGGGTGCGGCGGTGCGTCATCGGCAGCACACGGCAGCGGCGTGAGCGCGATCGTCGCCGCCGCAATGATGGCGAAGTTTGCGGCAGCGGCGCGGGCTGCCTCGTAATTGCCTTCCATGAGCCGCTCGGCGACTTCGCCCTTTAAGCATCCGGAAAGCCCGATCAGGCCGCGCGCATGCTCCGCCAGAAATTTCTTGCTGATTCGCGGCTTGTAATAAAAGCCGTGCAGCGAGGCCTCCGACGTGATCTTCATCAGATTGCGGTAGCCCTCTTCGTTTTCGGCCAGGACCAGCAGGTGGTTGTAGGTATCGCCGTCGGGCGGAGTGCGCTCGATGTTGTGATCGTCTTTCTTACAGATGTAGAGTTCGCAGCCGACAATCGGCTTCACACCCGCATGATGCGCAGCGTTGACGAACTCGACCGCGCCGAAAATGTTGCCGTGGTCGGTCATGGCGACGGCTGGCATCCCGAGCTTCGCCACCTGCTTGCAAAGCCGGTCAATGTTGCAGGCGCCATCTAACAGGGAGTAATCGGTGTGCAGGTGCAGGTGGACGAATTGAGACATGGGGCTGAAACCAGTCTAACGCAACGGGAATGGAGGAAAGGTGTGGAGGGCTGTGCGTTTTGTGGACTGCAATTCTCAGTTCACGACTCGGGATTCGTCGGGCCGTTGGAAGTGAAGTTTCGATTAAGGGACAATCTTGTAGACGATCCCGCAGCCTCCTTGGCAAGCAGTGCTGCTGCCTCCTTGACCGGTTGATCCATAAAGGTTCCCACTCTTGTCGAGGACTACACCCACGCTTGGAAAGTTCCCGTCCTTCTTGTTGGATGCGAAGCTGTGGAGGATCTTCTCAACTCCGGCGGAGGTTACCTCGTATACGGTTCCCAGGTCGAACGCGCCACCGTAGGATGTCGTGCCATAGAGATTGCCGCTATTGTCGAAGACCACGGCTGAATCTGGGAAAATACCATCTGCACCGCCGGCAAAACTGTGAAGGATAGTCTCTTTGCCGGAGGGAGAGACCTCGAATAGCACTCCTACGCCAACCGCGCCTCCACTCGTTGCGGTGCCACGGAGATTGCCGCTTGCGTCGAGTACAGGACCAGCGTAAGGATAGAAACCGTCGCGGTGCGCGGGGGTGAAGGCATGTAGCGTTAACTCGTCGCCTGACGGCGTCAGCTTAAAAACCGAGCCAAAACCCGCACCGGCGTTATACGTTGTCCCATAGACATTACCCTGACTATCGGCAACGACCGATGACGTGCTATCTCTCGTCGGGACCGTAAAGCTGTAGAGCAGAGAGAAAGTCCCGCTTGAAGTTACCTTGAACACTCCGCCGTAGTTATTAGCGCCTCCCGTCAGAGTTGTTCCATAGAGATTGCCTTGCGTGTCGAGGGTTAGGGTTGCATCGGGAAGGCAACCGTCTGTTGGACAAGAGAAATTGTGGAGGATTGTTTTCGTACCAGAGGGAGTAAGTTCGAAGACGGTCCCTTCGCCGGATCCGCCGTCGCCGCCTTGAGCGGTCGTACCGTAAAGGTTGCCCTGACCGTCGATAGCGAGCCCCGCGAAAGGGGCAAAACCATCCGACTCTCCAGTGAAGCTATAGAGATTGGTGAAAACACCGGAGGGAGTGATCTTGAAGACGTTGCCGTAGAAGTAAGTCCCGCCGTTGCTTGTTGTGCCATACACATTGCCCTCGCTATCCACTACCACGGACGACGGATAGGATCCGTCGGTTTCGTTAGTGAAAGTGTAGAGCACCGTTTCCGTTTGCGCGAACGCGGAGCACGTGGTGACGAAGACGAACCAGAATAGGAGAACCACGAGTGCCAGCTTATTACACGCGTATAACATGAGTACCTCCGGTCATTTGGAGCGCACTATTGGATGTCCCCCGCGGGCGGGGCGAATTCGGGGTTGTGGCATTAGCCTTGGCCGGGGGAAGGTTCGAGCCGGTCTGAACGCCTGCAGGGGAAGGTTATGATGAAAGGATTTCAGTGGCAAGAAAAAAAGAGGTGCGTTTCGGGGACGAGTGGGCTCATCGGCCTCAGCAGCGAGCGTCATTCGCTGTAAAACCGGGCGCCAATGATTGTGGCTATGATCAGGGCCGGCAGAGTGCCGATCATCAGCGGAATCACCGTGCGAGACGGGAAGAGGCCGAACGAGCACCAGGTTGCGTCCCCCAGGCTGACGATGAACCACCATGCGAACGCGGCGATGAGAGCGGTCTTCACGCCGTGTCCGTAACGCGGGCGGATGGCGGCATAGAGCCACAGGATCGAGATGCCCTCTAGCAGATCAATGACGACGTTGAAGAGCATGAAGACGGGCGTGGGCGCGCCCAGGCGGTTGTTAGGCAGCGCTGCAAACTCACGGCCAAGCAACGCAGTCACCACCGTGCCGAGGGCGATCCACACGATGCCCGCCAGCAACCCGCAACCGAGTACGCGGGACCAATTGATTTTGGCCATGCCATGGGATTCTACATGCGGCTTTGGCCGATCCGTCACGTCCTATGTTCTCGCAAAGGCCCCCTTCGCAAAGAGTGCAGTAGGAGTGCACGCGCGCTGAATGCCCGTTTCGAGGCTATTTTTCCTCAGTGCGCGTCTGTATAATCGCGTTCGCGGGGTAGAGAATCGCTCCAGGCGCACGTTCCTGAGGACATGCCGAATGGCAAATGGGAAAACGGAAGCTGAAAGCCAGCGACCGATCCGGAAACAAGAGAAAACCAGGAAGCCGTACATCAAGCCCGCCTTCCGCTTCGAACAGGTGTTTGTGACCTCGGCGCTGAGCTGCGGAAAGATTGACGACACCTCATTCCTCTGCATAACGAACCGAAAGCTCTCCTAGCCGCGGGACCGTGCTGCCTTCTCCTTATTGCAGTGCCGACTGCGTGGCCTTCACCAGCGTTGCTCCGGTCTTGGTTGCGTAGTAGATATTCGAAGCCTGCGTCGCGGTGCTGTCGTTGTCTACGATGATGCCGCTCGTCCCGCCTGCTGCGGCCAGCGCGACGGTGTTGGCATCGACCGTGGGAAATCCGTTGGTGATATCGAGGCTCATGACACAGCCGCCGATTCCCCCGCTGACGGTGGCGACGCAGTTATCGGTGACTCCCACGAACAAATAGTCCGTCCCTAGATTCGCGTTGTAGAACTCGGTAACCGGAGACGAATCTGCCGTGTCAGTGGCCAGCGCTGCTGTAGTCGCGTTCGCTGCGGAGTTCATCACCCCGGCCTCGTTGAACCCGATGCTGTAAAGCGTGGGCAACGTCCCGGTGCCGGTTCCTGCGACGTAGAGAAGCGGCGTCCCTGAGCCGGTATAAAACGCGTTGTTGAAAGCTGGCTCATACGGTGCGGCGTAAACTGTGCTCGCCGTGCCCACCGGAACGGAGACGCTGCTTGCGAGGTTGACCGGAGTTTGCACGACCAGCGCATTGCTCCCGTTCGAGTTGAACGTGGCGTAGACCATCTCGTTACCGCTGTCCACGATCACCGGAGTCTCGGATGTGGTGCCACTCGCCAGCACGGGCCCGTACACCACTGTCGGCATCGTGGGCGAGTTGACCACATAGTCGACGCTTCCGCTGCTGTCGGTAAAGTAGACGTTACCTGAGGCGGTATCCAGCACGGGCGTGGAGGGAATCGCGCTGATGGGCACGCTCCAGGCAATGGTCGGAGCGCTGCCGTTGAATACGTTGGTGATCTTGTACAGATAGCCCGAGCCAGTCCCGGCGGTGCTGTAAGTTGTGGCGAAGGCAACGTCGTTCGCGTCACCGGGCGTGTACGCAACCCAGATTGTATTGGTGGAGCTTTGATTGGTGACGCCGCCGTCGGGCGAAAGAAGCAAGGTCTGGTCAACTGCGTTGTTGCCGACTCCCGGCACGACTGCCGCAGTGGCGCTGGTGCCGTTGCTTCCCGTCGTGCCAAGCGTCAAGACATGAAAGTACGAGCTCCCGGTGGTGAGATTTTCAATGTACGCGAGCTGTGTTCCATCCTGTGAGATGGCCACCGCATTCGGCACTTCGCCCGTCCCGGAGGCGTAGGCGAACGTCACCGTCGGACCCGTCGAGCAGAGCGCACCCGCACCGCCGGAATAGAGATTGTTCACTCCGACGATATTGGCCTGGCCGCCGGATGCCGGAATCGCCGGGATGCCGAGCACGACGTAATCGTTCGCGCAGCTCGGGGCTTGCGTCACGTCGAATACATATTTGGCGGGAAATGTCTGTCCCGCGCCGGGGTCTTCGGTCAGAGTGAACGGCGCTCCCGTGGTTGCCTCTTCGACCGCCTGGTACTGGGTCTGGCTGTATATGGCAAAGCCGTAATTCGGAGGAGGCATGGTAGACCAATAAAATAAGTTAATCTCGAGTCCCGTGCCCATGGACGTGCCGGTGAAAAGAAGTCCGTCGAGGTCAAGGGAGGGATCGATCGACGGGTAAAGGACGTTGTCGTAAATGAGATGACCGCTTGGGCTGGTGGTCGCAGCGGGTCCGCCTGGAAACAGCGAGTACGTGCCCAGGAATTTGTTAGTAGGGTCGGTGGCGGTGGCGGTGAGGGTGATGTTGCCGCCGGTCGCGAGAAACTGGCCGTTATCAATGTCGGTGGTCATGAGGCTGCCGTAGCCGGTGTCAGTACCGGTGGCAGATCCGATCGTGTAATTGAAATCGAACGTAGGATCGAACGAAGCAGTCGCGGCGTCGCCCGACAATGTGACGCTCCAGTCCCGGCGGCTGCGCCTGCGCCCATGGCCGCGATATCCTGGCCACCACGCATCGGGATGGCGGGCATACCAATTGGCGAGCCAGCGCGGATCGCGCTGCGACCGCTCCATTGCGGAAGCGTCCTTCGAGTATGGATAGACGACGTGATGGTTCGTCCAATCGGAAACGAGGGGAACACGCGTAGTGCTTTGCGCCGCTCCCAGCGGCACGGCAAGCGCACACACGACAGCGGCAACGGCAAGTTTCATCAGCGACTCCCGCTTGTGGTCAGGAAATACCCGCGGCACAGGCCAATGTACCACTACAGCATGTGAACATCGTGGAAATTGCGTGGCGGCTGGAGCTACCAGGTTGGTGCTGAGAAAAGGCGGCCCAGGCGTTGCTTCAGCTCGCCCCAGCCCCAGCGGCCTGCGCCTGTAGCTTCTGCAGCAGTTTGCGGGTCTGGGAGATCAGTTCGGCGACTTCGAAGGGCTTGACCAGGGAGGGCACACGATTTTCCTGCAGGAAAGCGCGGGCGTCGGTCTGGGCTCTATCCACATCGATGCCGTTGGAGAAGGTGAAAAGCACGTGGCCTTCCATGCCGGGGCAATTCTGTTTCAGCCAGGTATAGGACTCTTTGGCGTTCCACTCGCCCGGCATCTTCCCGTTCATGATGAGGGCGTCGAATTGCTCCGAGAGCAGACGGGTCTTCACGTCCTGGCTGTTCATAGCAGTGACGACCGACGCGCCTGCGCCGGTCAGCACGTCGCGCTCAAATTCGAGCACTGCGGCCTCTTCTTCCACCAGCAGCACGCGTCCGCTGATGGCGCCCTCGTAGGCACGTGGAGCGATCTTCACAGGTTCGGCGTCAACCGGAGCGGTAACCGCGACGGGCAGGCGCACTTCGATCACCGCGCCGCCTTCAGGGGCATTGTTGGCGGTAATGTCGCCACCGTGCTCTTTCACGATGCCATAGCAAATGCTCAGCCCGAGGCCCGTGCCTTTGCCCACGCTCTTGGTGGTGTAGAAGGGATCGAAAATCTTTTTCGGGTCTTTCAGGCCGGGGCCGTCGTCGGCGAACTGCGTGCAGACGTGCCCGTTCTGCGAATAAATGCGAATCCGGATTTTGCCGTTGTGGCCGGTCTCGAGAATCGCGTCGACGGCGTTGTTGATGATGTTCAAGAAGACCTGCTCGATCTGATGAGGATCGGCAATGACCATGGCCGGATCAGCCTGCGCCTCGCGCTCGACCTGGATGTTGTTGCTCTTCAGGTCGTAGTCGCGCAGGGCCAGAGTTTCATCGAGCACCTTGCGGATATCGACCTCTTCGCGCTGCGGCTTGCGCTGCCGCGCGAACGAGAGCAGGTTCTGCACCACACGATGCGTGCGCTGCGCCTGCTTGAACAGTTTGCTGACGTAGTCTTCGGCGCGCTTATTCAGGCCTTCGCTTTCGAGCAGCTGAGCATAGCCGAGGATGGCGGTCAGCGGGTTATTCAGCTCGTGCGCCACGCCGGCGATGAGCTGGCCGACGGCCGACATTTTCTCGCTCTGCAGCAGTTGCTCCTGCGTCTTGCGCAGATCTTCGTAAGCGCGGCAGGTTTCTTCATAGAGCCGGACTTTTTCGATGGTAGTGGCCAGCTGGCGGCTGATTGCGACGAGCAGATTCTCGTCGTTGCTCGAATATTCATAGCCCAGGTGGCTGCACAGCCCCATGATGCCCGCAGGTGAGTCCTTGCCCCAGAACAGCACCCAGATCCAGGAGCGGTCAGCGTCGGCGTGCAGGAAATCCTTCACGTGCGCGGGCAGGTGCGGCAGGTAATCGGCTGTGATGACTTCCGCGCGGGAGCGCATGATCAGGTCGCCGAACCCTTCGGCGAAGGAAATCTCTGCTGGCTGCGATTTCTCGCGGCTGCGCGGACCCCATGCCGCGCGACGGCGGTACGTCGGACTGTCCGTATCGGACAGGTATACGGAACCGCTTTCTCCGCCAAACAGGGTCACCACCTGGCGCAGCGTGAGGTTCAGGATTTCGTCCAGGTCGAACGATTGGGCGGCCACCACGGCCATGGCGTTCAGCGCGTTGAGTTCGCGGTTGCGCCGCCGCATTTCCTCTTCGGCGCGGCGCTTCTCCGTCATGTCGAGCACGAATCCCTGGTAGCGCTCAATCTTGCCGGTGGCGTCGCGGGTGGCAAAGCTGCTCTCGACGGCCAAAAGCACCGTGCCATCCTTGCGGCGCAGCGTGACTTCAAAATTGCGCACGTAGTTGTGGGCTTCGAGCTCGCGGTAGAAATTCTCGCGCTGTTTCGGATCGACGCAGATTTCCGTGTCGAGATTTTTGACCAGCAATTCCTCCCGCGTGCCGTAGCCGAGCATGTGCACGAAGGCGTCGTTGCAGTCGGCGATCGGGCCGCCGGGCGTGCCGACATACACGCCTTCCTGTACCTGCTCAAACAGGAGGCGATAGCGCTCCTCGGCCGAACGGCGCTCGGTGATGTCGCGGACGACGTGAATCACGCCCTTCTGCGGGCTGCCCTGCTCGGTATAGGACGAAGTCGAAACCACCGAGAAGCCGCCGAAGCAGGGATCGGCGCCTTCGCTGAATTCTTCGCCTCCGCCCATGGCGCAGTAGGGGCATCCGGTCCATTCGCCGTAGGTGTGAGGGAGCATCGACTCGCAGGTGCTGCCGATAACGTCCGCGGCCGCCTGGCCGAGCTGTTCGAGCAGAACCTGGTTGGCCTTGATGATGCGGAAGTCGGCGTCGTGCGCCAGAATGATGTCGTGGATCGAGTCGAAAGTGTTGATCCACTGCCGCTGCGAGCGCAGCACCTGCTCGAGCAGACGGAAGTTCTCCACCCCCGTGGCCAGTTGTCTGGCGCAGGTCTGAATGAATTCCAGTTCTTCCGCGGTCCAGTGCCGGCGGATGGAATGACCCAGCATCAGCAGGCCGACGAGCGATTTGTTGCCCACGACCGGCGCCAGAATGACTTGAGAAATTTTCTCTGCTTCAAGCAGGCCGGAAGCCTCAGGCTCTGCATGGTCGCGGCCCGTCTCGCGCGGCTCTGGATTTTCGAGGAGCTTTGAAATCTCCTCGCTCATCGGAACCATGCCCGCGTCGCGCAGAAAGTCGGCCGACAGTCCCACAGCATGAGTCGCCACCAGATGTCCGGTATCGATCAGCCGGAACCAGGCCGCGCGCACGCGCATCACGCGCTGCAGCTCCTCCAGTGCGGGCTGGACCACGTTGCCGTACTGCTGCGCTCCCGTTACGCTGTTGGTAAGAACCTGCAGCGTGCGCAATCTGCGACTTCGTTGGCGTGCCTGGTCCAGCGCCACCAGCAGCATGCTCAGACCCAGGAGTATTTCAGCAGCCAAAAAGACCGCGGGTGGAATCTGATCCGTGAACGGCGACCACGAGAGATGGAGCAGCGGCAGGGTCAGGGCCAGCAGCCACGCCGAAGGCTCCCAGCGGCCGCGGCGGGCCCGGAGCAGGGCCAGAGATGCGATCAGTAGAACAATCCGATAGCTGACTTCGACGGCCACGCGCAGCGGAGGAAATTCGGGCCAGAGCAGAACACGGGCTCCTGCAAATCCCACTAGTATCGGCGTAATGACGGCCAGCGGAAGGATCAGATCGCGGCTGCGGCTGTAGAGCAGGACTCCGCCGGCGAGCAATCCCGCGGCCAATACGAAAGTTGCCTGCGTCGCCACCGCGTCAAAAGGAGCCGGAATTCGCGGAGCGAAAGTGTGCTCGATCAGCCGCGAAGCCACCAGAACGGCCCAGCCGGCCACCCAGATCTTGAGATAGGTCTCACGGAAGGCGCGCATCACGAGCAGGGAGGCGCCCAGCAGGATCAGCAGGGCCAAATCTGCCGCCGCAGGTTTGGCGATCCCCAGCTTTGCCGCCGTACTCCCGATGGACCAGAGGAAAGCGTTCATTACGTTCGCGGACGTACGTATTCCTTGTGTTTGAATATCACGGACGGGTGCGATTGCCACGCAGATTCAGGACCTCAATGATTACTTTCGGAATCTCGCCGAAAGGGTACAATCGCCGATAGCCTTTCGTGTATTCGCATGCCAGACCGAATCCTTGTCGTTGATGACGAAGAACCCATTCGGGAAATCGTTTCGTCCATGCTGCAGACGGCTGGATATGTCTGCAAACAGGCGTCTTCCGGCATGGAAGCTCTGGCCGCGCTGACCAGCGGCGATGAGTTCGAGCTAATGCTGTCCGATCTGATGATGGCCGATCTGGACGGCATTGGCTTGCTGGCCCGCACCAAGGAAAAATATCCCGACATGCCGGTGGTGATGGTTACCGCCGTGCACGACATTTCGGTCGCGCTGGCGGCCATTCGCAATGGGGCCTATGACTATCTGTTGAAGCCATTTGAGCGCGAGCAACTGCTCAACACCGTCAGTCGCGCTCTCGAAAACCGCCGCCTCAAGGTGGAAAACCGGAACTATCAGACGAATCTTGAGTCGCTGGTGCGGGCGCGCACCGATCAGCTGCAAGCCGCCAAGATCGATCTGGAGCGCTCCAACGACATGATCCTGCAGGCCCTGGGCGACGCGCTCGACCTGAAGGATGCCGAGACTGAGGGTCACTCGCGGCGCGTAACCGCATTCACGATCGCCATCGCAAAAGCGATGGGACTGCCACGGGAAGAGATTCCAGTCATCGCCCGCGGAGCCTTTTTGCACGATATCGGCAAAATGGCCATTCCGGACGCGATTCTGCGCAAGCCGGGAAAGCTCGACGAATCCGAAAAAGCGCTCATGCGCGAGCACTGCTACAACGGCTACCAGATCGTGAAGAAGATACCGTTTCTGGTGGACGCGGCCGAGATCGTTTACTCGCATCAGGAATGCTACGACGGCAGCGGATATCCGCGCGGTTTGCGCGGCGGCGAAATTCCGCTGGGAGCGCGCATCTTCTCCGTGGCAGATACCTACGATGCGATCACGTCCCACCGGCCGTATCGCGCGGCTCGATCACATGCCGATGCCCGCAAGGAAATCATGGCTTGGACCGGCCGCCAGTTCGATCCCGAGGTGGTAAAAGTCTTTCTTGATATGCCGGAGCAGTTCTGGGATGACCTGCGCAAGGATGTGGACGCGCAGATCTACCGGGTCGCGTATTCCACTGGGGCCAAGGGCTAAAATCTGCTTGCGCAAGGCGGCAATAGTTGAACGGCGGTAACCCATCCAAAAAACTGTTTGTAGCTGCCGTGGTGCTTGTGGCAGTCGAAGTTGCCGCCTGCGCTCTGCTCCCGCGCGGCCTCGCTCTTACCGCTATCAGTGACGTGGTGGACGCGCTGTTGCTGCTCTTCGCCTTCCTCGCTTTCACAATCGAGGGTCTAGCCAACAAGGGCCGCGTCCGCTGGTTCTGGCTGCTCCAGGCTGGTGGATGGGCGCTGTGGTTCGGCGATCAGTTGGTTTGGATTGCCTACGATCTGGTCTGGCGCCAGAAGATGCCGCCGATGAGCGGGGCCGACGCTCTCTTGTTCCTGGCTGGCGCGCCCATGTTTGCCGGCGTGTTGCTCCGTCCGCACCGCCGTCCATCGCCGCGCAGCGCCCGCGTGGGAGTTCTGGACTTCTCCCTCCTCGCCCTCTGGTGGCTCTTTCTGTACGTTTCCTTCGTCGTATGCTGGCAGTTGTATCCCAACGAAGAGGCCTACAACCGCAACTTTGATTGGCTCTCCGGGGTGCAGAGCGTCCTGCTGGCCTGCGTAGCGGTCAGTTTTTGGCTCACGAGCTCGGGGCGATGGAAGACTTTCTACGCTTTCTTCTGCGGCACCGTCGTGTTCAATGGCATTGCCTTCTACGTCCTCAATCGTGCCATCGAGATGGACGTGTATTACACCGGCAGCTGGTACGACGTGCCGTACTCAGCATCCTTCGCCGCATTCAGCGCCCTCGCTGTGCTGGGACGCGGACTCCTGCCCATCGGAGAGGCCGAGACGGACGAATCTTACAACGCATGGTCGTACACGTCATGGATGTCGAACGTTGCCATGGCCGCCGTGCTTTCGCTGCCGCTGATCGCCGCCTACACGTTGTTCGACGGCCACCTTCCCCACGAAGCGGCTCACTTCCGTGTGCTGGTCTCGCTCGCGACCATGTTCGCCATGGCGCTGTTGCTGTTTATTCGTCATAACCTGTTGAACCGCGAGCTGCGTAACTCGAACGTCGTCCTCGAGGAAGCCTCGCTTACGGATCCCCTCAGCGGGCTGCGCAACCGCCGCTATTTTTCGGCTACGATCGAAGCCGATGCCAGCCAGGCGCTGCGCGCCCACGCCGATGGCCTGGATGCACGCACCCGCGACCTCGTCTTTTATCTGGTGGACGCTGACAATTTCAAGGAAGTCAACGACCTTTACGGGCATGATATCGGCGACCAGGTGCTGATCGAGATGTCCCGCCGTCTCAGCACTTCGATCCGCCATTCGGACGTTCTGGTGCGCTGGGGCGGAGAGGAATTTCTCATCGTGTCGCGCTACACCAATCGCGACGAGGCGGAACTGCTCGCCGAGCGCGTGCTCTCGGCCGTCGCCGACACGCCATTTGCCTTGGGCCGGGCCGGGAAGTCCATGTACCGCACGTGCTCTCTGGGGTGGGCGGCGTTTCCCTGGTTCCTGCACGATCCGCGTGGCATCGGATACGAGGAAGTCTTGGCCCTCGCCGATTGCGGCTTGCGCGAGGCCAAGAAATCCGGGAAAAACTGCGCAGTCGGCATGCTGCCGGCGACTGGTACGCTTTCACCCTCCTCCAATCAGCAATTGCAGTATCTCGGCCTGCAAGTGGAAGTTCTCTCTGTGACTGGCCCTCGGTCTACGCGCTAGACGAAACTCGCCGTCTCTTGAAAAACTAACGACCGTCGCAAGACCCACTACCATTTCCGTTCTTACAGCGAGGAAATATTTTCGGGAACTTCTCTGCCTTGCTTCATACTTTTCCTTGGAGGTTCGCTATGTCATTTGCCCGTTTTCTAGCAGCGCTGCTCGTTATCACCAGCTTGAGCGCCTACGCGCAGGAGCATCCCAGTGTTTCAGCGCAGCCCAACACGGTCTATGTCGGCGCCGACGGAAAATTCGAGTCCGCTCCCGACACCGCGGTGATCCAATTCAACGTTTCCGCACAGGACGATACATCGCAAGCTGCCTATGAGCACGCCTCGAAAAGCGTGGAGCAGGTGCGCGAGGTCCTGCGCGCCAATGGAATCGAACCCAAGGCCGCAACGATCGGTTTTCTTTCCGTGCAGCCCATGTACGACTGGAAGAATCCCAAGCACAAGGTCATCGGCTACCGGGTCACGACCGACGTCACGCTCAAGCTGAAGGATTTTTCCAAGATTGGGGCGATTACCCAGCAGCTGGCCGACGCCAACGTGAGCGAGAGTCAAACCCTCAGCTACACGCTCGACAACATCAACGAAGCCAAGAACAAGGCGGTGGAAGACGCCTACCGGCGGGCGCGCAACGCAGCCGAAACGCTCGCCCGCGCCAGCGGCCGGATGCTCGGCGACCTTTCCTACGCATCGGTGGATACATTTGAGAGTTCCCGGCCGATTCCGCGAATGGCCCGCGCCATGACGGCGATGGCCGCGCCGGCTACACCGGCTCCGACCGAGGAATTCACGCCCCAGACGGTGACCGTCACCGCGCATGTGAACGCTCTGTTTAA
>CAYOUY010000303.1:0-23591 GCA_964407245.1 uncultured Acidobacteriaceae bacterium
CGTCGCGGCGCAGATTCGGCGCGCGCTCAAAGACGGCGGATCGGCGGAGCACGCCGCAGGTGTGCAATGGTTCTTCAAGAAGGAAATCCAGTCGCACGGGTGGTATACGGCTGATTTGCGGCGCGCGGTGCGGCGCTGCCGCAAGGAAATTCTGCGCGGGCGCGACTTTTCTTTTCTAGTGCAGGTTGCCGACCAGCTCTTTTCTGGATCGGTGCTCGAGGAAAAAGTCGCCGCGGTATTCCTCCTCGAGAATCTGGACGCGCAATGCGGCGATCGTGAGTTCAAGCTGTTCGAGGCGTGGCTGGATCGCATCAGCAGCTGGGCCGATCACGATGCGCTCGTGCATGATCTGATCGCACCAATGATGGCAGCGAAACCGGCTCGGGCCAAGACCGTCTTTCGCTGGGCAAAGTCGAGGAATCGCTGGCATCGGCGCGCGGCTTGCGTCGCGCTGATTCGCGGAGCGCGGGCGAACATGTTTTTCCCCCCGATTGTAAAGCTCTCGAATCTGTTGCTCACTGACGAAGACGACATGGCGCAGAAAGGCCTGGGCTGGCTGCTGCGCGAGGCTGCAAAATACGACGTGAAGAGTACGGTACCTTACCTGACGAAGATTCGCGGACGGGCTCCGCGGCTGGTGCTGCGCACGGCGTGCGAGACGCTCCCGTCAGCAACACGAAAGCGAATTCTCAAGACGGATCAGAAGTAGCTAAGCCAGGCATCGCTTCTCCGCTGCCGCACGCTGGCAAACCAAAAGGAGCCCCTCGAGGTGGCCCTCCCTGCATCGCGCCAATTCGCCCAAATTGCAGCTCTTGATTACAATAGAAATTTGCCCATGAATCTCGCTGCCATCCAGTCTGCGCTGCGCGAACGCAATATCGACGCGTGGCTTTTTTATGACCATCACCATCGCGATCCCATTGCGTATCGCGTGCTCGGCCTACCGGCCAGCCTGATGGTGACGCGGCGCTGGTTTTATCTGGTTCCGGCGCAGGACGAACCAGTAAAGCTGGTGCACAAGATCGAAGCCGGACATCTCGATTCGCTGCCGGGCAAGAAGCATCTGTATTCCGGATGGCAGGAACTCTTCGACAAGCTCAAAGCGATTCTGGCAAACTACCGCGACCTCGCCATGCAGTATTCGCCCAACAACATTGTTTTCTACGTGTCGCTGGTGGATGGCGGAACGATCGATCTGGTGCGCGGCTTGGGCAAGAACATCGTCAGTTCAGCCGATCTGGTGGCGCAGTTTGAATCCACCTGGACCGAGGAGCAGATCCAGTCGCATTTTGCGGCGCGCGACAGCATCGACTCGATTGTGGCCGAATCGTTCAAAGAAATTGGCCGCCGCGTGCGCAATGGCGGAACCAAAGAGCACGAAATCCAGCAGTGGTTCATGGAGGCGTTCAAGCGCGAGAGCCTCGTGACCGATGATCCGCCGATCGTTGCGGTGAACGCCAATGCCGGCAATCCGCATTATGAGCCGAACGCGAGTCATCCCGTGCCCATTTGCGAGGGCGATCTGGTCCTGCTGGATGTTTGGGGAAAGAAAAATACTCCCGATGCCGTGTATTACGACATAACCTGGATGGGCTTTGTGGGTGGAGCGCCCTCGGCGCGCATGCGCGACATTTTCGAGATTGTGCGCGGGGCGCGCGATGCCGGCGTGAAGACTGTGGTGGACGCGATCGCGGCGGGCAAGCGCATCGCAGGATGGGAAGTCGACCGCGCCACCCGGGGCTACATTCAGAAAGCCGGCTACGGCGATTATTTCATTCACCGTACGGGACATTCCATCGGCACCGACGTCCATTCCAATGGGGCCAACATGGACGATCTCGAAATTCATGACGAGCGGCAGATTCTTCCCAACTCCTGCTTCTCGATCGAGCCCGGCATCTACCTGCCGGAGTTTGGGGTGCGCAGCGAAGTCAACGTGCTGGTGCGCGTCAAGTCCGCGGAAGTAACCGGGAAAATTCAACGCGAGATTGTGACGATCTAGATGGCAAATTCCACGACAGAAAAAGCGAAAGCCGTGCCGACGGAAACCGTGAGCATGATGTCCGTGCTGGCACCGGCGATTGGTTGGCTGATTCCCGGCGCCGGACACATGATTCAGAAGCGCTGGATTCGCGGCGGCCTGCTGTTCATTTCGATCGTAACGTTATTTCTGCTCGGCCTCGCGATGCAGGGCCGTATCTACAAGGCGAACGGCGGCGACATCCTCGACATGCTCGGCTTCGTAGGAGACGTGGGTTCAGGCGCGCTCTACATTGTGACGCTGGCCATGGACTGGGGTCAGGGCGCGATCGCTTTCGCCACTGCCGACTATGGGACGAAGTTCATGATCGTGGCCGGGCTGCTGAATTTTATTTCGGTCGCGGACGCCTATCACATCGCGATCGGGAAAAAGCGGTAACCAAGTAGCAGGGCGGCAAAGTTACAAGGTTTCAAGGTGGCGCATCAAATTTGAAACTTTGGCCCTTTGAAACCTTGGCACTCTGAGCGCTTTTCAATTATGACCATCACTCTCAACCATTTCAGTGCCGCAGCGGTGTTTGCGCTGTTCGCCTCCATCGTCTTCGGCATTACGCACCGGGAAACGACGCGCGACATGGTCCGCTACGGCCTTTACTGCTTTGTGATGTTCCTCGGCGGAGCGATCGTGGCCGGATGGGCGATGTGGCTGCTTCGCAGGTAGCTGTCAGCTCTCAGTTTTCAGCTGTTAGCGTCCCTGCGATCGCGCAAGAATGTGCATCTGCCATTTGCAGTTTTCCCAGCTGATAGCTAACGGCTGCTTTTCATCCCTGCCACACGAACGCATCGAAAATCCTCTTCGTGTCGAAGTTCAAGCGGCGGTACAGAGCGACGGCGCGCGCATTAGCCTCGGTCACGGTCAGCGACAACATGGAAAACTGTCTGCGCTGCAGGTTGTCCATCGTGGCCGCGAGTAGCGATTCCCCAATATGCCGCGATCGGTACTCGGGCAAAACGCAGACCTGCGTGACGTGACCCACGTCGTTGCGCACCCGCGAGCACAGGATCAGCCCGATCACGCCACGCGCTTTGCGATCGAGCGCGACAAACGACGAGTCGGGGTCGAAGATGCCGCAGCCGGGGAATCGCACGATGTTGTTGAGGAAGCGCAGCGATCCGCTAAGTGTGTGGTACTGGTCGTTGATCTGTGCGTCAACGTGGCCGCGGTACGCAGCGGTGATTACTGCAGCCGAGGGTTGATAGTCGGCTTCCATCCAGGGGCGAATCTCAACATCGGGATGCGGGCCAGCATTCTCCTGCACTGATTTCTCCAAGGGCAGCACCATGAACAGCCGGGGGTGGCGTTGGAATCCGGTTTCAAGAAACGGACGCGACACGACGTTGGTGTCGTGGGCGAGAAGTTGCGCCTCGACGCGCCGGATTCCCGGAGATTGCTGCAAGGTCTCGATCACATGTGTAAGCAGGCGCAACTCAACCTGGCGAGCATCGGGCAGGCGGTTGCCATTCACCACGTAAAGGTCACCGATCACTCCCTTGTTGCCTTCATAGACAAAAAAGGAATAACCGAAAACCCGCCCGCGGTCGACCGCGGCGTAGCCGGGCAGGATCTTGGCGTCGACGTAGCGCAGGATCATTTCCGCCGAGCCGGCGTAATCCCAGGAAAGCAGACGCGACCATAATTGTGTCTCGTCGTCGAGCAGCGGGCGAAGATCAACTGACGAAAAATGCCTGAGGTCGAGAATCTCCAAGAACGATCTCCGGGCTCCTGCAGCGGCAGCCGCCGGGAACAGGCGGCAATGGTCGCGGCAAAATTTTGAGTTTAGTGGGTTCGCGCAGGAGAGGCAAACGGGGCGAACAAGGGGCGGCAACAGACGAGTGCAGACGAAAGCACTCGTGCTGCTCGTGACCACTTCTTGTGATACAAATCACTTGCAACGCTCTTCGACCGTGTAACGCGCAACACGGGGAGGGCGGCTAGTCCTTGCTAAATGTTGTGTTTTCAGCCACTTGTACCCATGGATTGCGGAATCTGCCCCGTGCGCTTCCTCACTCTAAACTGTGACTCCGGTCACATTGTCCCTGTCGTCCTCCAACGCATAATCACATCCTACGTTGGATACCCGGAGTGATCGTTACTCCTCAAGTGGGGGACCAAGTGGCAAAAGGACGCGTCTCGATCGTTGTAGAGCGCTGCAAGGCCTGCGGTTTCTGCGTGGAGTTCTGTCCCACGCATGTGCTGGCGCTCTCTTCCGCTTTCAATTCCAAGGGCTACCATCCGCCCCACGTGGTGCATCCGGAAAAATGCAGCGGCTGCGATCTGTGTGGCATGTACTGCCCCGACTTCGCCATCTACGGAACGAAAACTCCGGACGCGAAGGCCGCAAGCCCGAAGGCGCAGGTCGCCGGAGGTGAGAAATGAGAGCCGATCCCAGGGGCGTTTTGACCGGCACGCACTTTATCGATGGCGATCATGCCTGCTGTGAGGGCGCGTTGGCCGCAGGTGCGAGGTTCGCCGCCGGATATCCAATCACGCCCTCAACCGAAGTCGTGGAGCGATTCGCGTCGCGGGTACCGACCGTGGGCGGCAGTTTCATCCAGATGGAAGACGAGCTAGCGGCATCAATCGCGCTGCAAGGCGGCGTGTGGGGCGGGGCAAAAGCATTCACCGTAACTTCAGGACCTGGCTTCTCCCTGATGATGGAGCACATCGGCTACGCTGCGATGACCGAGACGCCGTGTGTATTCGTTGATGTACAGCGTGGCGGGCCTTCGACCGGACTGCCCACTCTTCCCGCACAGGCCGACATGATGCAGGCGCGCTGGGGATCCCACGGTGATTACGAGATCATTGCGCTGTGTCCGAACTCACCGCAGGAATGCTTTGACTTGACCATCAAGGCATTCAACCTGGCTGAGGAATTTCGCGTCCCGGTGATGTTCATGATGGACGAGGTGGTCGGCCACATGACCGAGAAAGTTGTCATTCCTCCGGCTGAGCAGATTGAAGTCGTGCCTCGCAAGCACACGAGGAAATCGATCGAAGACTATCTGCCCTACGGCACCAACGGCGACATGGTGCCGGAGATGGCCCATGCCGGCGAGGGCTACAAGTTTCACGTGACGGGACTGACCCACGACGAGCGCGGCTATCCCAACATGACACCACAAACGCAGGATAAGCTGGTGCGGCGTTTGCAGAATAAGATTCGCGCCGCGGCGGACCGCATCTGCATGTTCGAGGAAGAGGAGTTGGACACTGCAGAAGTGGTCGTGGTTTCGTACGGCATCACTTCACGCGTGGCCCAACGCGCCATCGATCTGGCACGCGAGCACGGGCTGGGGGTCGGCAAATTGCGGCTCATCACCGCATGGCCCTTCCCCGACAAGAAAATCTCCGGCCTCGCCCCGCGCGTAAAAGCGTTCGTTGTGCCCGAGCTCAACCTTGGTCAGATGGTGCGCGAAGTGGAACGCGCCGCCGCCGGAAAAGCGAGGACCTTCGCGGTACCGCACGCTGGCGGCGGCGTGCACAATCCGGACGAGATCCTGAACGCCATCGTGGAGGCAAGCCGATGCTGAATGTCCTCGAAGACAACACCGTCAATCCCGTAGAACCATTCTTGCGGAGCGACCGCATGCCGCATATCTGGTGCCCGGGATGCGGCATCGGTACAACCGTGAACTCATTCGCCCGCGCCCTGATCGAGTCGAAAATCGATCTCGATTCCATTGCGCTGGTTTCGGGCATCGGCTGCACTGGACGCGTGGCTGGATACGTCAAGCTCGATTCGTTCCACACCACACACGGCCGCGCGATTCCCTTCGCGACGGGGCTCAAGCTGGCAAATCCTAAGCTCAACGTGGTGGTCTACTCTGGTGATGGCGATCTGTCAGCGATCGGCGGCAATCACCTGATCCATGCTGCGCGGCGCAACATCGATCTGAAGGTGATCTGCGTAAACAATTTGATTTACGCCATGACCGGCGGGCAAACTGCGCCAACCACTCCTGGCCACGCGACCACGTCGACCAATCCCTACGGAACGTTTGAACCGGCGTTCAACCTGCCACATCTGGTGGATGCGGCCGGGGCCGTCTATGTCGCCCGCTGGACGACATTTCACGTGCGGCAGCTGGCACGATCGATCAGCGAGGCATTTGCGAAAAAAGGATTCTCCTTCATCGAGGTCATTTCTCCCTGCCCGACGCTCTACCAACGCCGCAACAAGATGGGCGACGGCCTCGATACCATGAAGTATTACAAAGAGAAGAGCAAGGTGAAGAATGGCGCGCCCACGGGCGAAGTTGGTCTTACTTTGAACGGAGAAATCGCGGTCGGCAAGTTTGTGGACCGCGAACGTCCCGACTATCAGACTCTGATGCGCGCGCAATATGTGGAATCACTCGGCGAGCGCTACATCGAAGTAACCGGCGAGGCGGAACCAGAAATGGAGTGTGCATGCGGCTGACAGAGATTCGTATCGCAGGCTTCGGTGGCCAGGGAGTCATTCTCTCGGCCGTGGTTCTGGGCAAAGCAGCGTCGATCTACGAAAACGGCTTTGCCACCATGACTCAGAACTTCGGTCCGGAAGCGCGCGGCGGCGCCTGCAGCGCGCAGCTTGTGGTCTCTGACTCGCCGGTCCTGTATCCCTATACAACCCATCCCGACATCATGGTGATCATGTCGCAGGAAGCGTACAACCGCTTCGCACAAGAACTGAAGCCCGGCGGCATGCTCATCATTGAAGAAGACCTGGTGCGCGTCTCCGATCTCAAGGGCGACCCCAAGGTCTATGCGATTCCGGCCACTCGTTTTGCCGAGGAACTCGGCAAGCGCATGGTGCTGAACTCGGTGATGGTCGGATTCTTTACTGCGGTGACAAAGCTGCTCAGCGCCGATGCGGTGCGCAAGGCCGTTGCCGACTCGGTACCGCCGAGCTTCCGCGACTTGAACCTGAAGGCGTTCGATAAGGGGCACGACTACGGAATCGAAGTCCTCGCCGCAGGTCCGAAACGGCCCGAGTTGGAAGCACTGGCAGTTAAGGAGTAAAGGCACATCCAGTTCTTCTTACCCGCGCCCGATCTCAGAAGCGCGGGTTTCCATTTCACTGCCGTGTTGCTCCCGCAGCCGCCACCCAATAATAGTCCACATCCTGCGGCGCATAGTGGCCGAGAAACGACACATGGCGCCCGGCTGTGCGCTCGGCGACAAAGTCTCTTGCCGAAGGAGTGGCCACGAGGAGATGTTCCCCAGATGGGACTGCCCCCGCCTCATACCGTGCAATACTTTGGTTGCGGTAGAAGGCCAGCCCGTATTCGAGGTCGCGGGATATGCCACAAACTGCAACCGGCAGCGGATGCGTTTCCACACTGGCTAATTCCCCTGCCAGTGGACGCGCGGAAAGTGCCTGATCGATTGCCGTTGCTCCCAGCTTTAATACTGCCGCCACGGCCACAAGCACCGGAATCAGCGTGATGAAGCGCAACATGCGAAGTCGCATCCGGCTGACCAGTGTCAATGCGATAGCCGCGCAAAGTGCGAATGCTATTGCGAGTGCGACCAGCATTGGGCGGCCTGCGGGCAGCCGATGCGCACTCACTAGATACGCAATGAGCAAGGCGGGCACAACTGGAGTGGCGGCGACTGGCGCGTGCAACAGTGCGAGCCATTTCGCCACAGTGCCTTGCTCCGCAAGATGGCGCTGCAAATATTCAGCCAGCAACACGCTGCCAGCCGGAACCGCGGGCAAAATGTAGCCGGGAAGCTTCGAGTGCGAGAGCGAAAAGAAAATGATCGGTACGATCAGCCAGATAACGGAGAATACGTTGAACTGCAATTCGAGGTCGAGCTGAGCTAATTTTCTTTCGCCCCACCAGGCGCGTATCGGTTGCGCTAGCGCAACCACCACGAACACAATCCAAGGCATCAGCGCGAGCGCAGTGACTGGCACGTAATACCAGAACGGCTCGGGATGATGGTAAAGATTGGTCGAAAAGCGGGCCAGATTATGCTGCAGAATAAATTCGCGGAAGAACTGCGGATTACGCATCTGCACGGCGGCATACCACGGCAGTGCGACAACGCAGAACAAGGCGATCCCCAGCGGCCAAAACGTGCGCGCGACCGGGCGCCACTGGCGAGTTGCCGCCGCATAAAGAATGATGACGATTCCGGCGAGGAACGGCGCCATTGGCCCTTTGGCGAGCATCCCAAGACCCATAAGAATGTAGAAGAGCGCCAGGTAGACACTTTTCCCGCTCTCACGCCAGCCCCACCAGGCGAGCAGTCCGACGGCAAACGTTGCCGTGAGCGCCATATCCATGGAGGCGGCGTGAGCATATCCGATCACTCCTGCGCACGAGGCCGTGATCAGCGCGGCATCAACCTCCACGCCGCCGCGAAAGCGGCGAAAGAAGAGATACACGGCGATCACGAGCAATGCAGCGTCAACTGCGGACGGAACGCGTGCTGCCACGTCGCTCACGCCAAACAGCGAATATGCCAGCATCGCCTGCCAGTAATACAGTGGCGGCTTTTCGAGCCAGGGATGCCCGCCCAGAACGGGCGTGATCCAGTCGTGACGCTCCAGCATTTCGCGAGCTATCTGCGCGTAGCGCGGCTCATCCGCCCCAATCAGTCCGAACGAACCGATCCCATAGAAGAAGAGATACGCGCAGAAGCCGGCGAGCAGCAGGACGTCGGTGCGGGTGCGGAGGGTCATCGCGAATTCAGATTGTAGATTTTAGACTTCGGATTGAAAACTGATGCGAGGAAATCGCGATTGTAACTCTGCAATCCCATATCGGCAATCTGCAAATGGCCGCTATTGTACGGAGGGTCCGCGGCGAATCTGCAGGAGCACTTGGCGTACGGCTTCGGCGAGGGGGCCGTCGACCGAGCAGCCGCTGGCGCACTCGTGGCCGCCGCCGCCAAAAGTTTCTGCGACTTGGGCGACGTCCAGTTTGCCCTTGCTCCGCAGGCTCACTCGGAATCGGTTGTCCGGCAGCTCGCGGAAAAATACTGCCACTTCGACCCCGCCGATGGAGAGAACGTAGTTCACCAGCCCTTCGCAATCTTCTTCAATGGCGCTGCAACGCTCCATTTGTTTCTGCGTCACCCACACGTAACCGATGTGCCCGTCGATGTTCAGATTGCGCAGCGCCTCTCCGAGCAATCGAATCTTTGCCACCGAGTGTGCGAAATAAATGCTGCGGGCGCAGTGCGCGGGATCGGCACCGGCAAGAACCAGCTCGCGCGCCAGAGCGAACGTGTTTTCGTTCGTGCCCTGGAACATGAACGATCCCGTGTCGGTCATGAGTGCGGTATACAAACAGGTCGCGATCTCAGGCGAGAATGAAACTCCGGCTTCGCGCGCCAGGCGAAACACCATTTCCGCTGTCGCCACGGCGTGCGGATCGATCCAGTTGACGTGAGCGAACGGGCGTCCGCTGGAATGATGATCAATGCTGATGAGGAAGCGGTTCTCGAGTCCCTCAAGGCGTGTGCGGTGAATGCTGTCGCATTCCAGGATAATGGCGGCCTCGTAACTTCCCAGGATGCGGTTCGACTGAACTACCTGGTCCGCGTAGGGAAGCGAGCGATAAATGCGGGGGACACCGTCATGCAAGACAACATCGGCTTGCTTGCCCATCGCGCGCAGGACCTGACAACAGGCCAGGGCCGACCCCACCGCGTCCCCGTCAGGCCGCGCATGTGAGGTCAGCACAAATCGCTCGCGCTGTCCAATCTGCCGGAGAACATCTTCGAGCATGTCGCTATGCCTTCTCTCCACTGTTTTCCCTGCTGGTTTCCTTTGCAGGCTTGCTGCGCTTTCTCACGCGTTCCAGCAATTCTTCGACTCGCGCTTGCTCGCGTTCGGAACGATCGAGCCGGAAAAATAATTCGGGCGCGCGCCGCAGCCGCAAACGATCTGCCAATTCGTGCCGGATGTAGGCCTTCGCCGCATCCAAGCCCTGCATGCTGCGCTCCGCCTCGTCGTCGTCGCCTTCGACGTCAACCAGGACCTGTGCCGACCGCCCATCCTCGGCAAGCTGCACACCGGTTACGCTCACCAGTCCAATCCGCGGGTCGCCAAGTTCGCCCTCGACCAGCGTTTCGATCTCCTCGCGCAAGGCTCCGCCCAAACGTCCGCGATGATGCTTGACCCCACGCTTCTCCACAGCCGGCACCTCGGATAAAACGCATGAGAATATCAGAAAACCATGCGCAGGTGTTGGCCCGAAAGCGCTATTGTCACGCCATTTCGCACCACGCTGGTAAGTACGGAGGTAACAAGGCGTTAGAGGAGGTTCAAGGCTTCAATGTTTCAGAGTCTACGAGATCTTGTGTTGCAATTCTTTTCGTAAGACATTGAAACGTTGAAACTTTAAGAGTTGCATTTAGAAATATTCCACGAAGGAATCGGCGATATCGGCGCCGTGATTGTTGGCGATACGTGCCGCGGCGCGTTCGACTTTCTTCATCAAGCCATCCAGGTAGTCGCGCGAATCGGAAATACTGACCACGCCGATGGTCGCACGGTTCCACAAGCCGCTGGAGTCGAGTTCCGCGACCGACACGTTAAATGCCGCGCGCAGCCGGTCTTTCAGGCTACGAACGACTTGCCGCCGGTCCTTGAGTGAATGCGCAGCTTCGATGTGGAGTTCGAGGGTGAGAAAAGCGATGGGCATTCAGTTTCGAGTTTCGCGTTTCAAGTTTCGAGTAAGCGGATGCTCGCTATCGTCGAAAATATTCGAAACTTGAAACTAGAAACCTGAAACTTCTATGCGATTACTTCCGCCGCGATCCTTTCGGTGACAAACGCCTCGATTACGTCGCCGATCTTGATATCACCGTAGTTCGCGATCGAGATGCCACACTCCATCCCGTTGTGCACTTCTTTGGCATCGTCCTTAAAGCGGCGCAGCGAGGCGATCTTGCCTTTGAAAACGACGACGTTGTCGCGCAGCAGGCGGACTTCGGAATCGCGCTTGATCAGGCCGTCAATGACGCGACATCCGGCGACCGTGCCAACTTTCGGGATGCGGAAGGTTTCGAGCACCTCGGCCCGGCCGTGGTAGGTCTCTTTGATGGTCGGTTCAAGCAGGCCACTCATGGCGCGCTTGATCTCGTCCTGCAGTTCGTAAATGATCGAGTGCAGGCGGATGTCCACTTCTTCCTGCTCGGCGAGTTCCTGCGCCTTGCGCTCCGGCCGCACATTGAAGCCGATGATGATGGCGTTCGAGGCCGAGGCCAGCAGGACGTCGGTTTCGGTGATGGCGCCCACGCCCGAGCGCAACAGCTTCAAGCGGACTTTGTCGTTTGACAGTTTCTGCAGCAGATCGCTGAGCACTTCGACGGAACCGTGCACGTCGCCCTTCAGAATGACGTTCAGTTCCTTGGTGCCGGCGCTCTTGACCTGCTCCGCCAGGCCTTCGAGCGACACGCGCGAACTCTTGGCCAGCGCGGCTTCTCGCGCCTTCTGCTCGCGGTACTCGGAAATTCCTCGGGCCTTGTCGCGATCGGCTACGACCACGAATTGATCCCCCGCCTGCGGCAAACCTTCCATGCCAAGAATCTCGACGGGTGTCGAGGGAGGTGCGGATTCAAGCGCCGCCCCGCGATCGTCGAACATGGCACGCACTTTACCGTAGACGTTGCCCACCACGAAGTTGTCACCGTCGTTGAGCGTGCCGTTCTGCACCAGCACCGTCGCGACAGGTCCGCGGCCACGATCGAGTTTCGCTTCGAGTACCACTCCCGATGCCGCTCGATCGGGGGTCGCTTTCAGTTCCGCCAGATCGGCCACCAGGCAAATCATCTCGAGCAGCAGATTCAGATTGGTTTTCTTCTTCGCGGAAACATCGACGAAGACGGTCTTGCCGCCCCAGTCTTCCGGCAGCAGGCCACGATCGGCGAGTTGTTTCTTGACCCGATCGGGCATCGCCTCCGGCTTGTCAATCTTGTTCACCGCAACGATAATCGGGACTTCGGCGGCATGCGCGTGATCGATGGCTTCCAGCGTCTGCGGCATGACGCCATCATCTGCGGCCACAACCAGCACCACGATGTCGGTCGCCTTGGCGCCGCGCGAACGCATACGCGTAAAGGCTTCGTGGCCCGGCGTATCCAGGAAAACAATTTCGCGACCATAGGCCGGCGACTCGGGATCACCGATGCGGACTTTGTAGGCACCGATATGCTGCGTGATGCCTCCGGCTTCACCCTCGGCCACATTGGTTAGGCGAATGGCGTCGAGCAGCGTGGTTTTGCCGTGATCCACGTGCCCCATGATGGTGACCACGGGCGGACGCGGAATGGCCTCGGCCGCAGTCTCTTCGCTGGCCGCGGCGGCTGCGTCGATGTCTTTTGCCGCCTGCTCCTCGAATGTAATGACATTTGTGTCCGCACCGAAGAAGCGCGCCATTTCGCTCGCCAGTTCTGCGTCAAGCGTCTGGTTGATGGTTGCAAACACGCCGCGTGCGAGCAGGCGCGAAATCAAATCCTTTGCGCGAATGTCCAGCTTCTCGGCCAGGTCCTTTACGCTGATGCCCTCGGTGATCGTGATGTTGCGCGTGATCGGCAGCGGCTCGTTCGACACCACCATGCGCGGCGGCGGAACGTAGCCTTTCATCGGGCCTTCTTTTACCCCGCGCGGAATGTAGCGCTGGCCAGGACGGCGCGCAGGCGCGCCCGGACGGCTCCCCGGACGAACCGGTCCCGGAGGCGGCAATCCGGGTCCAACGCCGATTGGACGAGTGCCCGCTGGCGCCGAGCGCGTGGGATGCATCGGACGCCGTTCACCGGGACGCAGTGGCGGACGCGGCGCACCAACGCCCGGCGCAGCGGGACGCGGGCGCTGAAAAATAGGCTGTCCGGGCACGGGACGACCCGGCGCAGGACGTGCGCCTGCCGCGGATGCACTGGCTTGACCGATCGGCACGCCCGGCTTCGGGGGCGGCACCTTGTACACCGGTCGCGGCCCGGTCTGGGGAACGATCATGCGCGGCGCGGGAGTCGCGGGAGCAGTGGCAACAAGTGCTGCAGGCGGGCGCGGCGGCGCCACAGGAGGCGCCACAGATGATGCGCTCATCGGCGGTGCTCCAGGTGGCCCCACGATCGCTGGAGGAGGCGCAGTTGGACGCGGCAGATCCGCCATGGGAGGCGGCACGACAACTGGCTTCTCGACAATTGGAGCGGCAACCACGGAACGCTGCGGCGCTGGGGCAACTGGCGGAACAACCGGAGGAGGCGGGGCCGGCTTCGCCACCGGCGGCGCAACCACAGGCTTGGCGGCGATTGGCGGATGCGGCGCCGGACGCGCCGGAGGGGTCGCAGCGTCCTTCTGCTGTGTTATCGCTTTCAGCACATCTCCAGGCCGCGAGATGTGCGACAGATCAATCTTGGTCTTGATTTCTTCTTCGCCGCGCACCGGGCGCGCGGTTTTGGCCGCCGTGGCTGGCGCTTCGGCCGCGCCGCGGATGTGGGCCCGCACCTTTTCTGCTTCGTGCTCCTCGAGAGAACTGGAGTGCGTCTTCTTCTCGGTCACTCCGACGAGCGGCAGCACGTCGAGAATGGCCTTGCTCTTGACTTCCAGCTCTCTGGCGAGATCGTTGATTCGAACCTTGCTCATCCGGCCTTTCTTGTACTCCGTCTTTGCTCTAAGTCTTCATCGCAGCCTCACGGAGTTCAGCAGCACACACCCACGCAGTTGCATGCGCATGGAACTATTCGGTTTTTTCCGGAGCGGAACCGTCTTCAGGCTCAACAACGGATTCCGCCTGCTCAGACAACGGAGTTTCTTCCGCCCCAGCACTATTTTCGCCTGACGCTTCTTGCGTAGCAGCTTCGCCTTCGCCCGCCTCTGCAGAAACGTCGCCGGCCACAGCTTCGCCCTCGGTTGCAGCCGCGTCGCCGGCTTCCAGGCTCGCGAAATAATTATTGACCGCGAGGCTGATTTTTTCCACCGTTTTGGGACCGATCCCCTCTATAGCTTCAAGCTGTTCGGGAGTCATATCGGCCAAGGCTTCCACTGTGGTCACGCCCGCCGCACTCAGTTTTTCGACCAGCCCTTCGCCCAGGCCAGGAACATTCTCAAGCGGAGTCGTGGCCTGCGGCGCCATCGCAGCCATCTGCTGCTCGACTTCTTGGCGCTTCTCTTCCTCGCTCTTGATGTCAATCTTCCAGCCCAGCAACTTGGCGGCGAGACGGACGTTCTGCCCTTTCTTGCCGATGGCGAGCGAGAGTTGGCTATCATCGACCACAACCTCGAGGTGCTTTTCCGCGCTGTCGATCACCGTGACGCGGCTGACTTTGGCCGGCTGCAGCGCCTTCTCGGCGAATGTAACCGGGTCCTCGTGGTACTCGATGATGTCGATCTTCTCGCCCCGCAGCTCGCGGATGATCGACTGTACACGCATTCCCTTCATGCCGACGCACGCACCCACCGCATCCACGTCCTTGTCTTTGGACATGACTGCGATCTTCGTGCGCTCGCCGGCCTCGCGGGCAATGGCGCGGATCACGACTGTGCCGTCGTAAATTTCCGGAACCTCAGTCTGGAACAAATGCTGAACCAGCTCCGGTGCGGCGCGCGAAACCACCACGCCCGGACCCTTCGCGGCCCGCTCCACACGAGCGATCACGACCCGCACGCGCTCGCCGATGGCAAACGATTCCAGACGTGACTGCTCCTTGCGCGGCATGCGGGCTTCCGCCTTGCCGATGTCGAAAATCACATCCGGGCCTTCGACGCGCTTCACCGTCGCGTTGACGATCTCGCCCACGCGCCCGATATATTCGTTGTAGACCGTATCGCGCTCGGCCTCGCGCACTTTCTGGAAGATGACCTGCTTGGCCAGCTGCGCTGCGATGCGTCCCAGAATGCCCTCGGTCGCACGCGGAATGTGCAACTCGCCACCGACTTCGAGCGCAGGGTCGACCTTGCGCGCGTCTTCGAGCGTAATCTGCAGGTTGGGATCTTCTACCTGCTCCGGGCTCTCTACGACGGTCTTCACCGCGAAGGCGGCGATCTTGCCGGTTTCCTTGTCCAGCTTGGCGCGCAGATTCTCCTGCGACTTGTAGTACTTACGCGTGGCCATGACTATGGCGTCTTCCACCGCACTGACTACAATCTGCGGATCAATGCCCTTTTCCCGGCTTACGCCTTCGATGATGTTGTAGAGCTCGCTTGCCATAAGAAACCAAGTTTCAAGGTTTCAAGGTTTCAAGGTTTCAAGGCCTCATCGTTTCAAGGTGTTTGTCTTTGAACCCTTGAAACTTTGCCACTTTGAAACCGTTGCGCTCGTGCAGCCTAAATCTCCGGCACCAAATTCGCCTTCTCCACGTTGGCGAATTCGATCTCAATCTTCTGATCCGCCGCCGCGCCCATTTTCTTACGCGACTTCTTGCTGGCCACGCTCAGGTCCAGCGTCAGGCGGCCATCGTGAAAACTTTCAAGCCGCCCTTCAAAATGCCGGTTGTTATTCACCGGCTGGCGCGTCATCAGCTTCACGCGGCTGCCCACGAAACGGCTGAAGTCAGCCGCCTTGGTCAGCTTGCGATCCAAGCCGGGCGACGAAACTTCGAGCGTGTACGAACCGTCCGGCACCGCGTCCTCGACATCGAGAATCGTGCCGAACTCGCGACTGAAGTTCGCACAATCTTCGTGCGTCACACCCGCCTGCGTGGCTGCGTGCGCCGACTCGCCCGTCGAACTTTCTACTGTCGAATCTGCGTGCGCCGCCGGCTTATCGAGAAAAACCCGCAGCATGCGCGCCTTGCCTCCGCCGAGGAACTCGATTTCGACGACTTCGAGCCCGCTGGAGGCGGCTACACGATCCGCGATTTCCCGCACACGTTCAACGTCAAACGCCATGAATCCAATAGCTTACAGGCGATGGCTGCCACACTCGCGGGCTCCAACTAAAAAGTGGGCTTGCGCCCACTGGTGTGCTTCGCCAAATGCCGGTACACAGCAGTTCTCAGCTTCCTAATATACGCCCGGAAGAGGTAAAAGACAAACCGGGGAAGAGGCCTTGGGCATCCTTCAAATCCCGATGAGGGGTTAAAATCTGGAAAAGCAAATCTCCTAATTCCGACCGGAGTCTCAAGTTGTTCAAGGAATTGGAAAAAATCGAACTTGCGGAAGATGTGTTCGGGACTCACCTTCCGGTTGCTCTGGCCCCCGATAGTCCGCGCGGAATTGTCGATTACCTTGTGCCGCAACTGAGAGGCTGGGGACCAAACGGTGTTGCCGCAGATTTCTTGAAGCAACTCGCTGCGAAGCGTAACAGTCCTGAGCTGGCCCAAGGGTTGCACGACAACTGGCGAAGGGAGCAGATTTCGGCAGTTGTGCAAGAAATCTTCAATATCGGCGACCTTAGCGGCGGAGGCGACGACTCCGTAATTCCGGTCAGAAAGCCACACACTCCAAAGTCTGGCGGTCAGGCTGCTGCTCAGAGCCTCGACGATGACCGCAGCTCACATCATCGCTGACGTAATGCCGCGATATCGCTCGTCCCGCCAACCAAGCCCATTTGCCCAATCCCCCGCCCCTCTCTACAATAAAACTTTCACCCTCCCCGCCGGGTGAATCCCGAAAAATCTATGATTCATTTTCCTGTTCCCGAAGCTCTCACTTTCGATGACGTTCTTCTTCTGCCCTCGCGCTCTGACGTTGTCCCGGCGCAGGCCAGTACGCAGACCCAACTCACGCGCGAAATCAGCTTGAACATTCCGATCGTCAGTGCCGCCATGGACACGGTCACGGAATCGCACATGGCGATAGCGCTGGCGCAGCAGGGCGGGCTCGGCATCATTCACCGTAATCTGTCGATCGATCAGCAAGCCAACGAAGTCGACAAGGTAAAGCGTTCGGAAAGCGGCATGATCGTCGATCCGGTCACGATGCATCCCACGGACAGGGTTTCCGACGCGCTCGAAGTGATGCGCAAGTACAAAATCTCCGGCGTCCCGATCACTGAAAACGGCCGCCTTGTCGGCATTCTCACCAATCGTGATCTGCGCTTCGAAACCCGCTTCGATATCCCGATCGACAATGTGATGACCAAGAAAAATCTCATCACCGTACCCGTGGGAACTACGCTTGAAGAAGCTGAAAAAATCCTGCATCAGCATCGCGTCGAAAAGCTTCTTGTTGTAGACGACCGATACAACCTCAAGGGACTGATCACGGTTAAAGACATCCAGAAGAAACTGAAGTACCCCAACGCGGCCAAGGATTCACACGGCAGATTACGCGTAGGCGCGGCGATCGGAGCGACCGGCGATTTTTTGGAGCGCGCTCAGGAGCTGGCAGAAGCGAACGTCGACGTGCTGGCGATCGACAGCGCACACGGACATTCGTCGAAGGTGCTCGAAGCGGTAAAGATGGTGAAGTCGAAACTGCCGCAAGTGCAACTGTTGGCGGGCAATGTCGCCACGTTTGACGGAGCCTGCGAGCTGGCTCGCGCTGGCGCCGATGGAATTAAAGTCGGCATCGGGCCCGGATCGATATGCACGACCCGCGTCGTGACCGGCGCAGGCGTGCCCCAGATCACCGCCATCGCCGAGGCTTATCGCGCAACGAAAGACTCGGGTGTGCCTATCATCGCCGACGGCGGAATCAAGTATTCAGGCGACATCACCAAGGCGCTGGCTGCGGGCGCAAGCGCAGTCATGATCGGCTCTCTCTTCGCCGGCACCGACGAAAGTCCCGGCGAGTTGATTCTCTATCAAGGCCGCTCCTTCAAATCGTACCGCGGCATGGGATCGCTAGGCGCCATGGCGCAGGGGTCGAGCGAGCGTTATTTTCAGAGCACGGATGCCGACTCATCCGCTGCCACCAGCGCCTCGGACGGCGAATCGAACCGTCTCGACAAGCTCGTCCCCGAGGGAATTGAAGGCCGCGTTCCCTACCGCGGATCGGTGGCCATGATCGTCTATCAGATGGTCGGCGGACTGAAATCGGGCATGGGCTATTGCGGCTGCGCAACCATTCCCGAGCTGCTGCAGAAGACGCGCTTCGTGCGCATCAGCGGCGCGGGCCTGCGCGAGAGCCATGTACACGACGTGATGATCACGCGCGAGGCCCCGAACTATGCTATTGAGTAGCGGACGGCGATCTGCTTGAGCTCTGACCGTCACCAGCTTCTCAAGGCGTGGATCGCGGCGATTCTGTGGCTGATCGTGATTGCCATCGAGTCGACTCAGTATCTTTCTGCCCACAACACCAGCCGCATTCTTTATCCTGTGCTGCACGCTCTGTTTGGTCTGGACTGGGACCGGTTCACGATCTGGCACTTCTACATCCGCAAGGGCGGCCACGTCTTCGGCTACGGCTTGCTCAGCATCCTGCTGTTTCGCGCCTGGCGGGAAACGCTTCCTGCCGCGAGCAGCGCCCGATGGACTCTTCGCTGGACAAACATCGCCATCCTCGGCACCGCGCTGGTGGCCAGCCTCGACGAATGGCATCAGAGCTTCATTCCTTCGCGCACCGGAACGGTGCGCGATGTGATCCTCGACACCAGCGCCGGAATCGGAGCCCAGATTCTTTTGTTTCTCTGGGTGAGATCGTTGTCACGATACCGCAGCCTGGGCTCCATCTCTGCTCCCGGAACCGACCAGTAGCAGCGCAGCCACTACTGCAAGCACTGCCGAAACGTAAAAGGGAATGCGTGCGCCGTAGTGATTCCACAGTTCTCCCGTGATCAGGCTGGCAGCGAGAGTGGCCACGCTGGTCGCGAAGAAATAAATGCCCAAGGCGCGTCCGCGCATCTTCTGCGCGACCGTTTCAACTACCAGGGCCTTCAGAACGGGTTGCGTCAGCGCGTAGTACAGTCCGTAGACGGCCATCGTAGTCCAGATCGCGAGCGTGGAGGGTGCGCGCCCGAAAACGAAGTACACGCCAGCGAAAATCAGATAGCCGGCCGCGCCGATCCATTTTCGCGAAAAGTGATCGCTGAACCATCCTGCCGGCCATGAACCTAGCGTGTAGGTCACATTGAAGACCAGGCCGAGCAGCGGCGCCATCGCCACTCGAATGCCGACATTCTGGGCCCGCATCACCAGGAACATGTCACTCGAGTTCCCCAACGAGAACAGAGTGACCGCGACGAGCACAACATAGAAAGATGCCGGCAGGGAATTTTGCTGTTGCAGCGCTGACGACGCACGAACGCTCTTTGCAATGTTGGGGCTTTCGACGATTACAGCGCGATGTTTCTCCCGAACAAAAAGCAGCGCCACCAACACGGCCAGTATCCCGGGAACAGCGGCAGCTAGGAAAACACCCCTCATCCCGACGCGTGCCAAGAGCACCAGCGCTGCGAGCGGGCCGGTGATCGCTCCGGCAGAATCGAGCGATTGAATCAGCCCGTACGCTGAACCCAAACGATCTTTCCCCACTGACTCCGCCACCATCACGTCGCGCGGTGCGCCGCGCACTCCTTTCGCGAGACGGTCGGTGAAGCGGATCAGTAAAATCTGCCACCACGCTGTCACCACCGCCAGCAGCGGCTTCACCGCGTTGGCAACGAAGTATCCTGCCACCACGAGGGGCTTGCGGCGATGGAGGCGGTCAGCGAGATATCCCGAGAACAGCTTGGCGAAGGAAGCGACGCTCTCAGCAAGACCTTCGATCAGCCCCAGCTGCGCGGGTCCTGCCCCAAGGGAAACCAGGAACGCAGGCAGCACCCAGTACGCCATTTCGCTGGCCGTGTCGTTCAGAAATGACGTGATGCCGAAAGCGTAGACGTTGCGAGCGACGGACGGTTGACCCTCAGCGGAACCTGCCGACATGAAGCATTTTTATCATTTCTCGTGGGGGCAACCTAGGCAACTTGGTCTCTGATCGATCTGGAGGATTTACTGAGAACTGACCACTAGCAACTGAGTACTGGTTTCAATACATTGCGTCGTACTTGCTCACGATCCATTCAACACCGTGATGTTCCATGGTGAGAGTGAACAGATCCTGATCAATTCCGGGGTGGTCCGGGCCGGCGTTGCTCGGCCGCTTGCCGCGGTAGTGAAGGATGACCAGCGGCGGCGCATCTTCCCAATCGACTAATTCCCATGAGAGCAGCGGGTGCTCCGCTTCCGACTTGCAGATGTACCGTGCGTATTTCTTGTGATAATCATGCTCCCACTTGCTCAGCAGGTCGTCGCAGTGGCCGTCGCGCAACTCGCGCAAGAATTTGTTAGCAGCGCGCTCGGTCGAGCGATCACGCAGTGGATTCATTTTGATGGTGAGTGGCAGTCCGGTCAGCGGGTCATGATCTTCGGAGCGGGCCAGCACCGGCCCCTGGTTGCTCAGCCACCACAAATAGCCTACAAACACTAGGACCAGCAACGCTCCGGCGCCTACAGCAATGCCAACCTGTGTCTTTGTGAAGGCCATTACAGAAAGTTTATGAAGGGGTTAACTCATGCGGCAAGATTACCAGCGGAGACACAAGGGGACATGTACGAGCGGGGCAGACTGCGAACTGGAAGCGTGTCGTCAGTCACAATGGCACGAGAATGCAAAAAGAGAGGCACGGCCAGAGCCGTGCCTCGCAAAATCCGACCACGAAAACTACTCCTTCTTCTCACCGCCCTCGGAGGATTCCGCCGGAGCTGCTTCGCCCTGTGCCTGTGCTTGCGCCTCGGCTTCTTCCATGGCTTTCTTCGCCTCGGCAGCTTTCTTGGCGCGGGCTTCCGCACGCTTCTCGCGTTTCTCATCGAGAATCTTCTCGCTGCCGAGCAGTTCGAGAAATGCCTTGTCGGCGCCGTCACCCTTGTTCCACTGTGTGCGGATGATGCGTGTGTATCCGCCGTTGCGGTCGCCGAAGCGCGGCCCGATGGTGTCGAACAACTTCACCACGGCTTCGTCGGTCATTAGATAACCGGCGGCCAAGCGACGTGCAGAGAGATCGCCGCGCTTGCCCAGCGTGATCATTTTTTCGACCAGCGGCCGCGCGGCCTTGGCTTTAGGAACAGTCGTCTCGACGCGCTCTTCCACGATCACCGAAGTGACCAGGTTGCGCAGCAGCGAGCGCCGGTGCGCGGTGTTCCGTCCGAGTTTGTATCCAGCAACTTTGTGACGCATTTCAAAACCTCAGTGTCTGGTGGCTGGTGCTTAGTGGTTAGTCGATCAGTCTTTACTAGCCACTGACCACTAGCCACTAAGCCCTGATTTCTTACAGCGTGTCGTCCGGTCCATACGCGGACGCGGGCAAGGGTACGTTCGAAGTCGGTCCTGGCACGGCATTGCCATGCTCGTCAATCTTCATGCCCAGGCTCAACCCCATCGAGGAGAGAATCTCCTTGATCTCGTTCAGCGACTTGCGGCCGAAATTCTTGGTCTTGAGCATTTCCGCCTCGGTCTTCTGCACGAGCTCGCCGATGGTCTGAATGTTCGCGTTCTTAAGGCAGTTGTAGCTGCGCACCGAAAGCTCGAGTTCCTCCACCGAGCGATTCAGGTTCTCGTTGTGGATCTCGGGCTTGCGCTCTTCGCCCGCCGTCGTACCGGTCTCGATCTCTTCCTCGAAGTTGATGAAGATGTTCATGTGGTCCTTCAGCAGCTTTGCCGCCAGGCCGATCGCATCGGCCGACGTGATGGAGCCGTTGGTCCAAACTTCAAGCGTGAGTTTGTCGTAGTCGGTGATCTGTCCCAGACGCGCCGCTTCGACCGTGTAATTGCACTTGCGCACAGGCGAGTGCACCGAGTCGATCGGAATGAACCCGATGCCGAGATCCTCGTCGAAGTTCTTGTCGGCGGAGACGTAGCCGCGCCCGCGCTTCAGGCGCATTTCCATGTCGAGCTTGCCGCCTTCGCTGACCGTCGCGATGTAGACGTCTTTATCGAGAACTTCGACATCTCCGTCGGCCTCGATCATGCCGCTGGTGACCACGCCCGGCTGATCCGCGCGCAAATAGATGGCTTTCGGCGCGTCGCCGGCAAGCTTGAACGGAATCTGCTTCAGGTTGAGGATGATGTCGGTCGCGTCTTCGACCACTCCGGTGATGGATTGAAATTCGTGCAACACGCCTTCCATCTTCACCGCGGTAACAGCCGCACCTTCAATCGAGCTCAGAAGCACGCGCCGCAGGGCATTGCCTACGGTCGTGCCGAATCCGCGCTCAAACGGCTGCGCCCAGAAAATCCCGTACTTGTCGGTGAGAGTGGACTGATCAACTGCAAGACGTTTCGGTTTCTGAAAACCTTTCCAAAGCATATGTTTCTCCTTCGGCCGTTTGGCTCGGTGCTGGCTCCCTGAACCGGTCCGGGTTCAGGTGGGTGCCCCATGTCTCGCGTCGTTTGCGAGACGTGGGGATTTTCGTCAGCAGAGGCTGATCTGGCACGAAAAATACCGGACCCAAGAACCGCCGTTGGTCGTTCGTCCTCGGTCGTTGGCTAACGACTAGCGACCAGCGACTAACGACTACTTACTATAAAGTTCCACGATCAACTGCTCGTTCACCGGCAGCTGAATGTCTTCGCGCTTGGGCAAATTCAACACGCGGCCCTTGTAGTTGTCGCGGTCCACCTCCAGCCAGTTCGGCAGCGTACCGTGGCTCGAGAATTCCTTCGCCAGTTCGAGCACCGCGAGTTTCTTGCTGTTCTCGCGAATCGAGACTTCTTCGCCGGCGCTCACTTCATATGAAGGAATGTTGACCTTGCGGTTGTCGACGGCGACATGCCCGTGACGCACCAGTTGCCGCGCCTGGCGCCGCGACTGGGCGAATCCCAGGCGGAAAACCACATTGTCGAGACGCCGCTCGAGCTGCTGCAGCAATTTTTCACCGGTAACGCCGCGCGAACGCGCTGCCTTCTCAAAGTAGTTGCGAAACTGCGCTTCCTGCGTGAAGTAAATTCGCTTGGCCTTCTGCTTTTCGCGCAGTTGCAGGCCGTAGCCCACAACCTTGGCCTTGCGGTCTTTCCCATGTTGTCCGGGAGCGAAGTTGCGCTTCTCGATGGGACACTTGTCGCTGAAGCACTTTGCGCCTTTGAGGAACAACTTCATGCCCTCGCGGCGGCACAAACGGCAGACTGCATCGGTATATCTTGCCAAGTTTCTTTCTCCTTTTCTGATTCCTTCCCCTTCGACTACGCTCAGGGTCAGGATTCGTCCCTCGCCTTTGGCTCGGGACTCGACCGGTTTACAGGTTTGGCTTGACCCTTCGTCCCGGACGAAAATCATCGGCTGGTAATTCGCAGCCAGCCGCCACTTCTTATACGCGTCTACGCTTCGGCGGCCGGCAGCCGTTGTGCGGAATCGGAGTGACGTCGCGAATGGATCGCACTTCAATTCCCGCTGCCGCCAGGGCGCGCACGGCCGACTCGCGGCCGGAACCGGGCCCGCTCACGCGCACGTCCACGCTGCGAACGCCGTGATCGCGCGCCATGTTGGCCGCGTTCATGGCCGCCTGCTGCGCGGCGAATGGCGTGCCTTTGCGCGATCCGCGAAAGCCGAGCGATCCGGAACTCTTCCACGACAGAACGTTGCCGTTCATGTCACAGATGGTCACGATTGTGTTGTTGAAGGATGCTTGCACGTAGGCGATGCCATGCGGAACATGCTTGCGCTCCTTCTTCTTGAACGTCTTCTTC
>CAYOUY010000304.1:0-4050 GCA_964407245.1 uncultured Acidobacteriaceae bacterium
CTGCACGATCCATGAGATCGGGAGGCAGGACGGTCGACCATTCATCGTCATGGAGTATCTCGACGGGATGACGCTGAAGCAAAAGATCGGCAAGGTGTTCGAAACCCAGATATTTGTTCGCGCTAATTCTTGGAACTGAGAAGCACGGAGTTGCGCGACGGCGGATCGGATACGGCCCGGATGTAGGAAATCAGCGCCTGAACATCGGACTTGCTGAGCGTAGTTCCCCAGGCCGGCATAAGCGCAGACTTGCTGATCGCCGGGCCGCCGTAAGTAATAATGGCCGTCAGATCGGCGTCGGTTATTTTGTTCAGCGTGTCACCTTCCGTAAATGGATGGGGTTTCACGTCGAGGTTGTCGAAGTTCGACACACGTGCGGCTGTCGACTCGGGATTGTGGCAGCGGTCGCAGTATTGATCGTTGAGGCGGCGGCCAAGCGTCTGCTGGTAGCCGAGCGCAATTTCCTCGAGTTTCAACTCGATTCTCTTTTGATTCTTGTCAGGCGTATACGCCGTCAGTTGATAGCGTCCGGCCATGACGCCGAGCGAAACGTTGGTTGTGAGCTGGCCGCTCGAATCGGTCAAGCCGTTCGGTGGATCGAAGACAACTCCCGGTGTGGCGGCAAATTCGACCAGCGCTCCCGCTACGGCGGTGCCCTGCGCGTCGTTCACTTGCACGACGACCGGTTGCGGCAAAAGGCCCCCAGTCTGGGCCATTTGCTTTCCGCCGCTCGATTCAACTATCGCAGCTCCAAATGCAGTGGGCTTGGGAGCGGCTGCCGCTTCCGGCCCGTGCGAGCAGGTAGCAAGAAATAATGTCGCGAGTGCCAGAACGAAGGCATGGAATGTGAAGCGGTAGCGAGTCATTTCTTTGCGGCCTCCTTGGCTCCGCCTTTCTGCGACATCAGGAAGGCCGTCAGCGCGCGAGCATCCGCGTCGCTCATGGCGCGGTTGGGCTCGATTGTGCCGGGACGCAGGGCCTGGGGATTTTTCATCCACTGATAAATCCAAGGTGCCGTTAGCCGCGAGCCAACGTGCGTCAGTGTGGGGCCAATGTAACCCTTGTCGGTCTTGGTGTCGACAATGTGGCATCCCTGGCAGGAATATTTGCCGTAGAAGAGTTGCCGGCCGAGTTCGACTTCGCCTTGCGCGTAACCGCTTAACGGCATCGAATCGCGGTCGATGGCGGGATTCTGGTAGACGGTCATGATGTAGTCGGTGAGTTCGGCGATCTCGCCGTCTGCGAGGTTGAAGCGCGGCATGCGGCGGATTAGCGCCGGACGCAGCGTTGCCGGATTCTTGAAGAACTGCGTGAGCCACTCGCGTTGTACCGAACTGCCTTCCCATGTGAGGTCGGGGGCCATGTCGCCACCGTGGCCGTTGATGCGATGGCAGCTGTAGCAGGCGAGGTCGGTCATCAGTTTTCCGGCTTTTCCGGCGGGTTGGTAATCCGAATCAGGCGTGGCGGGAACGGCAAGCGACGACGGCAGGGAGTATGAGCGATCGTTCAACGCAAGGAGTGCGGTGGTCAGCGAATCGATCTGCGCCGGAGTCAGCGTGTACTGCGGCATTTTCAGACCCGGCGCAAATGCGCGCGGCTGCCTGATTTTGCCCGCGATGTAGTCGGGCAAAGCGTGCGGCATTCCGGGCAGAAAGATGATCTGCGTAATCGGCTTGCTACCGATCCGGCTGAGTTCCGGAGCAAAATTCTCCGGCTTCTTGATACCTGCGATTTTGTGGCAGGAGGCGCAACCGTAATCGGAAACCAGGCGCCTGCCGTGCGCGATCTGTTGCGGCGTGGCGGGTTCGAGATGTACGTTTGCCAGCAGATCGGAATCGGTCTTGTTCATCAGGAATTGAGCCAGCGTCGCGACCTGGCCGTCGTTGAAGCGGTAATGCGGCATGGCTGTGCCTGCGTCGTAAGAGCGCGGGTTGCGCAACCAGGCCTGCAGCCACGCGGGTTTCACCTTGCTGCCGACCCGTGTCAACTCGGGGCCAACAGTGCCTCCGACAATATTTCCGGCGGCGTTCTGCACCGCGTGGCACGAAGCGCAAAAGGACTCTCCGTAAAGGCTGGTGCCGGCGGCGGGATCGGAGGCCGGCTTGGCGCTGAGACTGACGGTGTCGCCCGCGAGCGGCGTGCTGTTCGCAATGAGGAACGCGGAAATGTCGCGGGCATCGTCGTCCGTGAACTTGAAATTCGGCATGGTCGCGGTAGCGGCGTAGGCCTGGGGGTCTTTCAGCCACGCGAAAATCCACTCTCGTGGGGTTTTGTCGGCGATGTGCTCCAGAGACGGCGGATCGTCGGTCGGCTTCATGATGCTGCCGTCGGGCAGCTTGATGGTATGGCAGTGCACGCAGCCTTCGCGCTGAAGCAGAGCGCGTCCTTCGTTCAACTGTGGCGTGCCTGGCAGCGGGCCGCGATGGCATTGGCCGCAGGAGGACTCGATGTACTTCGCCGGCAGAATCGGCTGCTCCCAGGCCAGCGTACTGTTGTGCGCCTCAGAGACTGTGGTTGCGGCGCCCTGGCCGCGATGACATACGGTGCACCCGAACTGATCGAGATTGTGTGGGATCACGGGATGCGTGTGGAAGGGCTGCGTCGAGACGTCGGCGAGGCTGGCTTCTTTCAGGCCGACGTGACAGCTCGAGCAGCGATCGACCACACCGAGGTCAGGCAACCAAATTTGCTGAATGCCGCCCTGGAAATGCCGCTGCAGTGTGTTGGCGTCGCTGCGATTGCGGATCATCCGCAGATAGCCGTGCTGGTAGTGGCGCCACTCGCTGAAGAAATTCTTGGCGGGAGCGATGGCCAGCGACACCAGAAAAATTACGCTGACCACGCCGAACGCGCGGACGCTGTCGCCGAAAAGCCTTTGCCAGAGTGCGGTTAGTTTTTCTTTCATGAATGCCGCATCCTCGTATCCGTTATGAAACCTTCCTACACCTCATCAACTCTGCCAGGGCCAGATCCACGACCAGCCCGGCCCGCGGAAGAATGTGCCGATCGCAGTAAGAACGATGAGCTCGAACAGGAACCACGTCATCACCCAATAAGAAAGAGGGCGGCCAGCCAGGTAACGCCGGAAAGCCGAAGGCGACTGCAGAGAACTCTGTGCCGCGAGAAGCATGACACCGGCCATGATCAGGGTGGGAACCAGTGCGACATAGACTTTGAACAAGAGCAAGAAAATCGAGAGAAGCGCAACGACAACATAGAAAATTCTCAAGCGCTTTTCGCGATCCTTCAGGAACAGGCCGTCGGCTTCGATGTTGACTTTGAAATAGGGAATGACGATCAGCGCCATCACGACCAGTCCCGGCACAAGCACGCCCGCGACTACGGGCGGAAAATAGTGCAGCATCTCCTGCAAGCCGAGGAAATACCACGGGGCTTTCGCGGGATTGGGAGTGTGCGAGGGATCAGCCAGTCCTTCCAGGGGCGCGTTGAACGCAAGAGCGATCCACACGAGAACTGTGGAGAGCGTCATAATTGCGACCGCCGTGCGGAAGAGAACTTCCGGAAAAGTTTGTATCTGGTCTTCGGTGTCGGCCTTGACCTGCGCCGAAGTGCGGCGTGTGATGAAGACGATGCGGCGCGGCGATTTCTTTGCATTGGAGTCGACGCCGGCGACGAAATCCTTGGAGTCAGCCATACCTATTCCGCCCCCTTCGCGGAAGCAGCGCCTTGATCCGTCTTGGTACGCAACGTCGCCGGCTCACTGCCATGCGAGTAGAGGCCGCCATCCTTGCGAATGCGCCAGAAGTGAATCGCGACAAAGAACATCGCGGTCAGCGGCAAAATCATGCAGTGCAGCACGTAAAACCGCAGCAGCGCGTTGGCGTTGACCGCGTTGCCGCCCAGCAGCAGGAAGTGAATCTTGTTGCCCATCACTGGAACGGCTGAGGCGATGTTCGATCCTACGGTGATCGCCCAGTAGGCCAGCTGATCCCACGGCAGCAGATAGCCGGTATAGCTGAGCAGCAACGTAATCAAAAGAAGAACAACGCCGATCACCCAGTTGAACTCGCGCGGTGTGCGATAGGCGCC
>CAYOUY010000305.1:0-11330 GCA_964407245.1 uncultured Acidobacteriaceae bacterium
CGAGCAGATTGGCGGCGCGCGCATGATGGCGGGCAACCTGCCGGTTACGCCGACACGTGGGAGTTTGTCGGCCAGCGGACGCCCAGCGGCTGCTTCCACTCTGCACGGGGGCGGAGCTGACCACTTCTTCGGCTCGGCGCACGCGAATGCTTCTCGTCTCGAGTCGTTTGGCCAGCAGGTTTCGCATCTGCAGCAAAGCATGGCGCAGAACCATGTGAGCGGATTCACTGCGGGCAGCCGCGGCGCGGAAACGGCCTCGCGCGGACTCGGATCTAGCGGCGAAAAGCCGAGCGCAGGGATGGGGAATCGTGAGGCGGGCAATTTAGGAAACCGCGGCAGCTCGTCTGAGAACGGCGGCCGCGGCGGCGAGCGCGCCTTCACGCCGCCGAACGGCAACAACACGCGGTCTTCGACTGAATCAGAGCGCGGCGGAGCTACTTCTGCCGGCCGCGACGGATTCCGTCCCTTCACTCCACCTTCACACAGCGAGGCGTCGAGCGGCTCGTCCTATGGCAACTCGGAGCGCAGAGGAAATGGCAGCTACTGGAACCGCACGTCCCCGGGCGCGGAGCGCAACAGCGGAACGTACTCCGATGGGAACGGTCGCGGATCTGCCGAGTCATCTTCGCGCGGATCATACTCGCGTCCGCAGCTCGATATGCGGCAGCCGATCGTGCGCTCGCCCTATGGCGGCGGATATTCGCGCGGTGGCTACGGATCGGAATCGCGGCCCAACTACCCCGGCTCGCGTCCGAATTCCGGTGGGTACGCAGGAGGATCCCATAGCGCCCCTAGCTATGGTGGTTCTCACGGAGGCGGCCATGTAAGCACCCCGCATTCCTCTGGTGGGGGACACTCGGGCGGCGGTCACTCCGGCGGGGGCAGCCACGGCGGAGGCGGGCATCACTAAATAGTGGAGAGACGTAAAACGAGCTGAAGACAGTTTGAGATGTAGCCCGCAGTGAGGGTCAGAGGCGGAAAGGGCGTGCCAGGCGGCACGCCCTTTCTTTTCTTACTGCTGGAGTTCGGATCTCGTGATCACGGTCGCGCGTACGCCGGGCTGTCCGGGTCGGGGCGGTCGTAGTCTTTCCCGTATTTGTTCTTGTGAGCCATGGTCACGTCGGTTTCGGCGAGCGTGAACGTGCCAATGGACGTGTCGCCCACAGCGACTGTGATCTCGCGGCTCACGGCGCGCAATACCTCCGGCGCGACGGACGCGTGGAACACCTGCATTTCGTACCGGCCGGGAGGCACATTAGGAATGTTCAGTTCGCCGCGAGCGTTCGAGATGGCATAGTACGGCGTGGCCAGCGCAATGACTTCGGCGCTCATCTGCGCATGAATGTTGCAGAAGATGAATGAGATTCCCGGTTTGTCGAACTGCACGAAACGCGTCGTGCCACTCTCGTAGAGTCCCAGATCGAAGCGCTTGCCCTCGAAAAGGGAAAACACGTTGTGGAAGAACGGATCGTGATTGGGGAACTCGACCTTCCCTCCGACCGGAATCACAATGAGTGAGGGATGGAAGGCCTTGTCTTTTTGGATCAGCTTGGGAATCTCATTTTGCCGCGGCGCGTCGACCGCGGCCCCGATCGGACTCAGCCACACGACCGTTTGCGAAGCATCTTTCAGCCGGTGGCCGCCGCGTGTCAGCTCAACATGGGCTCTGAGCGACGGTTGCTGTGCCGTCGCCGCCGCACAGAGAGCGGCGATCGCGGCAGCGCGCACAACGAGTCGGAGAGGAAAGCGCTTCTTCAAAACAGTATCCCTACCGCCAGGCCCGCCTGGTTCGTCGCGCTGCTGGTCGTATAGATCGGGAACGTGCGCATGCGCCGAAATTCTCCCGCGAGCACGAGATCGGAGCGCGGCCGGAACACCAGATTCACCAGCCCTGCACGATTTCTCCCGATGATCGAGCCGGGCGGGCCGCCGTTGTTCGCGTCCGTTGCGAAACCGCGTACGTCGCCGGCAAAAGCGTCGTCCTCCGAGATGGCGCCGTTCCATTCCAGCTTGGGCGTGAGCTGGAACTTCAGCTGGGTCCATCCTCCGGCCGTGTCGAGCCCGCGAATCGGAGTGTAATGGTAGGTGGGACTGTCTCCGTACACGATGGACGTGCCAATCGCTCCGCCCAGTCCACCAATTCCGCGCCCGCGATAAAACTCACCCGAAAGCCCGAGGCGCGGCAGGATCGGAATCTGCCAGTCCGCCATTCCCGCCCACGCGTCCACATAGCGGCTCCACATCCAGTTCTGTTCGCCGTAGTACCCGGCGACTCCGAAGCCGAGCGGACGCCCCTGCACCGGCCGCGACCAGGCGGTACGCAGGGCGTAAGCGGGCTGGCCGGAATTCTCGCCGGCCTGCGGCGTGCGCAAGAACGTGTTGTAGTTCGACTCCCAGTCGAGGTTGTCCAGGATTCCTGCCTGCACGGTGAAGGTCTGCTGATCGGAAACGGGGAAGCGATGTTCTACCCGAAGCTGGGGCGTCCAGGCCCAGAGATTGCCGGCGAAGGCGAAGGTCGGCGTGGCCAACGACGCGAAAGACGTCGGGGACAAGGGTGATATGAACAAGGAATCCTGGCCGGCAACGACCGAAGTCTGATCCCAGTCGAGGCGCACGCTCGCCGTCTGCAAGCGCACGAGTCCGAAATTCACTCCGTTGCCGGTGTTGGGGAATCCTCCAGCGAAGTCCATTTGAATGTCGGCAGAAGTTTTGGCTCCAGCCAGGTTGGGCCCGAAAATCTCCAGCCCAAGTTCTGACTGACGCAGCGTGGCTCCTAGCGTGGCCTGCGGATTCCCAGCCGCAACCGGTTGAGCATAGCTTGGGAAGTCGAGATTGTCGGAGCCGCCGACGTTGCGGAACGCGTTCATCAGTACGATCCCGTGCAAGCGCGCGCGATACTTGGAAGCCGTTTCAACTTTGGTCTGATATTGCTCGTCAATTTTCGAGCTGATCAGCGTGGTGGATTCTTCCAGCTTCTGCACGCGTTCTTCGAGTGGCGCGCCCTTCTCGCTTGAAGCCACACCGGCCGCAGGCGCCACATTGGCCGATGCCGCACCGGCGATTGCGCCTTGACCGGTTCCTCCGGGCACCGGACGCTCCAGCAGGGCGCGCGTTGACTGCAAATCCTGACGCAGTTGCCGCATCTCGGCGCGAGACTGGATATTTTCTGCCCGCATCTGGTCCACCAGATCACGCAACTGCCGCACCTGGTCCTGCAGGTCGCGCACTGCAGCGGCCGTGTCCGCTGCAGCCGCTGCAGACGCCGTTTCCTGTGCCAGAATGCGCGGACCCAGATTGTGCGGACCGAATAAGATAAGCGCCGCAAATGCGAACGCGACTCCCCCTACTACAGAAGTTCCAAATCTCTTCACGTCGTCCTCCTGCGCAACACCGGAGCAGGCGCGTGATGACGAGAGCGGCGCCCTACATCTCCGGATGTGAAATTGAACGATCCCCGGAGTCACCTTGCGGAGCGGACACGAGCGACCGAACGCCAACCGGGACCTCAAAGCCGCTGCGGGAGTCGGATTGTCGCCCGGGCAGTACGATCTTGAATACCGTTCTGCCCTGTGGAGTGCGATCTACCGAAATCTCGCCTCCGTGGTCCTGCACGATCTTCTGCACAACCGCCAGCCCCAGGCCCGTGCCGTTCTCCTTGCCGTAGCTGACGAAGGGATGAAACAGGCGTTCACGAATCGATTCTGCAATGCCCGGCCCGTTGTCCGAGACCGAGATCGTAATCGTGCCCGCAATCTCCGCTGCCGTAATTTCGACCTGTCCGCCCTCGGTGGGAGCGGCTTCACACGCGTTCAACAGCAAGTTGTACAACGCGCGCTCCAGCTTGCGCGAATCGAACCATCCTGCCACCGACGTACTGCACAGCACATCGATCGAACGGTTATGATGCCGCGGATGCAAGCGCACCGCATTCACCGCGCGCTGGATCGTCTCCGGCACGTTGCCGTAGGCTGGGTTCAACGACTCCCGAGTGCGCGCGAATTCGAGCAACGAATCGATCAGGTCCGTCATCAGGTTCACGCCGGTGCGGACCTCCTGGTACAACTCCTCGCGCTGCGTGGGAGTCAGGTGCGGATCGCAGAGAAACTCGGAATTGGCCACGATGGCGGCCAGCGAATGGCGCAGATCGTGCGAGATCGAACTGGCCATGCGCCCGATGGTAGCCAATTGCTCGGACTCGAGCAGATCCTGCCGGCTCTTGAGCAGGCTCTGCCGCATACGGTCAAAGGCGCGGGTCAGTTCGGCCACTTCGTCTCCGCCGCGCGGATCGAGCGGATGATGAAAATCGCCGGCCTCGAGCGCACGCACGCCGCCCACCAGGGCGGCCAGCGGCCGCGTGAAAGTGTGCGAGAGGAAGAACACCAGCCCACTGCCCGCCAGAATTGCGAAAAGGCCGAGCAAGAGGAGATAACGATTCAACTGGTCGATGAATCGTGTTGCCTGATCGTACGAGCCCAGCACGTTGAGGCGGACCGGCGTTGTCGGCGCGTCGGAGAGCACCAACGAAGTCGCCAGAAAGTGTTCCTTGCCCAGGCTGATGTCGCGCGGCTCGGTCTGGACCGACCCTACAATCAGATTCTGGATGTTTCCACCCATCATCTGGTTGGGAGTCAGGGTCGTGGCGATGATTTCGTTTCCCGAGGAAAATGCGACCTTACTGCCCGCGACTTTGCTGACTTCCGCAGCCAGCCGATCGTTGATCTCGTAGCCGATTACCAGGAAACCGAGCAGCGTGCCTTCGGTGCGCGAGCCGCGGTAGATCGGCTCGATAAACGTCTGGTAAAGATGATGATCGCCCAGCCACCAGTGACTTGATTCATTGCGCCCTTCATCCAGGGACTGCTGAAAATATTTCTCCGCCGCGTCGCGGGTGAATCCCGGAGTCTTGGTATGCAGCGCTACGACTTTGCCGCTGCGGTCAACCAAAACGAAGAGGTCGCTACCCGCGATCTGCGACACATCCTGGGACGCATCCTGAATCGTCACAGGATCGGGGCTGGTCATGATGGCGCGCGTGATGGGCAGGTAGGCCAGCAGAGCGACGTCGCTGGTCAGCATGGTTTCGCGTTCGTGGCGGAAATCCTGGAACGCGCTCACCGAGTTGCGCAGATTTTCGGCGATGCTCTGGCGCACGTTGGCCTCAACGCTGCGCCGAACCAGCAGCAAGCTGGTGGTGGTAAGCCCGGCCGTGACCAGAATCATCGACAGCAGAAAGCGGGTGCGCAGGCGCAGCCGGGGCAAAAGTACGGCTGTCGACCCCTGCGGGTGAGAACTGGCTGCGGTTTCCAGGGATGGGCTCACGCGATTCAGCGAACGAACTTGTATCCCATGCCGTGTACCGTGCGGAAATGTACCGGGCTCGATGGGTCCTTTTCCAATTTTTGCCGCAGCTTCAGAATGTGGTTGTCCACCGTGCGCGTGGACGGATAATTCTGATAACCCCACACTTCGTTCAGCAGTTCATCACGGCTGATGACACGCTCAGCATTCTGCACCAGGAACTGGAAAGTCTTGAACTCCTGCGCGGTGAGGACCACAGGCTTGCCGTCGCGCTTGACTTCCATTTTCTTGAAGTCGGCCGAAATGCCGTCGAAGCTGACAACCTGCGCTTCCGGCACGCGCGCCGTGTGGCGCAGCGCTGCCCGTACCCGGGCCAGCAGTTCGCGCGGGCTGAACGGCTTGGTTACGTAATCGTCGGCACCCAGTTCCAGCAAAAGGACTTTATCCGACACGTCGCTGGCCGCGCTGAGCACGATGATGGGCATTGTCGGCGCTGCCGCCTTGATCTCTTTGCAAACGTCGCGGCCGGCAAGCTTTGGCAGCCTCAGGTCGAGAACAATGGCCGAGGGCGGGGTCGTCTGGAAGCTTTCGACCGCGGCCCGGCCGTCGGCCTGCACCTCGACCATGTAGCCCTCGGTCTCGAACAGTCGCCGCAGCGCCTTCTGCACGGCAGGATCGTCCTCGACCACGAGAATCCGTCCCCCAGGTTTAACCGAGTTGCCGGGATTTACAACCCGAGTGGAACCGAGTGGTGCGGCAAGGTTGCCCATAAGATCTGTCCTGTTTTAGGGAGAGAACTTCCGGACCCCAATCACAAATTCTCACCGGAAGTGGCTCGACCCTTGAAGCTTACAACGATTTGACGGTATTTCTGGCGGAAAGCCGCGGCTTTTGACATTTTTTTTACAATTTCAGGACACTGTCGTGAAAAGCAACGGAAATTGAGTTGCAGGAGGTGTTGGTAGCTGACTGTGTCGCCGGTCGCAGCGTAGCCTGATCTGCCGATTGTCGTAGAATTACCCCTTGCCTTCTCCCCTTGACGCACTCGTCGTGGTCTTAGTGCGGCCGCGCAATCCTCTTAATATTGGCGCGGCGGCCCGCGCCATGAGCAACTTCGGCGTCCACCGCCTCCGCCTGGTGAATCCCTATGCCGTTGCGTTTCGAGAAGCCCGCTCCGCCGTTGGTGCCTCGCATCTGCTCAAGGCAGCTGAAGAATTCAAATCCATTGCCGTCGCCGTCGCCGACTGCACTCTCGTGATTGGTACGACAGCGGTGCGCAATCGCGCCCTGCATCACCCGCTCCGGCGGCTCGATGCCGAAACCAGCCTTACGATTCGCGAGCAACTGCGAGCAGGCCGCGTCGCGCTTCTGTTCGGCTCGGAAAAAATCGGCCTTACCAACGACGACTTCAGTCACTGCCACTGGCTGCTGAATATTCCGACCGAAGCCAGTCACATCTCCTTGAATCTGGGGCAGGCGGTCGCCGTGTGTCTGCATGAGATTGCGCGCAGCGAGAGGGCGTCGGCGGAAACCGGCTCGACGCCATCCGCAACACCGGACGCGGCTCCCGCCACTGCCGGCGAAGCCGAGAAAATCACCGCGACTCTGCTCGAGGCCCTGCACCGGAGCGGCTATGTCAAGCCCGGGAACGATGCTGTGAGTGAAAAAAAAGTCCGCAGCCTGATGCTTCGCCTCAACCTCAGTTCCGGAGACGCCAAGGTTTTGCTCGGCATGGTGCGCCAGATCGCTTGGAAACTGCGCCGAGTGGGCAAGGATTAGGAACCGCGGTCCGCGCATCTCAAGAGGACTCAGCCATAGTGCGTTAGAGAAGCCGCGCCAGCGGCGAAATGTGAAAGCCCGGCAGTGCCGGATGTCGCCGCGAGAAGATTCACCGAGTCCCGACAGGGACCGCACGATGTAGCCGCTCCATCAGTGTGTTACGCGCTCAGGCGAAACCTCAACCCCAGTTCTTCTGAAGCGAAACCTGAGCATCCACGTGCTTGCCGCCGGTTGTCCGTTGACCTGTGACGGCGAGAATTCCCAGCGCTCGGCTGCCTTCACGGCCGAGTTCGCGAAATACTTACTCGGCCCGGCGGAGGCCAGCTTCGCCCCCGTAACCTTGCCAGACGGATCCGTTTCCACGCGCACTCCAATCTTAATGGTTCCAGTAATTGTGTCCAGGGCGCTCTTTGGAACCTCGGGCAAAACCCGCCGCACAACTTCTCCCTTGGAGTCGGCTGCGGGCTTCGTTTTCGAAAATGGCACGGGAAGCGACTCAGGCGCAGGCGCCGCGCTCGTTGTATGCGCATTCGCGGCCGGTCTCGCCGCGCCCTTGTAGAAAACGCGCAAACCAAGAACAAAAACCAGCAGCACCGCAACGGGAATCAGCATTCGCCAGCCATAGCAATAATGCTGCGCAGACGGCTTCGCCTCTGAAACCTGAGGCTCCAGTGCTGGCACCGACCGTCCCGCCGGTTGCAGCCGCGCGCGAATGTCTGCGATCGAGCATCGCCGCTTCGGATCCAGATGCAGGCATTCGCGCACAATGCCGCGAAATGGCTGCGGTATCGTCTCCAGCATTCCAGGGTCAAGCTGCGATTCATCTCCCGCAGACGGCACCTTCTGCATCAGAGCCGCTACGACTGTCACTCCCACCGACCACAAATCGCCGGCCGGCGTAACGATTCCCGCCGCTGTTTCTGGTGCGTCAAACACGTCCCGCCGCCGCGACATCGTCGTCTCGCCCAGGCTCAATGCTCCCAGGCTCACCTCTCCTAGACTTACCTCGGACGATGAATGAATCTGATCGGCCGAAAGCTTCAGTTGATCGCCCGCCGCCAACACATTCGATGGCGTAATCCGCCCGTGCACCAGCCCCTTCCCATGTAAGTAGGACAGCGCGTCGAGCAGCGGCGGCAGCAACTCGGTGACCTCGGCAGGCGTTAACGCTCGCTGCGGAAGAATCTGTGACAAATCTTCCTCGGCCAGCTCCATCACCACATAGAGAATCGGAGTGTCATCAAGTTGGCCGCGGCCGCCATCGAAAATGCGAATCAGGTGAGGATGAGAGAGCTGCGCCGCCGCCCGCCAGCGCGCCAGAACGCGATCAGCCTCGCGGGCATCGGCTGCGATCAGTTTGATTGCCGCCTTTTCGGACGCGTGATCCGGCCGTTCCGTTACGAACACGGCGCTATGATCGGAGCCCCCCAGCCAGCGCCGGAGCGGAAATCGCCCGTCGACCACGCGCCCTTCCCATGTTCTCCAAACTTCCGCCTTGCCCATGCCCTGCCCCGCGAACATTCTATGCCACTCCTGCTGCTACCATAGCAATTCGCAACCATAAAATCCGAGAGGCTCCTTTTTGCCCTTCACCACCGAAAAGTCAAAGCAGCTTTATCAGCGCACCCTGGGCGTGCTGATCGAGGCGAGCAGTTCCTCTTCGCGCGGCCCGGCAAACTACGGCGCTTATCCCATCTTCATGGAGCGTGGACGCGGCTCGCGCCTCTTCGATGCCGACGGCAACGAATACATCGACTGGATGATGGCCTTCGGCGCTCTGCCGCTGGGCCACGCGCATCCCGAGATCGTGGAAGCCGTCGCCGAGGCCGCCTCCACGGGCGCGCATTTCGCGACCGCGACTTCCGTGGAACTCGAAGTGGCGGAGATGCTCAAGAAGATCATCCCCAACGCCGACCGCGTGCGCTTCGCCAACACCGGTACGGAAGCAGTCATGGCCGCAATTCGCCTGGCCCGCGGCGTCACAGGGCGCCCCAAGATTCTGAAGTTCGAAGGCCACTATCACGGCTGGCACGACGACCTGCTCGTAAGCTCCAACGTTCTGCCGCCCGCGGCGCTGGGACTGCCCACCGATCCCATCAAGATTCCCGACAGTTCCGGCCTGAACCGCACCGCGCTCGACGACACGATCGTCGTTCCATGGAATGATGTAGCTCTGCTCGAGCGCGCTATCGACAATCATCCCGGCCAGATCGCTGCCATCATCACCGAAGGCATCATGGCCAACATGGGTGTGATTCCTCCTGCAGAGGGATATTTACAAGCCGTGCAGAGCCTTGCGCGCGGCAACGGCTTTCTCTTCATTCTTGACGAAACCGTTACTGGATTCCGCGTCGCACCCGGCGGCTGCCAGGAATACTACAAACTTTCTCCCGACCTCGCGACCTTCGGCAAAGCGCTGGGCGCGGGCCTGCCCGTTGCCGCGCTGGTCGGTCGCGCCGACGTCATGGATGCGTTGCAGTGGGGTGGGGTCTTGCACTACGGCACGCACAACGGATCCCGCATTGGCATGCACGCCGCCCGCGCCAACCTGCGCGTGCTCACCCGCGACAACAACGCTTCGTTTCGCCACACGTGGGAGATTTCCGAGCGGCTGTGCCGTGGCCTGGCAGAGCTGTTTCAAAAGAAGGGAAGCCCAGCCGTGGTGCAGAGTGTTGGCCCCATGTTTCAGCTGATGTTCACCGACCGCCCAGCCATTCGCGACTATCGCGAGTTTTGCCGCTACGTCGACCGCGCGGCATTTCAGAAATTTGTGCTGTCGCTGTTTCCGTTGGGCGTATACGCCTCGCCCTCGGCGGCACTGCATTCGATCGTTACGCTGGCGCACACCGAGGACGATGTGGACCTCACGCTGGCGGCGGCGGAAAGAGCGTTGGAGAGTGTATGAGGGCGCAATCCGCAACTATCGCAGAACACGCCGCCCAGCTGCTCTCGCTCGCAGGCAAAGTCGCGCTGGTGACGGGGGCCGCATCGGGCATCGGGCGGGGCATTGCGCTGCGCCTGGCGGAAGTCGGAGCTTTCGTCGCCGTCCTCGACATTGACGAAGCCCGTGCCGTCGAGACCTCAGTCGAAATTGAGCTGCGAGGAGGAGCGTCCGATCATCTGCATTGCGATGTTTCCAAATCGGCCGATTGCTGTCGCGCCGTCGCAACGCTCATCGAAAAAAAGGGCAAGATCGACATTCTCTGCAACTCGGCTGGCATCGCCATTCGCAAAGACGTGGTCGAACTCACCGAGGACGAGTGGGACCGCGCCCTCGACGTGACGCTGAAAAGCGTTTACCTGCTCTCGCACGAGGTCGTGCCGCACATGACCTGCCAGGGCGGCGGCGCCATCGTCAACATCGGCTCGGGATGGTCGCTCAAAGGCGGCCCGCGTGCCGCGGCTTACTGCGCCGCGAAAGGCGGCGTTGTGAATCTGACCCGCGCCATGGCCCTCGACCACGGCCGCCACAACATTCGCGTGAACTGCGTATGCCCGGGCGACGTAGAGACGCGCATGCTCTACAGCGAATGCGCGCAGCTTGGCGCGAATGTCGAAGCATTTTTGCGCGAAGCCGCCAATCGTCCGCTGGGGCGCGTCGGTACTCCCGACGACGTTGCCGACGCCGTCCTGTTTCTGGTGAGTCCGATGTCGAACTGGATCACAGGCGCAGCGCTGGTTGTGGATGGCGGCGGGTTAGCCTAACGGCTGCCGCTGGATGCAGGCTCTGCAGTGCTCAGGAACGAGTCAGGAGAAGTACTCCGCAGCACACAAAAATGGTGGCCAACCAGCGGCGGTGATCGACGTTTTCATTCAGAAACCACTTGGCGGCGATGGCGTTCGCGATGAACGTGAGCGCGGCCGATGCCGGACCGATAAGGCTGAGGTCGGCCCAGGATAGTCCAACCAGGTTGCTGAAAAACGCGATGGTCATGAAGAAGACGCTGCCAAAGAGCACCCAACTGGAGAGTAATCGGATTATCACCGCTGCAAAACCATGGCTCCGGCGCAGGTCGCCGAGGTCGCCGATCCGGCGCATCGCAAGGGCGACGAGAACGTCTCCGGAAGCGGCGGCGAGGACTGTCGTGGAAATGCACAGCCACGTGTAGAGCGTTCTCATGCGCGCTCCTCGACAGCCGCAGACTCGGACATCGACGGACAAGGATGCTCGGTGCGCGACGGGCCTCCCGCAACCAGGCCAACTCCAATCACGATGAAGGCCACGCCCGTCCAGCGCCGCGTGCTGACGTGCT
>CAYOUY010000306.1:0-22291 GCA_964407245.1 uncultured Acidobacteriaceae bacterium
CCAACCCCAGGCAATATACCCCAGGCAAGCCCAATTTTTCGTAGGCGGCGGCGATGGAAGGATTCAGGCCGGAAGGGCGGAAGAAGTTCATCAACGATGCATCCACATAGGGGGCTGGGGCGCCCGGAGTCGAGCAGCCGCTGACGGTGAATGGGCTGCTAAAGCTCTGCCCATCTTTTTGCGCGGCCAGATAGTTCTCGACCATTAGGTCTCCTCGGATGGTATTGGCGTTGATCGGACGATTGAGATGGCGCCCGCCGTTGAAGTTGTAGGCCAGGCTGAGAGCAAATCCGCCGCCGAGGTCGCGTTCCACCGTCAAATTCGCCTGCTGGGAATACGCATAGACGAAATTCTTGCCCTGCGGATAGCCAAAGGGCTGGAAGCCAAGCGGGAAACCGTCTTTGATGTAGTTCTGATTGAGAAACAGTGACTGCGGGAAATTGAGCGAAGTAAACTGCTGCTGATTGGGCAGATAACCCAGGGCCGGGGTGAGCGCCGCCGGGCCAGGAGCACATGCGGGCGTATTGACGAGTCCTTGAAAAATCGCGATGGCGTTCAGATTCGTGGGACTCACCCCACCGCTGCACACCGGCGAAGCCGGGGCAAACGCCAACTGTCCGCTGGTCGAACCGTCGGAAGCGTCGCCAAGGAAGTAGAGACCCAGCAGCGGGTGATCGAAGAACATGCCGAACGAGCTGCGGATCACGGTCTTGCCGTCGCCCTTGGGGTCCCATGCCATCCCGACCCGCGGCTGAACATTCTTGTAGTCAGTTTGGATTCCCTTCTGCAATCCGAGGAATTGGTATCCCGTCGCCGCCAGCCCGGTGGGTGGTTTGAAAGTGGGCGGGATCTCGACGTCGTAGCGCACCCCTAGGTTCAAGGTCAGGTTCGGACGGGCGCGCCAGGAATCTTGCCAGAACCCGCCGATGGGGATGTTGTGGAAGGAATCGCTGGGGCTGCCCAAGCCCTGGATGACATCGGCGGGAATACCCGCTCCGTAAGCCTGGATGGGGGAGAGGCCGGGACCGGCGGGAAGGCCCAAGTCTGCCGCTGACAGCGAGCCGATATCCACGACGCCGCCATAATTCACCGTGAAAATCGCATTAATGGGAATGTAGTTCAAGTCGAAACCAAACTTCGTGTTGTGCCGGCCGATGGTCCACGAGAAATTGTCGGTGAACTGGTAACGCTGCTCGGTGCGTTGAATATAGGAATAGGGCTCGCGACCGAAGTAACCGTATCCAGGAATGTTGACCGCGGGGTCGGCGCCTAACCCAGTCTGCGTGTTGTAGAAGTATGCGAGTCCGCGGCGGGCGTACTGGAAACGAAACTCGTTCACTTTGTTGTTGCCAAGAGTCCAGGTGTCCTGCGCGGTTCCGGCTACATCGCGGAAAGTTTGTTGCGAGGTGCGGGAGTAAGCGTTTTGCCCGAAGGGCTGGTCCTGGCCGCCGACTTCGATGCCGGTAATCGTACTGGGGCTGACGTTGGCGCGTAGCATCAGGCGATTATTTGTGCTGAGGTTGTGATCGATGCGCAGCGAGTACACGCTGGTGCCCTCGAACACAGGATAGTTGCCGAGTTGCGAATTCAGAGTCTGGAAGGAGGCGGGAATACCGCCGCAGATTGGCGCGGCGGGCTGGCAGGTGGTAATGAACTGCGCGCCACTGGCGGGCAGTTGTCCAAAGGCAACCAAGCCGGCAAAAGAGGCGGGCTCTTGCCCAGTAAGGGCGACACTGGAACTGGCTCCGGCAAAGACTGCGTACTCTACCGCCAGAGCCCCTGGTGTTGACGGGTTAACCATGAAAGCCACCTGTTCGGGAGTGGCCTGAATCGGGAAGGTATCGGGCGGCAGCGTGGTGCCGAGCAGCGCTGCGAAGATTGGGGTTGCATCAAAGTTGCACAGGCCGAAGCTGCCCGAACCCGTCAGGCCAGCTGAAGGGCACAGGCCTGGGTTCGCCTGTCCAATCGAAGAGAATCCAGTTTCGTGCCGGCGGGTGATTTCGTAGCCGAAATAAAAATACGTTTTGTCTTTCTTGATGGGGCCGCCGAAAGCGGCGCCGGCTTGCACGCGGGTATAGGCGGGATTCGGAACCGTGCTGAACGGGTTGACCGCCTGGAAATTCCGGTTGCGCAGGTAGCCGAAGACGTCGCCGTGAAAATCATTCGAGCCGGAGCGGGTGATGATGTTGACCACGCCGCCGGCGGCGCGGCCGTACTCCGCCGCGTAGCTGTTCGTGATGATCTGGAATTCCTGTACGGCTTCCTGAGAAACGGTAGAGCGCACGCCGTTGATCGAGTTATCGGTGGCGTCGGCGCCGTCAACGTTCACCAGATTCGAACGTGCGCGCTGGCCGCTCATGTTGAGGCCGGAGGTGGGCGCGGCGCCGGTGTTGGGAGCGTTATCGCGGACGACCTGGGAATCGGTCAGCGTGAAGTTGATGTAGTTGCGGCCGTTGATGGGCAGATTATCGATGCGGCGCTGGCCGATCGTGTCGGTCGTGGAACTGCGCGAGGTCTCGACCAACTCGGCTTGCGAGCTGACCTCAACAATCTGCTTGCCGCCGGAAATCGAAAGCGCGACCGGCAGTTCCACCAGGCCACCCACGGTGATCGAGACGCCAGTGTTCTCGAGTTTGGAGAACCCTGCGGCCACGACCGTGACGGTGTACGTGCCCGGAGGGAGCAAATGGACGCTGTAGCCGCCCTGTCCGTCTGAAGTCGCAGTGCGCTCGACACCTTTAGCGACATCCTGCACGGTCACGGTCGCGTTGGTGACAAGGTTTCCCTTGGGATCCTTCACGGTGACGTGCACATCGCCGGTGGCAGCTCCGCCCTGACCAAACGCGAGGGCTGAAAACAGCAGGAAACAGACACACGTAGAAACGGTTCTCAAAGTGCGTTTCATAGGCTTCTCCCTTGGACTCGCGGAAGCGAGCAGGCGGTGGGAACAATTGCCACGGCGGATTGCCGAAGTGCGCACGAAGTCACTTGGACCCGAGTTGAATCCCGCTGGTTTTATACCAGAATGTGCCCCAAAAACAAGTCGGGAATCGCGAAAAGGTCGTTTTTCAGTCAACTCGGTAAAGTCTTAAATTCGCAGCCGCCCAGAGAACAAGACCTTGGCAGAAGTCAGCGTTGCCGATCACAGGCAGCGATGTGCCAGGGCAGGAAACGTCCAGTTGCAAAGTCGGAACCCGAACAGAAGCACGGCGAATCGCTAGCGCGCGGAAATCCGCATGGGTGCCGCTGGATTCTGCAGCCGGCCAAGGAGCATGGCGGAGCCATTCAGCAGCTGGTAGCGGTTGAGGACGGATGCGGCGGCCAGGCTCGAGTTAGGCCAAGCCAGGGCAATATGGATGCGCAGCAGCGCGAAAGCGGCGTTGCGTCGCAGCCAGAGAGCATCGTTCACGAGTCGGCGGGCAGCTTCGGCGGTGTGCGGATCGGAGGAAGCAAGAGCACTCTGTGCGATGCGGACAAGAATCTCGGCATTGCGGCCTGCAGCCTGAACATAGGCCGCCATGGCGCGCAGACGCTTGCGTTGCACCGCGCGGAAGTCGGCGGCAGGCAGGCTGCCGCGCAGGTAGTGGTCTTCGGAGGGATCGATCAAATTGCGGAAAGCAACGATGTCAATGGGCTGAAGTTGACCTGCGAGGCCGGCGTCGCGGGAGATCTGCAGGCTGCCGGAAACGGCGACGCGCAGAATCACCACCAACGCGAGCGTGGCGACGATGACAAGAATAATGGCCACAGTCATTGCTGTAACAGACGCTCCAATTCCCGGTTCCAGAGGTCAAGATTGTTTTCCGGCAGCGGAACCGCAGATTTCGTAGCAGCTTTCCGGGGAACGAGCAGGTAGTAGAACCAGATGAGGACGCAGAGGTGATACGTGGCCATATCAAGAAAATCAAAGAGAGTTCGGCTGTGTTCGGAGGGACTCGCGTTGGCAATGACCGCCCAGGCGGCCAGGTGTTGGCAGGCGGAGATCCCGAGCCCCAGCAAGATGCCAAACGAGAACCGATCCCAAGACAACCGAAAGTAGGCAGCGAAAAAGAATAAGAACACGATAAGGCCGCACTCGATGACAAAAACCGTCTGTTCCACAAGATGAAAGCCCGAGATCAGGCGCCACGGACTATCGCCATGTGCAAAACCAGCGGTCACGGCCGCCACCAGAATCATGACGGCTCCAAAACCACTGACTACCATGCGTCCCATCCGGCTGATGGAGGAATATGGCTGGAGCAACCTAGCGAAAACCTCTCCGATAACCAGAAACCTCAACAGGCTTTGAAGGAGTAGGTTGACCCAGTCAACGCGCCAGAAATTCGGAGGCGAGACGAAGGGAGCAACGTCAGCTCCGAAGACGGTAAGATCGCCCAGGGCACCCAGGATCGCAAACGCAAGAAAAGCAGGAAACTGCCGCGAGAGGCGGCGTTTCCAGATGAGAAATCCAAGAATCAGAAGAAGCACGTTAGGCGCTGCCCAAAGATAGTTCCAAAGGGATGAGTGCGCCTGCAGCATAGCGGTAGTGAGGCACTATACCGCTGATCGCTGCAGGCCGCAACGCTAGGGCGAACCTTGTTCGGTTTTCGTAAGAGCGGCGTTTTCGGTGCCCGTCCCGCCGACTTTAGTGCACAATGGCGAGGGCAGCGGGATTACGGCTTGCACAATGCGCCGCCGTTGCACCCTGTGCTGCTTCCTCCCCCGCCGCCATCGGCCCGAACGACGGTTGGAATCACGAGGGTGTTCAGCACGAGGACAGCGGTCCCAAGGATGAGTAGCAAACGTTTCACGGTGTTTTCTCCTTGTAACTGCGAAGTTGGAGCGTGATACTTTCATGGCTGCTGCGCGCCCGCAATGGGGTTTGCAAACCTTTGGCCGTTCGGAATTTGTAACAATATGACGCTGAAATCGGCACTGCAGGACGTGAAGGAAACAACGCTGGCAGCGGTTGCGGGGCTGCTGGGAAAACTGGGGTATCTCGCCTCGCTGCGCCATTCCCAAGGCCGTTACGAACACTGGGGGATGGAAGCGGTGCACGGCGCGGAGTCCTCTGAGCGTGCGTTAAGCGCGGCTCACGCCGAAGTCGTGACCGGAGTCCTGCGGATGCCGCTGGCGTCACTGGAGAAGGATCTGGAGGAATCGAGCCGCGGAAGCGGGGCTGCGGCTCGCGTCTATGTCGAGCAACTGCAGAGCCGTCTGCCAGACTTGCTTCCGAGCGGGCGCAAGGACGCGCCCTCGGCCCTACACCTTAATTCAGTGCTGGCGGCGCTTTCGAGCCTGCAGAAGGCTCGAGGGCGTGCCACTCGGTCAACTTCATAGCCACGCCCACGACTTGTCCCAGCACTTCTGCGTCGTACGGATGCCGCAGAATCCGCACCGGGACGGGCGAAAGAGGATGCGGCTGCAGGATGATTTCTTCGCGGCGCATGCTGCACCAGCAGCAGGTGTGCCCCTCGCGGGTTTCCACGAAATAAATCGGCCGCTCGTATTCGGAACGCCAGACTCCCTCCGTGACTTTGGATCTGGATTCATCCACCTGAATGAAACTGCCGGGAGGCAGAATCGGGTACATGGTGAAATCCTGGGTGCCCACATAGCCATACGTGAAGGTATCGTTCTTGAATTGCGCCAGATAGGCAACCGGAACCAGTCCCCAGCGCTCGACCATGCGGCCCAGGTTGACGGTGCGGCGCTCGTCAAAACCGGGGTCCATGTACAGCGGAACCTGCACTGAAGAAAGGCCGGCCAGGGCGTCGGAGACATGCGATTTTGGCGGCGAAACCAGGCCCAGATCGGCCGCCAGATTGTTCAGGTCGACGCCATACCACGACATCAGCTCGCGCAGATCGCGGCGATAGATGACCGACAGCGTGTAGAGGCGATAAATACTGGGAAGGATACCCTTGGTTTCGATGTCGGACAAGCGGCTGGGCGGAATAGAAAACTCTTCGTTGCGATACTTGTCGGCAATGCGGGCGCTGGAGTTCTCCACGTCGCGCATGGTCAAACCGAGTTTCTCGCGCAAAGTACGAAGGCTTTTTCCTGCCGGCAGCATCAGGCAAAACCCTCCCGAAAAGTGGGGGAATCATATCAAAGGCGGGGCAAGTTGTTATAGAGAATTGTGATGAATCACCCACTCTCGAAGTTTGTTACGAAATCCGAACGGGCACCAGGCCTGATCCAGCGCAACGATGGCCGGGGTGCAGTCCTGCGGGGGCGCGGATAGAGCCTTATACCCTCAGTTGCGAACCCTCGGGAGTGTTCGGAATTCGTAACAGTCCATCGGAAACCAGCGTGGCGGGCGTGTGCATTAGTAGCTGTTGCCACCACCCCTCCTCCTCCTTCTAAGCTCATCCGCTCCTTGAACCGGAATGACATTTGTCACGCTGCCGGCATGATGGATGGCACTGGTGCGCAGGTTGCCCGTTCCGTCAACATGCATTTAGTGCGGTCGAGAACTTTGTCGGGAAGCGGCAAAACAGCCCGGCGGGAATTGAAGACGAAGGAGCGGAGAAGATGATCGCCACTGCCGAACGAAACCAAGCTTCGCGAAACCAGGCCCAACGGAAAACGCGAAATGCGGAGCTGATCGTTGCCAGTCTCGCTGGCGTGAACAAGAACTATGGCAATGTCCGGGCACTGCGCGGAGTGAACTTTGACGTGCGCGCGGGAGAGGTTGTGGCTCTATTAGGCCCGAACGGCGCGGGCAAAACCACGGCGGTAAGACTGCTGCTGGGATTAATGCCGCCGACCGCGGGCAAAGTGCGCGTGTTCGGCGCGGACCCGACCGATCCGGAAAACCGAATAAGAACCGGGGCCATGCTGCAAGTGGGTCGCGTTCCGGAAACGTTGCGCGTGCGCGAGCACATTGACCTATTTTCCGCCTACTACCAGAAGCCAATGCCGGCGGCGGAAGTTCTGGCCGCTGCCGGCCTTGAAAAATTAAGCGAGCGCAAGTTCGGTGAGTTGTCCGGCGGCCAGAAACAGCGGGTACTGTTTGCCCTGGCGATTTGCGGAGACCCCGACCTGTTGTTTCTGGACGAGCCCACGGTCGGGTTGGATGTCGAGGCGCGGCGACTGCTGTGGGATGAGATTCGCCGGTTGGTCGAGCGTGGCAAGACCGTGCTGCTGACCACACATTACCTGCAGGAAGCGGATGCTCTAGCGGATCGCATTGCGGTCATCAATCAGGGAGAAATCATCGCCGAGGGCGCGCCGGCGGAAATCAAGGCGCTGACCAGCGGCAAGAAAATTCGCTGCATCACCAGCCTGAGCGTGAGCCATGTGCGCCAGATTCCGGGTGTGAAAGAGGTCAGGGAAGATCGTGAGGCGGTCGAGATTCATGCTGCCGAGGCCGAGCAAGTGGTCAGAGAGTTGTTGGCGCGCGACGCAACACTCTCGGGGCTGGAAGTCACAAGCGCGGGCCTGGAAGAGGCGTTCCTGGCGCTGACTCAGGATTCAGGCAATGGAAATCCGGCGAATTGAGACGCAGACAAAAACCCACCCCAGCATCAGGAGACTGCGATGAGCACAGCAACTCTGGCATTCGAACCGGCGCAGGCGGAGCGGTCGTTTCAGCATACGGCGACGATCTATCTGAAGGAAGCCAAGTACGAGTTTCTGAAGAACCTTCGTCTGCGCGTATACACCGTATCGGTGTTGAGTTTTCCGCTGATGTTCTACGTATTGTTCGGGCTGGTGCTGAACGCGAAGGAAAATTTTGGCGGCACGCACGTGCCCACGTATCTGATCGCCACCTACGGCACGTTCGGTGTGATGGGAGCGTCGCTGTTCGGCACCGCGGCCGGGCTGGCGGCCGATCGCGGGCTGGGATGGCTGCAGGTGAAGCGGGCGAGTCCCATGCCGCCGTTCGCCTACTTTGCGGCGAAGGTTGTGATGAGCCTGATCTTCAGCACGATGATCGTGCTGGCGCTTTTCGCGCTGGGGTTGGCGTTCGGCGGCGTGCGCATGCCGGTTGCCGAGTTCGCCCGGCTGCTGGGAACTTTAGTTGCCGGCTCCCTGCCCTTCTCGGCGATGGGCCTGGCTCTGGGATATTTCACGGGGCCGAATTCGGCTCCGCCAACCATCAATCTGATTTATCTGCCGATGTCGTTCTGCAGCGGACTGTGGGTGCCATTTATGTTCCTGCCGAAGATCGTGCGGCAGGTTGCTCTCGTGCTGCCGCCCTATCATTTGTCGCAGCTGGCGCTCGGTGTCGTGGGCGCGGGAACGCACGAATCGAACGCCACACACTGGGAAGCCCTGCTGGCATTTACGCTGATATGCCTGGGCGTGGCGCGCATTGGATTCCAGCGCGACCAGGAAAAAATGTACGGGTGAAAAAATCCCCACTTCCGGAGAGAAGTGGGGCACCCGGCCATTGAAGTTATTCGCTACGACCGCAGGGAGGCCGACCATGAGCGCAGAAGCAAAGAAAGGTTACGGATCGACACTGGTGCTGTTGCTGCTTGGGGCGCTGGCCTTCTATGGCGGTTCGACCTGGCTGCTGGTGCTGATTCCGCCGGCGGTGCTGGTATGGCGCGCAGCGACCGCGCCCGCCCGGAGAAGCCGCAATTGACCGCCGGGTGCAGAATAATGATGTGGAATGCAAAATAAGGGGCAGGCGGTGAAGGACACGCCGAGCGCATGAGACTTCTTCCCAAGAACAGCGAATTCAACTGGGCGTATTTCTCCGCCTTCTACTTCGCTTTTTTCCTGATCGACCCGATCATGAGCCACTTCAGTCCGGTGAAGTGGCTGTTCACAATTCTGGGGACGATTGCGTTTCTGCTGCTGTATTTCGGGCTGTTCTGGGCGAACGACTGGCGCGCCAAGCTGCACGTCATTGGCATGGTCGCACTGGGCGTAGCCTACACGCCGTATAACGGCGGCGCGGATACGTTTTTCATCTTCGCCGCGGCGGTTTTGCCATTCCTTCTGGAGAACGAAGCAGATGCCTTCAAGTGGCTGCTGGCGATCGAAGCCGTCATCGTGCTGTCCTGGCGCGGCTTTCACCAAAGCATGTGGTACCTGTTCTTCTCCGCTGGGCTCACGGCGCTGGTCGGCATCACCAACCTGCACTTCGCACAGCGCATGCGGGCGAACAAGAAACTGCTGCGGGCGCAGGAAGAAATCGAGCACCTGGCCAAGGTGGCCGAGCGCGAGCGCATTGCGCGCGACCTGCACGATGTGCTTGGGCACACGCTGTCGGTGATTGCGCTGAAGTCGGAACTGGCCGGCAAGCTGATCGAGCGCGATCCCGAGCGCGCGGGAAAGGAAATCGGCGAAGTCGAACAGATTTCGCGGCAGGCGCTGGCCGATGTGCGCGATGCCATTCGCGGATATCGCGCCAAGGGCCTGGCTGCCGAATTGGCGTACGCCAAGACCACGCTCGAAACTGCAGGCCTCGCGGTGCAGTGCGACGCCGCGACGACAGTGCAATTACCCGCCATGCAGGAAAGCGTGCTGGCGCTCGCCGTCCGCGAAGCCGTGACTAACGTGGTGCGCCACGCGCATGCCAAAACCTGCCGGCTGCGCATTGAGCAGCAAAATGGCTCCTGCCAGCTGGAAATTCAGGATGACGGCCTCGGCTGCTCAAGCAGCGAGGGCAACGGATTGCGCGGCATGCGCGAGCGCGTGGAAATGCTCGGCGGCACACTCGTGCGCGAGACCAAGGCGGGCACCAAGCTGACGATCATGCTGCCCACGAAGGAAGTCGCTGCGACGGAAGTGACTACGAAGAAGGATTCGGGCGAGACAATTGCCATCGAAAACATTCCCGTTAAGAGCAAGGGTGGTTCACTTGGGTCCTGTTAAGGAAGGCCGCAAGACGATCCGCGTGGTGCTCGCCGAAGACCAGGGGATGGTGCTGGGCGCGCTGGCTGCGCTGCTGGAAATCGAAGGCGATATTTCCGTCATTGCGCAGGCTCGCAATGGCAAAGAGGCGCTGGAAGCGGTGCTCGCGCACAGGCCGGATGTCTTCATCACCGACATTGAAATGCCGCACATGAGCGGGCTCGACGTGGCGGCAGAATTGAAGCGGCGAAAAACCGGAACGCGCGTGGTAATCGTGACGACGTTCGCCCGTACAGGATACTTGCGGCGCGCGCTCGAAGCCGGTGCGTCGGGATATTTGCTGAAAGACATGCGCGCCGAGGAACTGGCCGACGCGGTGCGGCGCGTGCATCAGGGATTGCGGGTGATTCATCCCGAACTCGCGACCGAGGCGTGGGGCGAGATGGATCCGCTGACCGATCGCGAACGTCAGGTCCTGCGGCTGGCGGGCGAAGGCATGGCCTCGGGCGACATCGCGGGCGAGCTGGGCCTTTCCGACGGCACGGTGCGGAATTATCTCTCCGAAGCGATCAGCAAGCTGGGCGCGAGCAATCGCGTAGAAGCGGCGAGGATTGCGAGAACGAAAGGGTGGTTGTAAGAAGCGGTGGTTAGTGGTTAGTCATCGGCGACGCCACGCCCACAGGCCACTAAACACTAACCACTAACCACTAATCACTAGCTACTGCGCTCTACTCCCGCTTCTTCCTTCTTCACCGTCTTATACGCAAACGCCATGCGCGGGGTGTTGTGCGCGATGCCGAAGTGGCCGCGAGGATCGATCACGATGATGCCGCCGTGCCCGTTGACGCGCTGCTTCAGATAATTTATGGCTTCCTGCGCGGCCCACTCGGGAAGATTGCCGGCGGCGATGCGATCGCAGGTCCATTTCGCCAAGACCAGCTTCATGATGGGTTCGCCCCAGCCGGTGGTTGAAGCGGCAGCCGAAAGATTGTCGGCGTAGCAGCCGCAGCCAATCAGCGACGAGTCGCCGAGACGCCCGGGAGCCTTGTTCAGCGTCCCTCCGGTGGAAGTGGCGGCGGCGATGTTGCCGTTGCGGTCGAGCGCGACCGCACCGACAGTGTCGTGGGAAATGGTGACATCGTCGGAGGTGGGTACAAAGAGTTCGTTCCCGTGGGAGTTGGCTTCGGCCTGATATTTGCGCAGGCGTTCGACTTCGCGGGGAATGACGAGGTCTTCGTTCTTGCAGAGCGGGAGGCCGTGGTGCGCGGCAAATTTCTCTGCGCCTTCACCAACAAAATAAACGTGCGGACTTTCACTCAGAATTTTGCGCGCGGCGCGCACCGGATTGCGCAAGTGCTCGACGCAGCCCACGCCTCCAGCACGGAGGGTCGCGCCGTCCATGATGAGGGCGTCGAGTTGCACTCGGCCGTCACGATTCAGAAAGCTGCCGCGTCCGGCGTCGAAGGTTTCGTCGTTTTCCATGATGCCGACGGCTTCCTCGACGGCATCGAGCGCAGTGCCGCCGCGCTCGAGCACGCGCCATCCCGCAGCCAGGGCGCTGGTCACACCGCGGATGTGCGCCTCGACCATGTCATCGGGCATGGCCCAGGCGCCGCCGTGAACGACGAGAACGGGATCAGTGGGCAAGGATTCCCCAGAATCAGACGTCCGACCCCAGGCCTCGGATGTCAGACCTCAAATGCGACTGGTTAGGATAGCAGGAATGGATGCGAGTAGCGTCCGCCGCGGCACTCAACCCTTGCTGGAACTAATCATGTCCCGCACGATATCGGCGAGAAAGCGATATCCGTCGTTGTTGATCGGCCCTTGCGTCGTGGCCTGAAATTTGGCGGCACGATCCCTGGCGTCAAAATAAAAGACGAGGTCGGCGAGGACTTCGTGGGCTTCGCGGCAGAGCGCGCGCAGATGCATCAGGCCATCCACATCCAGTGCTGAGCTTGCAAGATTCGCAATCTGTTCCAGCACGCGCCTCAATTGTGCCCGCCATTCATCCAGTTCGGATTCGTATTTCACGTAGTACTCGGCATCGCCGACAATCAGCAGTTCCAGAGTCTTCACATCGCCAGGCGTCAAGGGCTTTAGCCCGCGCAGCTTGGAGAGGAGAGAGGCAAAGTCCACTTTGGACCGGAAAGCTTGCTGCGCCTGCGACTCGAGCTCGTCAATTTGTACCTCGAGAAACTCGTAGTTGTCGCTGGTCTCGCTGGCGCTGCAGCGAGCCGCCAGTTCCTGAGTCTTCTTGACTGCGGCCTGAATTTGCTCCTGCTGGGTCATATCGCGCGCTGCTCCTTCCGTGGCGAGTGCGGGAGTATTTTCGCATCGAAGCAGCCCGGCGGCAAACCGAGGGGATTCTTCGACTCCGCTTATGCTTCGCGCGGCAAGCGGGCACTTTGGCCAGGGATGAGGTTGCGTTACGCTGCAATGCGATGTAATATTCTGTATCATGGAGAAACAAACCATCAGTTTCCGGCTTGATGAGGACAAACTTCAGGCCTTGGACACACTAGCTGAGGCACTGGACCGTGACCGCACTTACCTGCTGAACGAGGCGGTTGCCGCATATCTCGACGTGCAGCGCTGGCACATTGAGCAAATCGAGAGAGGCATTCGCCAGGCGGATGCCGGGAAACTGGTGGAGCACAGCAAGGTCAAGAAAATGGTGGCCGGCTGGCGGCGATGAAACTGCGCTGGACCGAAGGCGCGGTCGAAAACCTTCGATCCGCTTATGGCTATCTGGATGCGGAGAATCCAGCAGCGGCCTCCGACGTGATTGACCAGATCGTTTCCGCCCTCGAAAGACTTGAGCGATTTCCTCAGATGGGACGTGCTGGTCGTGTTGAAGGAACCCGAGAGGTTGTGGTGACCGGAACACCGTTCGTAGTGGCCTATCGGCTGGAGGGTGAATCGATCCAGATTCTTGCTGTACTGCACGGCGCGCGGAAATGGCCGATGAAGTTTTGAAGGTTTGCAGCGGCTTGGAAAAGCAGGTTCCTCATCGCCGCTTCGCGCCGATTCGGAATGACCTCATCTATTTTCTTGATCGAATGAACCCTATGCGGCTTGAGTGGGCGTCAGCGCAACCGGCGGATCCTGGGTTCTCGTCCAGGTGTAGCGCATGCGATGGATCACCGTGATCGTGCTCAGGACGGCAATGACCCAGAGCACGGGCGCCATGCGGTTGAATAACGCTCCGAGGATGACGAGGACGAGGCGTTCAGGGCGTTCCATGAAACCGACGCGGCAGGAGCCGATCAGCGATTCGGCGCGGGCGCGAGTGTAGCTGACCATGATGGCGCTGATCATGACGAAGGCGGAGAGCACCACGTAGAAAAAGCGCTCGCCACGGGCGTAGAAGACGAGCAGGCCGAGAAACTGCGAAGCGTCGGAGTAACGGTCGACGACCGAGTCGAAGAAGGCACCGAAGCGGGTGACGCGGTTGGTGGCGCGGGCGACCTCGCCGTCAACGAGGTCGAAGAATCCGGAAAAGATGATCACCAGCCCGGCATAGATGAACATGCGCTTCTGGTTCGAGGCGTTGGCCGAGCCGAACAGGATCGCGGCCCAGGTGTTGACGACTAGCCCCATGAAAGTGAGGACATTGGGATTAATTCGAGAGAGAGCGAGCCAGCGGACGATGGTTTTGAGCAGGACTCCGCAGGCGCGGCCGAAGGCGGATGTCCAGCTGGCCATCAGGCGCCTGCCTCTTTGGGTTCGTCAGGTTCCATCTCGTCGTGGATGGTGGACAGGCTCAGAATTTCCAGTTCGCGCTTGCCGCTGGGCGTGACCACAAGGGCCTCGTCTCCGACTCTCTTGTTGAGCAGGGCGCGGCCGATGGGCGACGTGGTGGAAATCTTTCCGGCGGCCACATCGGATTCCTCGCTCGTCACCAGCTTGTACTCGACTTCTTCGTTCTTGGTGTTGTCGTAAACCTTGACTGTGGAACCGAGCCCCACCTTGTCGCGGGGAATGTTGTTCATGTTGATCAGCGACAGGTCGGCGAGCCGTTTACCCAGCTGGCGCACGCGCGCCTTCACATACTCCTGGCGCTGCTTGGCCATGTGGTACTCGGCGTTCTCGCTGAGGTCCCCGAGCGCGGCGGCCTTCTTGATCTCTTTAGGAAGCTCGTGGACCAACTCGTATTCGAGCGCGTTGATCTCTTCCTGCAGTTTTCGTCTGATCTGATCGGTCATGAATTAAGTTCAAACCCGGGCCAAACTCGACTCCGATTACGCGGAGACCCGATTCGTCGACACCTGATTGCTGAGGCCGGATAACAGCGAGGCTTTGGACATTATACGCCCGGCAGCGAGGCGCATGGTGGATGGCGTAGAGGGTGCTGGCTTATGCCTGGAACTCGGACGCTTCCGGGAAGCGCAGCTTGCACTTGGCGAGGGTGGCGGCCAGAAGTTCCTCCACTTTGGCCTCCTCGCAGTTGCGGGCCATGGCCAGCTCGCTCACCAGCAGGTAGCGGGCGCGCTCGAGCATCTTCTTCTCGCGGAAGGAGAGCGGCTTGGCCTGATGCAGGGCAATCAGGTTCTTCAGAACGCCGGCCACTTCGAGCAGCGACCCAGTGCGCATGCGGTCGGAGTTTTCCCTAAAACGGTCCTTCCAGTCGCCGTTCGAGCCATTTTCGCTGACGGAAAGCAGGTCCAGCACTCTCTGGACTTCCCCGTTGCGCACCACCCGCCGCAGGCCAACGTTGCCTGCATTGTGGCAGGGCACCATGACCTTCAAACTACTGGCCTTGATATGCAGCAGGTAGAAGCGCTCGATGGTCGCGCCGATGGTCCGGCTGCCGATCTGCTCAATCACGCCTACACCGTGATTGGGATAAACCACCTTGTCGCCGATGTGGAAATTCAAGTCGGAACTACTCATAGTAGACCACCTGGGAAGGCGAAGGGTTTACGGGGAAAGGCGTAAGCTATCTTCTACATATTACTCCCGTTACGGGACGAAAGCAACCCTGTGGGACGCGCAAAGCGTACGCAAGGCGTTGAATGCAGGACAGTTGTTGCCATATATAATCCGGGCGTGGATCCCGAACGCAGAGCCGGGGACGATCAGGGAGCAGTCGAGCCTTCCCGAAACGACACCGGCGGACAGCCCTCCCGAAGGATTCTCGGCCTGGATGTCGGCTCCAGGAGAATCGGGATCGCGGTCTCCGACCCGCTGGGAATCACGGCCCAGGGCCTGGAGACGCTGCAGCGCAAGAACAAGCGCCATGATTTTGAACATCTGGCACGTGTGATTCATCACTACGAAGTGAAAGAGATCGTGGTGGGCCTGCCCTTGCGGATGAGCGGCGCAGAGGGGACACAATCGGAGAAAATGCGCGCCTTCGCCGACGACCTTCACAAGAAGTTCGGCCTGCCCGTGCATTTGTGGGATGAGCGGCTGACCTCAGCCGAAGCGAACCGGTTCCTGCGCGAGACCGAGTTGTCGATCGAGAAGCGAGGCAAGGCCGTGGACCGGATGGCGGCGGTGCTGATTCTGCAGGGGTGGATGGAGAGTCGGCGGCTTTAGGTGTCGTCCCTTCGGGACTCTGTCCTGCCGTTCGATGCTACCCGGCACTGCCGTGCCAGGCTTTCACATTCCGCGCTGCGCGGCTGCGGATTGCAAAGCTGCGTTCTGCTGTGCCTAGCCTTCGTAACCTCGCAATAATCACCGTCCCCGAACGGCCTTCCGATACGCAACCACGTTCTTGTTGTGCTCTTCAAGACTGTGGGCGAAGCGGTGATGGCCCTGGGCGTCAGCGACAAAGTAGAAGTAGTCGCTCTGGGCCGGATGCATCGCAGCTTCGAGCGAGGCCCGCCCGGGGTTGCCGATCGGGCCCGGCGGCAGGCCGGCGTTGCGGTAGGTGTTGTAGGGCGAACTGAACGACATGTCGGCGTGGTGGAGCGCGCCCTGATAGGTTCCAGCCAGCAGTTCCGCGTAAATGATGCTGGGATCGGCGTCGAGCGCGATGCGCTTGGCCAGCCGGTTGTAATAGACGCTGGCCACGAGCGGCCGTTCTTCAGGCACGGCGGTTTCCTTCTCGACGATGGAGGCGAGGATGACGCGCTCGTGGAGTGCTCGGTCGGCATCCGGCATGAAATTTAGGGGTTGGGGAATCAGGCCAATTTGCACGCCCACCTGCCCGAATTGCTTGACCATCGCGGCGGCCATCTCGTGCATGGTCATCAGGCGGGTGAATTCGTAGGTTTCGGGGAACAGATATCCTTCCAGAGAGTGAGCGTAAGGATCGATGTCTGCTATCAGCGAGATGTCGGATTGCGCGACTTTCAGAAATTCTTCGGCCGGACCGAGTCCCGCGGCCTCGATGGCGCGGGCAACGTCGAACATGGTGTAGCCTTCGGGCACGACCACAGTGCGGTAATAAACGTCGCCCCGGCGCAGGCGCTTTTGGATATCGATGATGCTCGCCGGCTTGTCGAAGAGATATTCCCCCGCTCTCAGCGGGCGCTTGCGATGCACATAGTGCCAGAGCACAAAGGCTTCTTCGCTGCGGATCAGGCCGGCAGTTTTCAGTTCGGCGGCGATGCGGTGGGTGGAAAAACCCGGGCGCAGGAGAACGAACGTCTGCCCCGCAGGCTCGACCGGTGTCAGCACTGCCCAGGCGAACCAGCCTGCGGCCGCCACAACTGCCACCAGAATGAGCCAGATTAGCTTTTTCATACGAACCGCTCAGGGCTGCTTCATTTCAACCCGCTCAGGGCTGCTTCATCGCAAACCACCCACCATTACAGTTTAGATGATGCCGGCCGCCATCCGTACCTGACGATGGTCTCGCTGACTTTCGTGCGGCCGGGGTAAGTGGCGGGTTTTGTTCGAGATCGCTGGGTGGGTAAGCGACGCGGCGATCGGCAACCCGCCAGACGGTGTGATTCTGGATACCAGCAAAACTTGCGCCCTTGCTCCTGCATCCTTATCTGAAGCGGTATACTCAAATGTTCGAGAGGCTTTCCATATCTTGATGAGACGCAGTTCGCCCTTTTTAGCTCTAGCCTTGTTCCTTTCGATCTTCCCCACGGCAGGCTGCTTGTTTCGCACGCGCCCGGTCGAGGAACAGTATTCGAAAGCCCCTCTGAAGGAATCGGCCCAGCAGGCGCTGATCGACAGGCTGAGAGAGCAAGCCGAAGCTATCCATTCGCTGAAGGCGACGGCCGACATTGACACCTCGGCGGGCGGCGCGAAGAAGGGCCACGTCACGGATTACAAGGAGATTCGGGGCTATGTGCTGGCCCGGCAGCCTTCCTCGCTGCACTTCATCGGACTCATGCCGATCGTGCGCACGACCGCGTTCGACATGGTCAGCGACGGCCAGGACTTCAAAGTCTGGATTCCACCAAGGAACCGCTTCGTGGTCGGGCGCAACCAAATCCCCACGTCGATTACCGATCAACCGATCGAGAACATTCGCCCGCAGAACATTTACGAAGCGCTGCTGATTCCTCCGATCGATCCGGCGACGGAGCTGGCAGTGATGGAGCGCGGCTACGAGATTCTGCACGACGCCAAGGGACACACCATTCTGCAGGATGACTATGAGCTGGTCGTGATTCGCCGGAAAGGCGACGGGGCGGCGCTCTCGCGGAAAATCGTCTTCAGCCGCACTGACCTGAAGCCGCATCGGCAGTACATCTATGACGACGACGGGAAGCTGGTGACCGACGCCCGCTATGCTGAATACAAAGACTACGACGGCGTCAGCTATCCTTCGCGTATCGAGATCTTCCGCCCGCAGGAAGAGTACGACATTACTCTGAACATGCTGAAGGTGGAAATCAACCATCCGCTGACCGACGACCAGTTCGTGCTGGAGCAGCCAGCAGGCGCAGACGTGGTACACCTGGATCGCCCGCAGTCGAGCCTGGTGATGCAAAAATCAGGGGCCAGGGATTAGGGGCTAGGGGTCAGAAAGGCTAACCCCTAATCTCCAGCCCCTGACCCCTGTTTTCCTATGATGAACAAAATGGTTGTCGCCAATCTGGCGCACCGACCGACGCGGTCGGTCATCACGGTGAGTGCGGTCGCGCTCGAAGTGACTATGATCCTGCTGGTCGTGGCGCTGTTCTATGGGCTGTTGAACGGATCGAAGGAAAGCCAACTTGGTGTGGGGGCGGACCTGCTGGTTCAGCCTCCGGGAGCCGCAGCGCTGGTTGGCATGTCAGGAGCTCCGATTTCGGTGAAGGTTGGAGATGTGCTGCGGAAGGTACCGCACGTGACCGTGGCCGCGCCCGTGATCTGGGCGTTCAGCCAGAAACCCCTGGAGATTGACTACGGTATCGACCTAGCAAGCTATGACGCGTTGCCGCCCGCATTTCGATATTTCTCGGGCGGACCTTTTCAGGGCCCGGGTGACGTGATCGTCGACGATTTTTTCGCCGGCATGAATCACAAGAAGGTCGGCGACACCATCGAGGTGCTGAACCATCCCTTCCGCATCTGCGGAGTTGTTCCGCACGGAAAAGGAGGACGGAAGTTTCTGCAGCTCGAAACGATGCAAGATCTGATCGGTGCGCAGGGCAGAACGTCGGTGTTCTACGTGAAGCTCGATGATCCGGCGAATATCGACGAGGTCACGAATGCCATCAAGCAGCGGCCAGGCATGGAGCAGTACTCGGTGCGCTCGATGGCGGAGTATCTGTCGATGATGACGCCCGACAATCTGCCCGGCTTCAATCTGGCCATCGAAATTGTGATCGGCGTTGCCATCGTGGTCGGCTTCCTGGTGATTTTCCAGTCGATGTACACGGCGGTCATGGAACGCACGCGAGAGATTGGAATTCTGAAGTCTCTGGGCGCTTCGAAGTTCTACATCGTGAACGTCGTGCTGCGGGAGACGCTGCTGCTGGCGGTCGTGGGAATCGTTGCAGGCGTGCTGATCAGCATGGCGACGCGGCGCGTGATTATGCTCGAACGGCCGGTGATGCGGCTTTTCTGGAGCAACGCTTGGGTGCTTCGGGCAACGGTGATTGCACTTCTCGGGTCACTGGGGGGCGCGCTCTATCCGGCGGTCAAGGCGGCGCAGCGTGATCCGATCGACGCGCTGGCGTATGAGTAGAGCGCCGAGCGGGGGCTAAAGCCCCTCATCTTTAAGAATGCTCACGCGGCCCTGAAGGGCTGCTCTTCCACGTCACTGGCTAGTTCTCTGATTCCAGTCCTGCGCGGCGGAGCATGCGCCGCAAACCACGTTCACCTGCGCCTCGCTGTTCTCCAGCGATGTTGCCGTCGCGACCGATCACCACATAAATCGGATAGCTTTGAGCGTTGTACATGGCGGCGAGATTTGTGTCTTTGGTGAGCACGATGGGCACTGCGCGCGGATGCTGGGCCAGATATTTCTTCACCCTCTGATCGGGCTCCAGCACGTCAACCGCGAGAACGATCAGGCCCTTGCCGCTGAATTCTCTAGCGATGTCATCCACCATCTCGGCTTCTGCCTCGCAGAACTTGCACCAGGTCGTCCAGAACTCGAAGAGAACCACCTTGCCTTTGACCGACTCGTTGTTGAATTGGTCGCCGGTGGTAGTTCTGGCGCGGAAGCGCGGCGCAGGCTGGCCGGTTTCGTCGGCAGCGTGGGCAGTGGCGACAAGAACCGCCACGAGCAGATACAGGGCTAAAGCAGGGCGCCCAAGCATGCGGCGCATGTTAGCACGGAAACTCCATCTTCGCTCAAGCCGGCGCGGGGATTTCGGGAAACCGATGTTTTCTGAAATTCGTAACCTGTAGCCGGCTTTCGAGCGTATGATGGCGGCCTTCCCCGAAAAATGCAGGCGGAGGTGTTTATGGCTTCTGGTACTTCTGCGCCCGTTCGGCTAGAAGCAATTGATCGCCCTCGGCGGCTTCTGGCCATTGATGGCGGCGGGTTGCTCGGCCTTATTCCGGCGGAAGCGCTGATTCGCATTGAGCAACAACTCGATCAACTCACGGGGATCGAGAAGCCTCTCTGCGATCGCTTCGATTTGATCGGCGGCACCAGCACGGGCGCAATTCTGGCGGCGGGACTGGCTCTCGGGCTCAAGGCGGCCGATCTGCGCGAGTTCTATCTCAAGTTCGGCAAGGAGATATTCAGCAAGGAGTTTTTGCCAGTGCAGTTCTGGCACAAGTATCCCAGTGGTCCGCTGGAGCAGCATCTCAAGGACGTTTTCAAGCCAGATACGATGCTGGGCAGCGACCGGCTGCGAACGCAGATTGTTGTCGTGACCAAGAATGCGACGTTAGGGAATGACTGGTTCTTCACCAACAATCCGAAAAACAAGTTCTTCAAGAATAATTCCGGGCTGCCGTTGTGGCAGGTCGTGCGGGCGAGCACTGCGGCCCCAACCTATTTCCCTCCCCAGACGATTGCCATTCCCGACGACACAGGCAAGAAACAGAGTTATGAATTCGTTGACGGCGGTGTAAGCAGCTACAACAATCCGTCGCTGCAGGTGTTTCTGGAGGCGACGATTCCCCAGTATGGTCACGGCTGGCCGATGGGATCCGACCGGCTGCTGCTGATGTCGTTGGGGACGGGGTTTAATTCCATCACTATCGCTCCAGGAAAGGCTGCGTGCTACAACGTGATTAACTGGGGCGTATACGTCGTCAAGGAGATGATGAATGAAGCCAACCTGCAACAGAACGTTCTGATGCACGTGATCGGGCAACATCCTCCGACGGCGAAATCCGGAACCGCGGAGATGATTTCGTCGGGAGCGGTCAAGGGCATTCCTGACGAGGACGCACTGAACCTTGTCGGCGCCCATCTCGGCGCACAGAAGCTGGTGACCTACCAGCGCATCACCGTCGGCCTGACGCGGCAGCGGCTGGATCAACTGGGGCTGCCGGACGTGAATCCGGTCAAGGTGCGCGAAATGGACGCAGTAGACCAGATCGCAAACATGCAGCGCATCGGAGCGGCCATCGCAAAAGAGCAAGTTCGGATGGAGGCATTGAAAAGCTTCTTCTGAGGTTACTTTCGTTAACCCGGCGTTGACATTGCTCGTAGCCTCCGGTAAATTAAAGACTTTGGTAGTGGTGTGGTTGCCCGCCTGATGGTCCCGGCGTCCTCGCCGGGGAATCAACGAGCGGTCTTCTTTCGCAGCCTTTTTCAATCGGGAGAGTTTATGTCAACCTATTTCCCCAAAGAGGGGGAAATTGTGCGCAAGTGGTACGTCGTGGATGCAGACGGGCAGACGCTCGGGCGCCTGGCTTCGCAGGTGGCGCGCATCCTGATGGGCAAGGGCAATCCGCGGTACACGCCGTTCATGGACACCGGCGATCACGTAATCGTGATCAACGCAGAGAAAGTTCGCACAACGGGTGTGAAGGCCGAATCAAAGGTTTATCAGCATTACACGGGATATCCCGGCGGCCTGCGGACCGAGGAATACAAGAAGCGGATGGCGCGTAAGCCGGAGGCAGTGATTGAGGCGGCGGTAAAGCGCATGTTGCCTAAGAACAAGCTGGCGGCGCACATGCTGTCGAAGCTGAATGTGTACGAAGGCGACAAGCATCCGCACCAGGCGCAGAAACCGCAGGATTTCAAGCTGGAAGTGCGCGAGTACAAGCCGCGCAAAGTGGCAGTATCGTAATTACAGACGCAAGCTACGAGCTGCGAGCTACGAGCAAGCGCTGAAAAATTTGGAAAGGTTAAGAGCTCGAAGCTCACGACTCGCAGCTCGAAGCTAAACATGGCAGAGTTGGTTCAATACTACGGAACGGGACGCCGCAAGTCGGCGATTGCCCGCGTGTATCTGCGTCCGGGCAGCGGAGATTTCAAAATCAACGGGCGCGCGTTTGAAGAGTATTTCGTGACTCCGGCGCAGCGCTCGGCGGCGCAGTCGCCGCTGGCCTCGACCGAATCGGCGTCGCAATTCAACGTGGTCGTGACGGCGCAGGGCGGCGGAGTTCGCGGCCAGGCCGACGCGGTGAAACTGGGCCTTGCCCGCGCGCTGATGCAGTTCAACGTGGAACTGCGCAAGAAACTGAAGTCCGAGGGCATGGTCAGCCGGGACTCGCGCGGCAAAGAGCGCAAGAAGTACGGGCAAAAAGGAGCCCGGAAACGGTTCCAGTTCTCGAAGCGCTAGGCGGGTACCGAGTGAGTCGCGAGCTGCGAGCGAAAAGCAGGTTCCTCACCGAGTCTTCGACTCGGTTCGGAATGACATGGGTTTTGATTTTGGCTTAGCTAAAAGCGAACGGCTAATAGCTAACAGCTGAGTTTAGGTGTTCAATTCTTCCCGGGCCTCGCGGCGCGGGGACGGGAATGGCAATCCCGCTTGGTTACGCAGAGTCTGACTTCGGAGGACGGAGCGGAACCAAACAGCGGGATGCAGATTACAAAAGGAGAAACGTGGCTACCATCACCATGAAGGAGCTGCTCGAAGCGGGCGTCCACTTCGGGCACCAGACCAAGCGCTGGAATCCGCGGATGAAGGAGTTCATCTTCGGCGAGCGCAACGGGATCTACATCATTGACCTGCAGAAG
>CAYOUY010000307.1:0-3504 GCA_964407245.1 uncultured Acidobacteriaceae bacterium
CATCCGCCGTCAGTGGCGGCGACCTGCATCGCTGCCTTCGACGTGCTCGAAAACGAACCTGAGCGCATGGAAAAACTCTGGGAGAACACGCGCTTCTGGAAAAAAGAACTCGGCCTGCTCGGCATCGACATCGGAGGCCGCACCACGCCCGCCAGCGAAACTCCCATCACGCCCATCATCATCGGCGACGGCAAGCTCACCATGGACTTCTCCCGCGAACTGTTCAAGGAAGGCGTGCTCGGCACCGGCATCGCGTTTCCCACGGTGCCCGAAGGCAAAGCCCGCATCCGCACCATCATGACCGCCACGCACACGAAGGAAGAGTTGGATCAGGCGCTGGGAGTGCTGAAGAATGTGGGGAAGAGGATGGGAATTTTGCCCGCGTGGTGATTGTATGTTGGGACAGCCGCCCTCGGCTGTCCGGCGGAGCGAAGCTCCGCAGTTTTCAGTGTGGGGCCGGGTCTCTGACCCGGCCAGGCCGAGCGCAGCTCGGCAATGGAGCGGATTGGTGCCGCCCCTTCAGACAGGCGATCAGCCCTTTGGCTTTTCCTTTTCCGGAGCCAATTCTTTTTCGGTCAGAGTAACCTTTATCTTCTCAACCTCTCGCACGAGACTTGCGGGGTCGTATGCCCAAACTGTTCCGTCAGCCTTCCTGACCCGAGCCACGAAACTTACCACCGTGAAGAGTTCCGAGACGTCGTTCTCCCATGCTGTCCACCCTGCAGAGCCCTTAAGCGCGATCTGTCCGGTAACATCGGACACCTCTGTGTCTGACAAGGTACGCATGTGATCGCCCCAGATGTCGAACAGTAGAAACCGAATCTCAAGGGCGCTCGCAGGCTCGCTTAATGTCGCCGTCCCGGTTGACCTATATTGGTAACTCCCACCGACGTTACCACTCTGGTAAACAGTCTCTATCCTCGCGCCCGAGAGACGAATTGGGCAGGTCGGATCGTTGACGACAAACCACCGGCGGTGCAAAGAAGATCCCTTGTTCACCTGGATTCCATATCCTAGGTTCGTCACAACGCTGCCGCCCACCGATTCCTCAACCTGCAGGGTCCTCTGATTTGACACCGGTGCTTTCTGGCTCTGTGAGCAACACAGGCTGCTTACCAAAATCACTGACAGGAAAACGAAGCGCGATTTGCAGATTCGCATGTTCAGGCTCCTCCGTTCATTGTTTCGCCGGCTCATTCAGCCCTATACACCATCTTCCCGCCCACCACCGTTGCCACAACTTTCCCCGTCAGTTGCCATCCGTCAAACGGACTGTTCCGCGACATCGACCGCGACTTCGCCACTTCAAACGTCCATCGTTTCTTGGGATCGAAAATCGTCACGTCGGCAAAATTGCCTTTCGCCAGCGACCCGCGCCCGCGCAGATCGAAAACTCTCGCCGGCCCGGCCGTGAACAGTTCGACGATCCGCGCCAGCGGAATTCTGTGCTCGCGATGCAGCTTCGTGATCGCCAGCGCCAGCGCCGTCTCCAGCCCCGTCACGCCGAATAACGCCCGCTCGAACTCCACCTGTTTTTCGTGCAGGGCATGGGGCGCGTGGTCGGTGGCAATGGCGTCCACGGTGCCGTCGGCCAACGCAACCAGAATCGCCTCGCGATCCGACGCCGAGCGCAGCGGAGGATTCATCTTGCAGTTGGTGTTGTATTCGCCGACATTCTCATCGATCAGCGTAAAGTGATGCGGCGTAACTTCACAGGTTACCCGGCACGTCACGCGCGCTCCGTGATTGCCGCGCTTGCCGCGCCGTACGGCCTTTAACGAATCGGCGGTCGAAAGATGCGCCACATGCAGCCGCGATTCCCGAATGTGCTGCGCCAGCGTCACGTCGCGATCCACAATGTGCGCTTCCGCCGACGCCGGCATTCCGAACAATCCCAGACGGAAACTGGTCGGCCCGGCATGCATCGTGCAATTGGCGGTCAGCCGCGTATCCTCCGCATGCTGCACAATCGGAAAATTCAGTTGCGCTCCCAGCGTCAGCGCCGCGCGCATCACGTCGTCGTTCAGAATCGGCTTGCCGTCATCGGTCACCGCGACTGCTCCTGCGCGCTGCAACCCGCCGAAGTCGCTGAGGGTTGTGCCGCGGCTGCCGCGCGTGGCCGCCGCAATCGGAAACACATTTACCACCGCGCCCCGCTCCGGACTGCGCAGCCACGTCACCCACTCCGCCGTGTCCACTACTGGCGCAGTGTTGGGCATGGTGCAGACGCTGGTGAACCCTCCCGCCGCCGCCGCAGCCGTGCCCGTAGCGATCGTCTCTTTATATCCCTGACCCGGCTCGCGAAGATGCACGTGCAAATCAATGAACCCCGGCGCGACAATCAGTCCGCGCGCGTCGAATTTCTCGTCGGCGCTGCCGCGAATCTTATTCGGCGGAGCCACCTCGGCGACGCGCCCGTCGCGCAGCAACACATCCATCGGCGCATTGATCTTCGCCGCCGGATCAATCAGCTGCCCGCCCCGAATCAGCAGGCTCGTACTCTCCCGCTTTTGACTCTTAGCACTCAGCATTCAGCATTCAACTTCGCCGCATGTGATCTATCCGTGTTGATCCGTGACAATCCGTGGCTCACTTCGCCTTCCCCAGCGCCCGCGCAAGAATCGCCATCCGCACGGGCACGCCGTTGCGAACTTCATCCACAATCACAGACTGCGTCCCATCCGCCACATCGGCCGTCAACTCCAGCCCGCGAATAATCGGCCCGGGATGCATCAATAGCGCGTCGCGTTTGGCCAGTTTGAGCCGCGCCGCCGTCATCTGGTAGCGTGCAATATAGCTCTCGAGTTTGATCTTGTGCCCGGCCATGCGTTCTTTCTGCACCCGCAGCAGCATGATGACGTCGGTCCCGCGCAGCGCGTCTTCGATATGCCGCGTCACGCGCAGCCCCGGCGCGAGCGTCGCGGCCACCTCCGGCACGAACTCGGGCGGCCCGCACAGCGTCACTTTCACCCCGAACTTCGTCAGCAAGTGGCAGGCGCTCCGCGCCACGCGGCTGTGAAGGATGTCGCCGATGATCGTTACCCGCAGTCCCTTGAACGATTTCTTGTGCTTCAGGATGGTGTACGCGTCCAGCAGCGCCTGCGACGGATGTTCATGCATGCCGTCGCCTGCGTTGATCACCGGAATGTCAAGGTGCTCCGCCATCAAATGCGGCGCCCCAGCCGAGGGATGCCGCATGACAATGCAATCGGCTCCAACTGCACGGAGTGTGTAGCCTGTATCCAGAACTGACTCGCCTTTTTCGATGCTCGAACTGGAGGCTTGCAGCAGCGTCGTCATCGCACCGAGGGATTTCGCCGCAAACTCGAAGGAAGACCGCGTGCGCGTCGAAGTCTCGTAAAACAGAAGCACCACGCGCTTGCCGCGCAGCAGCGGCCGGGCCTTCAGCGGATTCATGCGGCGGGCCAGTTTGAGCAGGCCCAGGAGTTCCTTCGCCTCGAGGTGTTCGATCCCGAGCAACGAACCGCGCGCAGGGCTATTCAT
>CAYOUY010000308.1:0-17227 GCA_964407245.1 uncultured Acidobacteriaceae bacterium
GTGGCCGATCTTGCGATAAATGGCAACCGCCTCGTCGTAATATTTGAGAGCCGCATCGAGGTGATGCTGATCCCGTTCGATCTGGCCCAGCATGACAAGAGACCGCGCCAGGCCGGCATCATCCTTGGCCTGGCGGTTTAACTCCTCGGCTTGCTTCAAGCTGGTTCGTGCGTCTTCGAACCGGCGTTCTCGCCGCGCCTCGAGCGCGCGTGAGAAAAGAGTTTCCTGTGGCTCTGACATGTGGTGAATCCTGTTCCCAGCATAGTAAATTGGTAACAGAACAAAGCACAAAGGATCTTTCTTGAGTTCAAGCATTCGCAACATCGCCATCATTGCGCACGTGGACCACGGCAAAACCACGCTGGTCGACGCCATGCTCAAGCAGAGTGGGACATTCCGCGCCAATGAGACCGTCGCGGACCGCGTGATGGATTCGAACGAACTGGAGCGCGAGCGCGGGATCACGATTCTGGCCAAGAACACCGCCATTTTCTATCGCGACGTGAAGATCAACATCGTGGACACGCCCGGTCACAGCGATTTTGGCGGCGAGGTCGAGCGCGCTCTGAAAATGGTTGACGGCGTCATGCTGCTGGTCGATGCCAGCGAGGGACCGCTGCCGCAAACACGCTACGTTTTGGGCAAAGCTTTGGCGGCGCATCTGCCGCCGATTGTGGTCATCAACAAGATTGACCGCGCCGACGCCCGCCCGCAGGAAGTGCTCAACGAAATCTACGACCTTTTTATTGATCTTGACGCGAAGGAGCAGCAGCTCGATTTTCCTGTCCTCTATACGAATGCCAAAACCGGCACGGCCGCGACGGACAGCAAAGGCGGAGGTGCGGGTCGAGGCGAGGACTTGCAGCCTCTTTTTGATGCGATCCTGAAAACGATTCCCCCGCCAAAGGGCGATGCCGCGGGTCCGCTGCAGATTCTGGTGGCGAATCTCGACTACAGCGACTATCTGGGAAGGCTCGCGATCGCCCGCGTGTTCAACGGCAAAATGTTCACCGGCGAAGAAGTTGCGATTGCCAAACTCGACGGCACTCTACACAAAACCAAAATCACGAAGCTGTTTTCCTTCTCCGGCCTGAAGCGGACAGACATCACGGAGACGGAACTCGGCGACATTGTCGCGGTCGCCGGCGTCGAAGGCATCACGATCGGCGAGACCATTACTGACGCGGAAAGTCCCACGCCGCTGCCTCCCATAGCCATTGACGAACCGACGATTGCCATGCTGTTCACCGTGAACACATCGCCCTTCGCCGGCAAAGATGGGACGTACGTGACGTCGCGCAATCTGCGGGAGCGCCTCGAAAAAGAGCTGCTGACCAACGTCTCGCTGCGCGTGGAAGAAACTGGCAGTACCGATTCGTTCAAAGTTCTCGGGCGCGGCGAATTGCAGCTTTCCATCCTGATCGAAATGATGCGGCGCGAGGGCTACGAACTGATGGTGGGCAAACCGGAAATCGTCACCCGCCGCGATAGGCAGACCGGCAAGCTCATGGAACCTGTTGAGCATCTGACGGTGGATGTGCCCGAGGAGTTCGTTGGCGTTGTCATGGAGCAACTGGGCGCGCGCAAGGGCGAGGTCACCAACATGCACAACCATGGCTACGGACGCGTGCGCATTGAGTTTCGTGTACCCAGCCGCGGGCTGATCGGATTGCGCAGTCAGTTGCTCACCGACTCGCGGGGAACGATCGTGATGAACTCGCTGTTCGACGGATACACCGAGTGGCAGGGCGAAATTCCGCACCGGCTCACCGGTGCCCTGATCGCAGACCGCCCGGGAGTCTCGACCGCTTACGCGTTGTGGGGATTGCAGGAGCGTGGCGAGCTTTTTGTCGGCCCGGGCGTCGATCTCTACGAGGGCATGATCATTGGCGAAAACGCCAAGGACAACGATCTCGACGTGAACGCAGTGCGCGAGAAGAAGCTGACCAACATGCGCGCCTCGACCGCGGATGAAGCGATCCGCCTGGTGCCGTTCCGCGCGCTCAATCTCGAACAGGCGATCGAATTCATTGCTGACGACGAGTTTGTGGAAGTTACACCAAAATCGTTGCGTCTGCGCAAGAAAGTCCTGCCGGCGAATAAGCGCAAGAAAAGCGCTCTGGCCGCAGTGGAAGAATCGTGAAGCACAGTGGCAAGTCCGAAAGCAAGAATCCGCCCACTCGGAGCGAGGCTGGAAAGCCTCACCTCTCCATGTTTCTCGTCCCTTGCAGTTGTGGCACGACGTTTGCCGTCGCCGAAAACTATGATCGCCAAGGCACGGCCTGGAGCCGCTACCTGGTCTGTCCCGGATGCGGGAAAAGACACGATCCCAAAAACAGACTGCTGCAGATGGGGTTTCATCCAGAAGGGTACTGGATGGTGGACGCGTGCTAGAAAAAGCACGCGGTAGCAGCCGTTGAGGCTTTCCCACAGGCGGTGCCTGAGATGTGTTTTTCAGGCATTACCCCCACACAAACTTGACATGCCCTTCATGGCAACCTGCTATACTGCTGGCCGCATTCGACTGTTCGCCAGCTCCGGTATCGATTTTCAGGCCGCCAACCTGCCAAGTCCGCCGAACTGAGCTCGCACTTCGACAGCTCAATGCAGAGGCAGACGCGTGAAAAACATTTTCGTGGGGAATCTCAGCTTCAACACAACTGAAGATGAGTTGCGCCAGGCATTCGAGGCGTACGGGCAGGTGGACCGGGTCAGCATTCTTACCGACCGCGATACGGGCCGCTCCCGCGGTTTCGGCTTCGTCGAGATGGCCAGCAACGAAGACGGCGAAAAGGCTATCGCCGCGCTGAATGGCACGCAGATCGGCGGCCGGACCATCAACGTCAACGAGGCGAGGCCAAAGTCGGATCGCGGCGGCGGCGGCGGTGGTGGCGGCCGGGATCGCGGAGAACGCGGGGGCCGCGATCGCGGAGATCGCGGCGGACGGGGCGATCGCGGCGATCGCTGGTAGGAGGAATTCCTTGTTCAGCACGGGCACGGGCGTTTCCTTGTTGAACTCGTGAGCGCGCGGACGTTGAAGCTGCCTTCGCTCCGTGTGTACACTGGAATGGGCGCGCCCGTAGCTCAGCTGGATAGAGCGGTTGCCTCCGGAGCAACAGGTCGGGAGTTCGAATCTCTCCGGGCGCACCAGAGTTTCTTATTTTTCCTGCTTCAGTTACTCTCTTGTTCGCGACTCTCTTGTTGACCCGTTGATGACTTACGACGCCATCCTGGTTGTCTCCTTTGGAGGCCCGGAATCGCGACAGGACGTCATCCCATTCCTCGAAAATGTGCTGCGCGGACGCAACGTGCCGCGCGAGCGCATGCTGGCTGTGGCCGAGCACTACTACCACTTTGAGGGCAAGAGCCCGATCAACCAGCAGACCCGCGAACTGATTGCCGCGATCAAAGCTGAGCTGGCTCAACATGGCCCCAAGCTGCCGGTGTACTGGGGGAATCGCAACTGGCATCCGATGCTCGCCGAGACGCTGCAAAAGATGAAGCAAGACGGCGTGAAGCGCGCACTTGCCTTTGTCACGTCGGCTTATAGTTCGTACTCCGGATGCAGGCAGTACCGCGAAGACATTGCCCGAGCACAGAGCGAGATTGGAGCTGGCGCGCCGGAAATCGACAAGCTCCGCGCCTTCTTCAATCATCCGGGATTCATCGCCGCGACCGAAAAACGGCTGGGCGAGGCACTCGAGCAGATTCCGCCGAATGCGCGGCAGAATATTCAACTCATCTATGTCGCGCACAGCATTCCCGTCTCGATGGCCAACACGTGCGACTACGTTCGCCAACTGGAGGAAGTGCGTAAGCTGGTGTCGGGGGGGCTCGGCATCACCAACGACGCGCTCGTCTATCAGAGCCGCAGCGGCGCGCCGGGGCAGCCGTGGCTGGAACCCGACATCCTGGATTACCTGCGTACGGTGAAAGAAAAAAATCTGGCCAGTGCCGTCGTGATCGCACCGATCAGTTTTATCTCCGATCACATGGAAGTGCTGTATGACCTCGACATCGAGGCACGACAATTGTGCGAGTCGCTGCAGCTGCCGATAGCTCGGGCGAAGACGGTCGGCGTGCATCCTGAGTTTATCGGCATGATTCGCGAGCTGATTCTGGAGCGCACGAATCCAGGAAAAGAACGGCGCGCGCTGGGATCTCTCGGCCCGAGGCCGGATGTGTGCGCGGATGATTGCTGTCCGGCTCCGCAGCGGCCGCAAGGCGGACCCGTTAGAAGCGTCCGCTCTTGAGCGAATCGGGTGGCTGCCGCCGTAGCATTCGTATCTTCATCGAATTTGATGAGAACTGCAGTGCGGGAATAGGAGGCGCTCACCTCAGGGGCTAAAGCCCACTACTTTCCCGGCTCCAGGCGGCACGACTGAAGTCGTGCCCTTCCCGATGCGATTTGTGACACGGGTTCTAGTGAGAAATTACCGGCACTTTTGGCGGCTCGAAATCCGTAGCCTTGGGACCGCTTTCCACCACGCGCATGGTCTTGAGAATTGTCTGAATCACGGACTGGTTGCCGACGGCGGTGTTCAGCATGACGTGATAGAGAGAGCGCGTGGGCCAATCCGCATCGAAGTAGTGCTTGACGTAGGCGACGCGTTCGCGATCCACTGTCTCGACCAGCTCTTCGGCGTCTTCTTGTGAGTGCCCCTCCGCGATGATGCGGCGGATTTTCTCCGCGCGCGGCGCGTACAGAAAAACATGAAACGCATCCGGATTCTCGCGCAGAAAATAGGGCCCGCCACGCCCCACCACGACGGCATTCCCTTCGCGTGCAATCCTGTCCATGATGTCCTGCATCATCGCCATCATGCGGTCGGTGTCGAAAATCTGGCTGCCCAGGTTGGCGCTGCGCTCGTAACTGCCGCGCCAGAAGGTCTTGGCGAGGCGATGCAGCCGGCTGTCCATGCGCTCGTCGCAGCGCCTGACGGCTGAAGGATCGACGTTGGCGAGGCGGGCAATTTCTGCGGTGAGGGTTTGATCCCAGAGTTTCCAACCGAGATGCTCGGCGAGGGATGCAGCGATGGCGGCCGCGCCGCAGCCGAATTCGCGCTCGATGGTGACGAGACGAAACATGGCTACTTTCTAGTGTACCGCGATTCCGCCGCCTGGTTTCGCTTTCTTGACCAGGAAAACCATAGGCACCATCAGCAGGATCGCGACTCCGAGAAACCAGAAGCAATCGATATACGCCAGCATGGTCGCCTGACGCTCGACCGTGCCCTGAATCAGCGCGTAGGCCTGCTGGGTCGCATTCGCTGCGCTCGCGCCATGAGCGCGCATGGCATTCGAAGCGCCCTGAATCATCGCGCGCAACGCCGGATTCGTCAAGCTGAGATTGCCGGCCAGATTGGTCAAATGCAGTTGCGTGCGGCGGTCGAGCATAGTGGTAACGACGGAGATGCCCACGCTGCCGCCGATATTGCGCGCCAGGTTCATCAGGCCCGACGCAGCGTTGTTCTTTTCCCGCGGCAGGAACGCATAGGCGGCCGTATTGATAGGGACGAACAGAAACGCCATCCCCGCAGCCTGAAATACCCGGGCCATGGCCACGGTGCGGAAGTCGATATCCAGATCGAATCGTGTCATGTGAAACAGCGACAGCGAAAGCACCATCAGGCCGAAAAACAGCAGCCAGCGCGGAGTGTAGCGCGACAATAAAAAGCCGACCAGCGGCAGCAGCAGCATGATCGTGAATCCGCCGGGCATCAGAGCCATGCCGGCCCGTTGGGCGGTATAGCCGAGCATCGTCTGCATGAACAGCGGCAGCAGCAGTGTGCTTCCGAGCAAGGCAAATCCCAGCATGAACATCAGCAAATTAGAAATACCGAAGGTGCGGTCGCGGAACAGGTGCAAATCGATGATGGGATCCTTGTGCCGCCATTCCCAGCAGATGACAAAAATTAGCGACACGGCGGAGATTAGCGCGAGCGTCACGATGAAGTTCGATTCGAACCAGTCTTCGCGCTGGCCTTTATCGAGAACAATCTGCAGCGTGCCCAGCCCCAACGCCACAAAACCCAGGCCCACATAGTCGATGCTGGTTTCTCTGAGCTTGCGCCGCTGGAGATACGGCGGGTCCTGCACCAGGCGCGAGGTCAGAAGGATGGACAGAATCCCGACCGGGATGTTAATGAAGAAGATCCACCTCCAGGTGAAATTGTCGGTGATCCAGCCGCCGAGTGTGGGGCCAATAGCCGGTGCCGTGACAACGGCGATCCCATACACTGCGAACGCCATGCCGCGCTTGGCGGGGGGAAAGGTGTCGGCCAGGATGGCCTGCTCACTGGGCTGCAATCCGCCGCCGCCGGCGCCTTGCAGAATTCGACACACGATAAGCGTAGCCAGGTTCGGCGCCAGTCCGCACATAAACGAACTGATGGTGAACAGTGCCACGCAGCCCATGTAGAAATTCCTGCGGCCGACAATGGATGAAAGCCAGCCGCTGAGCGGAAGAACAATTGCGTTCGAGACGAGATAAGAAGTCAGGACCCACGTGCTTTCATCCTGCCCCGCCGACAGGCTGCCGGCGATGTGAGGCAGCGCCACGTTGGCGATGGAAGTGTCGAGCACTTCCATGAAGGTGGCCAGCGTCACGGTGATGGCAATGATCCACGGGTTGACTGCGGGACGCCAGGCTGCGGCCTGATCGAACGTGGCGGTGGTACTGCTCATCGGCGAGTCCAGACCTTCGGCTCAACGGACATGCCGGGACGCAACTGGTGATCGTTGTTTGAACCGGGATCGAGCACGATCTTCACAGGAATGCGCTGCACGACCTTCACGTAATTCCCCGTGGCATTTTCCGGCGGCAAAAGGCTGAAGCGGGCGCCGCTGGCGCCGGCGATGCTGTCCACCTTCCCGTGGTAGGTCCGGCCGTTGGCATCCACTTCGATGTCGACCGGCTGGCCCACTTTCATCTTGCGAAGTTGAGTCTCCTTGTAGTTCGCCGTGATCCACACGTCATCGAGATTGATGACCTTCATGAGCTCCTGGCCGGGAGACACGTTCTGTCCCACTTCCACCGTGCGATTGCTGACGATACCGTTCACCGGCGCGACGACCTTCGTGTACTGCAAATTCAGTTGCGCCTGATCGAGGTCCGCCTTCTTGCGCTGCGCCTCGGCCAGAGCGGCAGCTGCACGGGCGCGCGTGATCTGCACCTGTTTGGGCGCGGTATTGGCGTAGCGCCAGTTGGCTTCGGCCTGAACGAGCCGGCCTTGCGCCTGCGTCACCTGCTGGTGCGCGGCATCGGCGCTGGCGCGAGCGGCTTCTACCGTCGCTGTGCTGGCCTTGGCGGCGGCGACGGCCTGGTCATACTGTTGTTGCGAAATCTCCTGCTTGTCGACCAGTTGTTTGTACCGCGCCAGATCGTTCTGTGCCTTCACGTCGTTGGCTTCCGCCTGCTGCAATTGAGCCTTGGCGGCTTCAAATTGCTGCTGTGCAACCTGGATTCCCGCGCGCGCGCTGGTTACGTCGGCTTCGGTCACGGACACCTGGCTGCTGGTATTGACGTCGGTGACGGGGACGCTGACGCCGGCGGCCTCAGCCGCGGCCCGCGCATCTTCGTAGTCCGCCTTGGCGCGATCATAGGCGACCTGGTAATCCGTGGGGTCAATTTCGACCAGCACCGTTCCGGCCTGCACGTATTGATTGTCTTCGACGTTGAGCTTGATGACGTGGCCGGTAATGCGGGCGCTGATCGAGTTAACGTGGCCGTCGACCTGGGCGTCATCCGTCGATTCATAGCTGGTCACGTAGCGGAAGACAAAAATTCCCACGATCAGCAAGACAACAACGCCAATCGCCAGTCCGATGCGGAAGCCGGAACTGCCGGTTCGCGGACGGGCGTGAAAGTCTTTCTCCGTCGACGGCAGGGGTTTAGAGACTGGCTCGGGACCGGTAGATTGGACAGGCGGAACTTGAGCGGATTGTGCCATAGGCTAATGACTGCCTTTCAAATATCGCTTCACGCCTTCTTCGGCATCGCCGATGGCGTGAGCGAGTTCCACTTTTGCCAGATTGTGGGCGTACAGACTTTCAATGTAACTTTCGTGAGCGCTGGCCAGGGCTTCTTGAGCCTGCACCACTTCGAGATTGTCCGTTACGCCGGCCGTAAAACGATCTTGCGACTGCGCCAGTGCCTGCTCCGCCAGATCCACGGAACTGCGCGCCACTTCCACCTGCTCGGCTGCGGCGTTCAGATCGAGCACGGCGGTACGGACCTCGTAGTCGATGCGGCCACGCAAATCGGCCAGCCGGGCCCGTGCCTGTTTCAACTGGCTATCGGCTTCGAGCACATCGCTGTGCACGCGGTTGCCGGCAAAAATCGGAATGTTCAGTCCTCCGGTCACCTGCCAGGTACCGTTCGACTGGCTGGGCGTTACGCCGATGTCTCCAAGATTGGCGCTCAGGTCGAGGGTGGGATACCGTCCCGCAGCGGCCGCCCGCCGCGATAATTCGGCCGCCTGAACTTGCGCCAGTGCCGACTGATAGTCGGCGCGTGAGCTGTAGGCCCGTTGCAAATAGCTCTCCACCGGAAGAGCTGTGAGGGTCTGGTACGGCGCTTTCTCGGTAAGGACAAATTCCTGCCCGAGCGGCAAACCGATAATGCGTCCGATGGTCAGTTTCTGTTTCGCCAAATCGTTGCGGGCAACTATTAATTGCTGCTGCCGTGTCTGCAATTCGACCTGGGAACGCAAAGTATCAATCGCAGGGCTGAGTCCGGCCTTCTGCTGATCGAAAGCCTTATCGTAGAGCGCCTGGGCACTCTTCACCTGCGCCTCGGCTGTTTCCACGCGGGCACCGGCGGCAATGGCTTGCAGGTATGAGTTGCCAACAGCAAGAACAACAGTTTCCCGCGCGTCCTTGTAGCTGAACTGTGCCGCCTTCAGGCTGGCTGTCGCCGCCTGCTCCTTTTCGAAATCTTTGAAGTTGAATATGGACTGGCTCAGGTTCGCGCGGGCGTCGAAGTAGTTAAAGGCGGGGATGACATGTGGAAAGTGGCTGGTGTTGGTACCTGGTGGGCTCAGCAAAGGCAAAAGTTTGCTGAATCCCAGAGCCGCCAGGCTTTCAGTCTCCGCATTTTCCAACAGACGGGCACTCAGATTCGGCAACAACTCGCTGAGTTCTTTCCACCTCTCGCCCCGCGCCGTTTCCGTCTGATCGGCGGCCAAAAGCAAGCCCAGATTGTTGCGTAAACCGCGGTCGATTGCGTCCTTAAAATCGATCTGCAGGACTTCCGACGTAGCTTGGCCCTCAGGGGCGCTGCCTTGAAATTGACTCGGAAGGCTGACGATTGGGGCAGACGACGAAGTTCCGGCTCCGCTTTGGCCAAGCAGGGCCGGACGGGAGAAAAGGGCGCAGACCAGGGCAGGAACTAAGGCTGAAAAAGCCTTCAATGAATGTTGCATCCGTGACCGTCGAGACCCCCGCCGGATTGAGTCCGGGGGGCTAGAAGTCCTTTCTTGCTTATAGCATAACTTCTACGATTGGATTGTTCGGCGACAGCTTGCGATGCAAAACGATTGCGCCGCAGTACCGGGGGGCCGGTCCAGCATCAATGCCTCCAGGGCTTGACTCGGTCGGGCACACCCAAAGTGCAACCCCTTCGGTGCTTTGCCGGGCTCAAACCGCACCGTTAAGCTGAGCCTAGGTCGTCCATGCGTACGTGCGCCTTATTGATGATGGCAATCGTGGTGTCGCTGACCAGCTCGGCGCTGGCGCAGCACGGCCCAGACTCGGACGCCGCGCGCAAAGTCGTTACACGAGTCGCGCCCAGCTATCCTGAGCTTGCCAAACGCATGCATATTGAGGGTTCAGTCAAGATTGAGGCCATGGTGCGGCCCAACGGCACCGTCCGCACGACTCGTGTGATCGGCGGAAACCCGGTGCTGGTGGAGGCCGCATCCGTAGCCGTCAGCAAATGGAAGTTCGAGCCCGCGGCGAACGAAACCGCCGAGGTTGTCCAGCTCACGTTTGTGGCGCAATGAAGTGTGCGCAAGGAAGTGTGGACGAATGAAAGAGGTTCGACCTTAAGACTTGAGATCGCCCGCAGGTCTGGGGATTCCGCCATCATGTCATTCCAGCCAGGAAAAGCCCTCTATCGTGGGAAGGACCGTCCCCACCGCCGTTATCCGCGCTTTCAGTGCGAGTTTCCGGTGACCGTGACATTGTTTTCCGGAGAAGCGCACCGGCGCCTCGATGGCCGATGCAAAGACCTGTCCGCAGCGGGAATCGGCATATTGATCGCCGAAGAGATTCCCTTGGGCGAAGTGGCGTCGTTGGCTTTCTCTCTCCCTGACCGGACCGAGTCATGGGCCGTCAGGGCTGTACTGCGGCACCGCCGCGGATACCATTACGGATTCGAATTCCTCTCTCTTGCGCCTCAACACAGCAAAGCCCTGGCGGATTACCTTCCCGGTCTCAAGCGGGCTGACTCTGACTAAGACTGGGGCCGAGCGCGGATTGCTCACACAGAGGTCGCGTTGGAGACAAACCCACGTGACTTAGGTCATCTTGATAGACAGTGACCCAGCGTAGAAGCTAGACGGGAGCCCCTGCAAGGAGCAGAAGTTAGCATTTCCATGAGTGCTGCCACAGGAACTGATTGGACTCGCATACTCTCGGACCCGGACCTGGTCCGGCACGTCGGTAAACTGCTCCAGGCTTATCGTGAAGCGCCGGCGGAGAAGCGCGAAGAGGCTCTGCTGGCGGCCATGCGCCAGATCAAGGCGGCTTCCGCCAGCGAGGGCAAGCCTGCTGGCCAAACAGAGGTGCCGGCAGCGCCTCAACCGGTTCCAACTCCCGCTTCGGCAACACCTCCTTTTGAGCCCGATCTATTCACCCCGAGCTTCGGCAGTGATCGGCGGCGTCACCCGCGTATCAAGTGTTTTGTGGCAGTCGAACTGCGCGTTGAGGACAATCCCGCGCCGATCTGGGGCAATCTCTCCAATACGAGCGTGGGCGGATGTCTGGTTGAAACCGCCACTCCGGTCCAGCCCGGGGCCAAAGTTGAGATCGGTCTCTGGGTGCCCAATGGCAAGATTTGGGTCAAAGGCTTCGCCCTGAGCGGAAAAGTCACCCGCAGCGGCCCCGCAACGGGCGTTAGGGTTCGCTTCGACGGCATGCAGCCGGCTGAGCGCGACAACTTGCGCCAGTTCCTCAAATTCGTGCAGGACACGACGCGGGCGTCGCACAGCGAAGACAGTTATTTGCAGCTTCTGAAGTAAACGCCTCGCTTTTCACCCGACTTTTTTCACTTCACCGCAATCCACGCCTCCAAGGAAATTGATACACTTTCTCACCGAAACCTTTATCCACCTGGAGACTCTAAATCCCTGTGGAGAGATTCGGGCAAGTCAAAATCCCGGTCGGAGGAGCGCAATTGCATGGTCGCCAGTGAACAAGTACTAGTCACAGGAAAGCAACTGGACACGCTGTGCATCAACACGATTCGAACTCTGGCCATCGACGCCGTACAGCAGGCTAACTCTGGACATCCCGGCGCACCCATGGGCTTGGCGCCGGTCACCTATTGCCTATGGCAGCAATTTCTGCGCTACGATCCCGCCGATCCTACATGGCGCAATCGCGACCGCTTCGTCCTGTCGAACGGACACGCGTCCATGCTGCTCTACGCCATGTTGCATCTGGCGGAGGTACGACAAGTAGGAGCAGATGGCCAGGTCACCAAAGAGCTCGCGGTTCCCATGGAAGAAATCAAGCGTTTCCGGCAATTGGGAAGCCGCACACCGGGGCATCCCGAATCGCACCTGACTTCAGGAGTCGAAACCACGACCGGACCGCTCGGGCAAGGTGTGGGCAACAGCCTGGGGATGGCGATCGCCGGCAAATGGCTGGCAGCAAATTTCAATCGCCCAGGTCTTGAGATTTTTGATTACAGCGTCTACGCGCTTTGCAGCGATGGTGACCTGATGGAAGGAATCGGCGGCGAGGCCGCTTCCCTGGCCGGACATCTGCATCTGTCGAATCTCTGTTGGATCTACGACCACAACCACGTCACGCTTGACGGCCCGGCCGCGTGGTCGTTCAGCGAAGATGTCGCCACTCGCTTTGTCGGCTACGGATGGAATGTCACGCGCGTCGTCGACGCGAACGACCTGGAGATGCTGGCTCGCGCCTTTGAAGTCTTCCAGAAAACTTCCGATCGGCCGACGCTCATCATCGTCGACAGCCACATCGGCTACGGTTCACCGCACAAGCACGACACCAGCGCCGCGCACGGCGAGCCTTTGGGCGAAGAAGAAGTGCGGCTGACGAAGAAATTCTACGGCTGGCCCGAGGACGCCAAGTTCCTGGTGCCAGACGGCGTCCGCGAAAATTTCCGCGATGGCATTGGCAAGCGTGGGCGCGATCTGCATGCCCAATGGTCCGAGCGTTTCGCGGAGTATTCCACGAAGTATCCGGAATTGGCGGAGCGTTTGCGCTTGATACAGCATCGCGAGCTGCCTGCAGGCTGGGACAAAAATCTGCCGATGTTCCCCGCTGATGCGAAAGGCACCGCTACGCGGGAAAGTGGCGGCAAGGTTTTGAACGTGCTGGCGCAAAATATTCCGTGGCTGAATGGTGGATCGGCCGATCTGGCAACCTCCAACAAAACTACTTTGAAATTTGAAGGCGCGGGAGATTTCGAGGCCGGGGCCTACGCGGGCCGCAACCTGCACTTTGGCATACGCGAGCACGGAATGGGCGCGAGCGTGAATGGTATGGTTGTTTCGGGTATTCGCGCTTTTGGTGCGACGTTTTTCAATTTCAGCGACTACATGCGGGCCAGCATTCGCCTCTCGGCGCTCATGGAAATTCCATCGATCTTTGTATTCACCCACGACTCCATCGGCCTGGGCGAGGACGGTCCCACGCATCAGCCCATTGAGCAACTGGCTTCGCTGCGCGCCATGCCGAATTTGGTGGTCCTTCGCCCCGGCGACGCCAATGAAGTCGTCGAGGCATGGAAAATAATTGCACAACTGAAGCATTCACCCGCCGCGCTGGTGCTGACGCGACAGAATGTGCCTACGCTCGACCGCACGAAATACGCCTCTGCCGCTGGCGTGGTGAAAGGAGCGTATGTGCTCGCCGACGCAGCGGATGGCAAGCCCGAAGTCATTCTGATGGCGACGGGGAGCGAACTCTCCTTGTGCGTGGAGGCTTACGAAAAACTGAAAGCGGAAGGAATTCGCGCACGCGTGGTCAGCATGCCTTCGTGGGAGATTTTCGAACAACAGGACGATGTTTACAGGGAAAGCGTTCTGCCCTCGACCGTGACGGCGCGCGTTTCCGTTGAAATGGCCGCGTCGCTGGGATGGGATCGATATGTCGGCCCCAGGGGTCGAAAGATCGGCATGCATCGTTTTGGCGCGTCAGCTCCGTTGAAAGACCTGTTGAAGTATTTCGGATTCACCGTGGACGCCGTGGTGGCCGAGGCACATAAGGCAATCGGCAAATAAACTGATCGTCCGTGATTCGCATCAGCTCTTTGGTTCTGCTCATCAAACCGTAGTGGAGGGCATCATGCAGCCAACAGGAGTACTCGAAAGTTCAAAAGCCATCAAGAATCCTCTGATTGAACTGCTCGACTACGGCCAGTCGATGTGGCTCGACTACATTCGGCGTGACCTGTTCACCACCGGCAAATTGAAGCAAATGATTCAGAATGACGGACTGCGGGGAATGACGTCGAACCCGTCCATTTTCGAAAAGGCGATCGCCGAGAGTTCCCTTTATGACGACATGTTGACGTCGCTGGCATCGCGCTGCGATCTCGACACGACCGCACGCTATGAACACATCGCCATTCGCGACATTCAGGACGCGGCCGACACGCTGCGACCTGTCTATGACCAATCGAATTTCCGCGATGGCTACGTCAGCCTTGAGGTCTCGCCCTATCTGGCGCGCAAGACTCAGGAAACGATCGACGAGGCGCGGCGGCTTTGGAGGACCGTGGACCGCGACAATGTGATGATCAAAGTTCCGGGCACGGCGGAGGGACTGCCGGCGATCCAGCAACTGATCGGCGACGGCATTAACATCAACGTGACGCTCTTGTTCGCGCAGGAAGTCTACGAAAAAGTTGCCGAAGCCTACATCACCGGTCTCGAAGACCTTTCTGCACGGGGTGGCAATCTGAAGAAGATGGCGGGCGTGGCCAGCTTTTTCATCAGCCGCATTGACACGCTGGTGGATTCTTTGCTGATCGAGAAACTGAAAACGGCTTCCGGCCCCGGCCAGGAAACGCTGTTGAAGAGCCTGCTGGGCAAGGTCGCGATCGCGAACGGCAAACTCACGTATCAGCGCTACCAGCGCATCTTCAGCGGTTCACGCTGGCAGGATTTGACAGCCAAGGGAGCGCAGACACAGCGCGTGTTGTGGGCCAGCACCAGCACGAAGAACCCTAACTACCGCGATGTGATTTACGTTGAGGACCTGATCGGCCGCGACACGGTCAACACCATGCCTCCGGCTACAATCGACGCCTTTCGTGACCACGGGCACTTGCGCAATAGCCTGACGGAGGACATCGCAGCGGCGCAGAAGACGATGGACGGTCTGGCGCGCGCCGGAATTTCCATCAAGGAAGTTACCGACAAGCTGACCGACGACGGCGTCAAACTCTTCGCCGACGCCTTCAACAAGCTGCTGGCCGCGGTTGCGAAGAGCACACAGGGAAAAACCGCGCACTAAGAGACGCCAACCGTAATCGCAATGCAGTTGGCGGACGGAGTACAGCCGTGAATGCAGCAAAGGGAGTGGACGAAGCGGCGACGGTAAACGGATTGAAGTCTTCCCTGCCTGAACCTCTGGCTTCAGCGGTGCAATCGACGATTGCTGACTGGCAATCTGGCGGAAAGATGAAACGCCTGTGGCAGCGCGATGCCACGCTCTGGACCGGCGACGACGAAGCCAAGTGGCTGGGCTGGCTCGACATTGTCGAGGAACAAGCCGCACAGCACGAGCAACTGCAGAAACTGGCGAAAGAAGTTCAGCAGCGCGGATTCGAGCACATCCTGCTGTTGGGCATGGGCGGGTCGAGTCTTTGCCCGGAAGTTCTGCGCATGACGTTTGGCCGCATTCTGCATTTCCCCACGCTGCACGTGCTCGACTCGACCGATCCCGCGCAGGTGAAATGGTTCGAGCATCAGATTGACATTCCGAAGACGATCTTCATCGTCGCCAGCAAGTCCGGGAGCACACTCGAACCGAATATCTTTAAGCAATACTTTTTCGAGCGCACCCGGCAGGCGGTCGGCGTCACCAAGGCGGGCAGTCATTTCATCGCCATCACCGATCCCGGATCAAAAATGCAGCAGGTCGCGGAATCGGATCATTTCCTGCACACTTTCTTTGGCCGGCCTTCGATTGGAGGGCGCTACTCCGCGCTATCGAATTTCGGGATGGTGCCTGCCGCGGCGATGGGCCTCGACGCGAAGAAGTTTCTCGACCACGCCGCAGAAATGGTGCGCGCCTGCTCGGCCGATGTCGCCGTCGCCGAAAATCCCGGAGCTCAGCTGGGTATCATTCTTGGCACGGCCGCCAAGACGGGACGCGATAAAGTCACGATAGTTACCTCGCCGGGCATTGCTGACCTCGGCGCGTGGCTTGAACAATTGCTGGCCGAGTCCACGGGAAAAATCGGCAAAGGAATTATTCCTGTGGACCGCGAGCACCTGACTGCGCCGGAAATTTACGGCAAGGATCGCGTCTTCGTTTACGTGCGGCTCCATTCCGGTGCCGACGCAGATCAGGACTCCAAAATCGCCGCGATCGAAAAGGCTGGGCATTCTGTAGTGCGCATTGTCATGTCCGACATCTACGAACTCGGGGCAGAGTTTTTCCGCTGGGAAATCGCCACCGCGGTTGCCGGCTCCATCATCGGCATCAACGCTTTCAATCAACCCGACGTGGAAGCCAGCAAGGTCGCGACGCGCAATCTGACTTCCGAGTACGAGAAAACCGGCTCCCTGCCCGCAGAAAAACCTGTGGTCGAAGACGCCGGCGTCAAGCTTTTCACCGACGAGAAAAATGCCGCGGAACTGGCAAAGTCCGCGAGCGCACCAACACTGGCGGGATATCTGAAGGCACATTTGGCGCGCATCAAACCTGGAGACTATTTCGCCGTACTTGGTTACATCCAGATGAATACCGAGCACGAACAGAGTTTGCAAGTCGTGCGTCACGCGGTGCGCGACAAGAAAGGCGTGGCTACGTGTCTGGGATTCGGTCCGCGCTTTCTGCATTCGACTGGGCAGGCTTATAAGGGTGGTCCGAACTCGGGCGTGTTCTTGCAGATTACCTGCGACGATTCCGTCGAACTGCCGGTACCCGGCCAGAAGTACACATTCGGAATCGTCAAGGCGGCGCAGGCACGCGGAGATTTTCAGGTGCTCAACGAGCGCGGGCGGCGCGCATTGCGCGTTCACTTGGGGAAAGACTTGAAGGCGGGACTGGCCACGCTGCAGGCGGCCGTACAGAAGGCCTTGTAATCAGGAGCAGGCATGCAACTGGGACTGGTAGGGCTGGGGCGCATGGGCGCCAACATGACGCGGCGCCTGATGCGCGGTGGACATCAACTCGTCGTCTCCGACCTCAGCGCGGATGCAGTCAAGCAAATCTCGGCGGAAGGTGCGACCGGTTCGTCTTCGCTGGAAGACCTGGGCGCCAAGCTCGCGCCGCCACGCGCGGTATGGGTCATGGTTCCGTCCGGCGCTCCCACCGAGGCGACCGTCCAGAAACTTGCGCTGCATCTGAAGCCCGGGGACGCCATCATCGATGGTGGCAACTCTTATTTCAAAGATGACGTTCGCCGCTCCAAGGAACTCGCACCCAAGGGCATTCACTACATCGACGTCGGCACCAGCGGCGGCGTTTGGGGACTGGAGCGCGGTTACTGCATGATGATCGGCGGGCCGAAGGAAGCCGTGCTGCGGCTCGATCCGATTTTCAAAACGCTGGCACCAGGCAAAGGTGATATCCCACGCACGCCGGGGAGAGAGAAGCTCGGTGGCACCGCTGAAGACGGCTACATCCACTGCGGACCGTCCGGCGCCGGGCACTTCGTGAAGATGGTGCACAACGGCATCGAGTACGGCATCATGCAGGCTTACGCCGAAGGCTTCGACATTTTCCGGAACGCCGCCAGCAAGGAATTGCCGGAAGACATTCGCTACGACCTGAACCTGCCCGACATTGCCGA